>JAVFAO010000161.1:0-14269 GCA_034002465.1 Myxococcota bacterium
CTCTCCCAGTCGAGGCAGTCGGCGCCGTCGGTGCAGCGGCCGCTGAGGGGCTCGCATTCGACGGTGCTGGGGTTGCAGCGTTCCCAGTCGTCGCAGCTCACTGCATCGCAGGGAGCAGGCCGGCGCGCGCAGACCACGTGGTCGACGATGACGTGCTCGCCGCTGGTGTTGCGCACGGAGAAGAGGAAGGCGTTGTTCTCGACGGCGTCGACGGCGAGGTTGTAGTCAAACGAGATGGTCTGCCAGTCGGAGTCGGAGAGGGTGGTGTAGCCCCCGTAGCGATAGTCGCCGTCGATGTAGGCGCCTGCGCGGACCTCACCGGTCCCACGGGCCTCGAAGGTGCAGTCGTAGCGACCGGCGGGCAGCGACATCATGGCGGTGGCGAAGCGGACGTGTCCGTTGTTGCCGTTGACCAAACCGCAAGCGTGCTCGCCGCTGTAGACGTTTTGGCTGACCTGGAAGATGGCGCCGCTCTCGATGCTGGACTCGGGACCGAACCAGAAGATGGGCAGCTCGTCTTGCCAGAGCTCGAAGTCCCAGTTCTCGATGACGTTCTCCGGGGGCACGATGACCTCGTCGTCGCCGTCGAGCTCGTCGAGCTCATCGATTTCGTCGGGCTCATCGATTTCGTCGAGCTCATCGATTTCCTGAACTTCGTCGAGCTCATCGATTTCCTCGTCGGGCAGCGTGTCCTGCTCGGTGTCGGGGTCGAGCTGGTCTTGGTCTGGGTTGGGGAGCTCGGTTTCGCTCTGATCATGGGTATCAGCAGGCGTCACCGGATCGTCGTCGCAGCCGAAGCTGAGCCCGGCGGCGATGAAGAGGGAGAAAAGCACGAGAGAGGGCTTCGAGAGCGAGCGAAAATGTAGACTTGAGCGCAACATCCTGACATCCAGTGGGTAAAGGCGCGGGGCGTGAGCGAGCTGGGCCACCACGCTGTTGGTGCTCGGTGGGTAGGGACTTGCCCTGGCGCGTCCTGCGAGACGCGCAAGGAGAAGCCTATTCGAACTTGCGTTTGGACACAAATCCTGATTTCGAAATGGTTTCGGCCCCGGCATCGAGAACGCGCCAAGCCCTCGAGCACACCTACGATAGCCGCACGTGCCGGCCCTCGGACCAGGAGAAAGGCCGAAAGAGAGAAGCAATCATCCAAAGTTGTTGATGCGCTTGCGTAGAAAGTCCAAGAAATCAACGGCATAGATTCTGTTCAGGAGGACCGAAACGACGGGACATTCTCCATCATCCGTTCGCCGGCTTGCATCGAAGAAGAACGCGCCATCAACATCGCTGACGCAAATGACAATCTGTTCTTCCGACAGCGTTCGCATTTTCTGCTTCCCCGTATTCATATAGACCACATCTCCGGCGGGCAACGAAGGGGAGGCAAGCTCATAGACGCTGAATATTTCCTCACCACAAATTTCTCCGCCACCATAATTCTGAAGCCACCAGCGATATGATGGAGGAAATAGAAATCCCAAAGTCGATTCAGCTTGCTGAAGCAATGACTCGTCTGTTCCGCTCCCAAACTGTGCAAAATTGACAACCTCTCTGTGTTCTTCGATGAGTCTCCTGAGCGACTGATATCGCTGATGCATCTTTCCCCCGAATGACAATCCATCGTTCTCACCAACCGAAGATATCGAACTGTGAGGAACTCAGAAAATGGCAAGCACAGACGAGCTTGAGCAGGCGTTCGAGTGAAGCACTCGTTGGATGAAGTCATGAGAGGCTCCGCGCAGCTGGGCGTGTGAGCGCAAGCGCTCGACGCAGCGAGACAGCGGACATACGCGCCACCTCGGAACTGCGCCGAGCGTTTCCGACCTTGCTGCGCTCCAGTGTATGCTGGTGTTGCAAGCAGCCCACGAGTAGGGGCGAGCGGCCGCTCGCCCGATAGCTCAGCGCACGCAGCGCACGTAGGCGCCCACCTCGTAGTAGAGCCCGTCGTTCCCGACCTCGCCGCTCTCGAAGTCCACCCACCATCCACCGTGTTCGACGCTCTCGTCGTCTGCGGTGGACCAGTATCCGCCGCAAGCGCCACGCAGCTCTGCTGACCAGTAGCAGCCCTCGTCGGGGCCGTCCTTGATGGAGCAGCCATCACAGTCGCCGCTGCGACAGCTCTCGGAGAGGCAGCCAAACTCGACCACGTTGCAGGCTCCACCGGGTCGAGTCTTGGAGCAGCCCTCGATCAGGGAGCGCAGCTCGGCGAGCGTGGGCAGCCGCCACCCAGTCCCATTGGAATCCAGGCGCGAGCAGTAGGAAATCCCCTCCTCGACGGACATCCACTGCGTGGGGACGTGGATTTGCCACTCGAGCCCGCCGTCGAAGTAGCTCTGGTCAGGGACCAGACACTTGCCATCGACGCAGCTCTTGTCGTCCTCGCAGGTGACGTTCTTACAGGGATCGAAGGCGTCGCCAAGCTCGTCGAGGCAGCCGCCGAGCAGGACGAGGAGGGGGGGCGTGAGCAGCAGGCATCGAAGGGCGGTGGTCGTGTTTCGCATGAGCGCTCCCAGTGCTTGTCGTTCCAACACCGTCGAAACGATAGCAGGAGACAGAGCTCATGCAATGAGAAAGTGAGCGAAGGGCACGCATCCTCTCGACACTCCGGAGGAATTGCAGTTGTCGAGAGGTCGGTGCCCGAGAGCGAACGCTGTTCGACCGTTCGACTCACTGCAGTGGGACGGACACCGTCGCCACGCCACACATGGGCGCACAATCGGGTCCATTGGGGTAGAGCTTCTCGTACTTGGGCGTGATCCTGCCGCTGTAGGAGCCGCTCGGGGCGCTCACCGTGAGGTCGAGGTAGCGAGGTGTTTTCCATAGGAGCACCGAGTTGCCTTGGCAGCGCCATTCTGGGCTGGAGCTCAAAGCAGGGCATTGAATGTCGAGGTGGCTTCCGTCCGCTAGGGTCAGTTGCATCGAGAGCCCTTGCACAGAATCCAGATTTTCGAAGGTGATGGTCACGCTATCGGTGCAGTCAGCTTCAGTACAGGCCTCGAAACAGCCAACCAGCAGTGGCGCGCAGCAAAGCAAGACACAGAACATACGAAGCATTGGATTCTCCTTGAGCTCGGCAACCGATTGTGTTCGAAGATGAAAAAGTGCGTCCGAAACGCCAGCCTTTCATAGTCAACTTGTATGGTGATGTCAACTGGCCAAATATCGTCAGATACGGAGAGGAAAGCGGATGCTCAGCCGGGAAAAAGCATGATCGGTCGGTTTGGCCTCGGACGCGAGAGGAACACGAGCGGGGATGTGGGTAGGCGCGTGCAGCCTTTCCTGCAGACCCGCAGCGCGCTATCGTGTGAAAAGGTGAGGTCGGCCGCATCTGGCCGCTGCCAGCGCCCGCGCTGGTCGACCAGCCTCGCCTGCAAGAGCCTAGAATGACAAGGGATTCCAAAGGGCAAAGCCCTTTGGCGAGGTGTTGGGCAGCGCCGCGCCGTCTCCCATACCCTGGCACACGTGATGCGCATCACTTGCAACTCCAGGAACCAAAAGAGCAAATGCACCACGAAGAGCACGAAGAAAGCAGTATTTGACGGCTCCGCGTCTTGCTTCGGTCATCGTCATTGGGACACGGTTGGCATGCTTCACAACACTGGAAAGCTGCCGCGAGGCAGGCCTGATGCAGAGGCTGGACGGGATGTCGGTCAATACGGGAATACGAAACACTGCGCGGCTCCCCCTCTCCATCGATGGAGAGGGGGGTGGGGGGTGAGGTTCGAGGATCGCACGCGAATACAACGTCGGCGTCGTGTCCGTCTCCCGATGTATGCAGAATCCGGGGAGGGCGCACACGCAGGTGCGCCCCTACAGGTTGGGAAAACAGGCCAAGCGCCCAATGGACAAGAAGTCGAAGCCAGGAGGCGGAGACTCGCTGCGAAGGCAGCCCGCAGGGTGCGGGCCAGGGATGGCACGCAACAAGTCAATATGGCGCATGCCTTTCAATCGCGTAATGATGCGCGTCACGTGGGACTGGAGCCCTTCGTGTCGCGTGCTTGCCTCACCATCGCCGTTTCCCTGATGCTGCTCTCGTGCAGCCCAGAGCAGCCTCCGGCTGTCGAAGAAGACGCGCCTGCTGAGGGCGTGGTGCCGACTCTGGTGGTCGCAGGCGAGCAGCTCGACTTCCCCTGCAACAAGACCGTGAGCATCTGGCCCTCACAGGGCCTGCTCGGCCACGGGCAGCGCTACCTCGCCTTGAAGGCGGGGCACTACGAGTGGCGCTGCAGCGAGGGAGGGCGTCGCGGCGAGCTCGAGGTGAAGGCGGCACCCATGCTGCTCGCCATTTGGGATGATCCACATCACAGCATCCGCCTCGGCGCGGCGGTCAACACCACCGCCCGTGCGCTCGATCTCTTCGGCAACGTCAGCGAGCAGACCCTCGAGGTGCGCGTCGAACCTGCAGACGCCTTGCTGGAGGACCGCGGCAGGCTGCGCGCCGTCATACCGGGTGACGTCTGGCTCAGCGCGAGCCCAGCCCCAGGCCTCGAGGTGCGCAGGCGCATCCGCGTCGACACTGGGCCGCCTGAGCTGCGCATCGATCTGCCCGTGCGTGGCACCGTGGTGCGCCCTGGCCTCACCCAAGCGCTGATCGTCGCTGGACAGGTCAGCGACGACACCGCTGTCAGCCTGCTCGAGCTCGATGGCCAGCCCATACAGCTTGACGCGGAGGGCAACTTCAAGTTCTCACTGCCGCTGCAGGGCAGCGGACTGAAGTTGCTGCGCTTCCGTGCAAGCGACGAGCTCGGCCAAGAAACCCGCGCCACTCGCTCGGTCATGTACGGACCGCTGCGTCAGCCCAAGGATGGACTGCAGACCGCCGCCCGGGTCTTCCTGCCCAAGGACCTGCTCGACGACAACTCGGCCGATCTCGACGACCTCGCCACCGCCGTCGAGATGCTGATCGGTTGGGTTAGACTACCGAGACAAAACATCCGCTACGGCTGCGAGGTGTCGGCGGTGCTCGAGAACATCTCACTGCGCGCCGAAAAGGTCGATATCATCCCTGCAAACGGTAAGCTCGAGGTCGACGTGCAGCTCGCCGACGTGCACGTCGATGTGTCTGGGGAGCTCTGCCTTTGCGGCTTCGACACCCAGATCCTCTGCGGCAGCAGCTCGGGCTACCTGAGCACCGCCCGGATTCGCGTCTCTGCCACGGCACAGCTCGGTACCAACGGTCCGACGAGCCTGCATTTCGAGAACCTCGAGCTCGAGCTCGAACCGCTCGATATCCATTGGTCCTTCCTCGATGGCAAGCTCGACTGGGTGATCGCCATCGCCGAAGAGCAGATCCGGACACGTCTCCTCAAGGTCCTCACCGACACCATCGCCGAACGCCTCGACTTCAACCTGTCCTCGATACTTGCCGGCGTGCTCCCGCTGCAGACCATCCACCTCCCAGAGCCCCTCGACGCCGACGTGGCGGTCAAGACCGAGCTCGCCGCGCTCAGCGCCACTGACTTTGGTCTCTTGGTCGACCTCGACGCCGAGCTCGACACCCACCGAAAAGGCGCCATCGCCCGCAACGCCATCAAGGTTGCCACCGAGCCACCCACGCTCTCCAACGAGCACGTTGGGGTGGCGCTCTCCTTGGATTTGCTCAACGACGCGATGTTCAGCCTCTTCGTCGACGGCGCGCTGGAGGAGGTGCCGCTGCTGCTCGATGAGCTCGGCGTCAGCGTGCCTGCAGGCCTCGACGGCCCCATCTTCATCAGCGCTACCCTGCCGCCCATGCTGCTCGCCGGACACGAGCCGGGGATGCTCAGGCTCATCGTGGCCGACCTGAAGATCCGCGTGGAGACGGCGGTCGAGCCCTTCGTCATCTTCGTCTCGTTGCAGATACCAGCGAAGCTCAGCTTCGACCAGGAGCGCTCCGAGGTGGTGCTCAGCCTGGTGCCCGAGCTGCTGCAGCTCGACTTCGAACCCGCTACTCCCGAGGACGCCCAAAGCTTGGCGGGAAGCTTCGACAACGCTGGCGAAATCTTGCAGCGCGTCGTGCTGTCGACACTGGCGAGCGAGCCCATACGTATTCCAATTCCTGTCTTGGATATGAGTAAGTTGCCCGCCATGCCACCCACGGCACGCCTCAACCTCTTTGATGCTGGGCTCAGCGTGACGTCTGGCGGCTATTTGGTCGCAGAAGGTAAGATCAAGCTCTCGATGTGGTAAGCTCGAGTTTGCACGGCAGCTCGGTGCCGGATGCGGGTGAAAGCCACCGAAGTCTTCGAAACAAGGGAGACAGCATGAAGAAACTCAGCCTCTTGTTGTGCTTGTTCATTCCGCCATTGCTGCTGACCTGGGGCTGTGGTGACGAGGCCGCGGTGAGGCCTCCGATGGATCAGGACGTCAACGATGGCGAGGGCCTCGATGAGCTCGAGCCCCCCGGAGACACCCAGGATCACAAGGACCAAGTTGAGCTGCCCGAGGACCTGAGCTGCCCGAGCGGTGTGCGCTGCGAAGGGGTCTGTTGCCAAGCAGGGCAGCAGTGCGTGGAGGGGGTCTGCACCACGCCTGCTTGCGAGACCATCGTCTGCGGCGAAGGCTGCTGCGCCGAAGGCTTGGTGTGTGAAGAGGGGCAGTGTGTGGAGGCCTGCTCCTTGGGGCAGAACCCTTGCGGCTTGCAGTGCTGCGGGCTGACAGAGGGCTGTGATGCCGCGCTGGTCGAGTGCACCCCGCTGTGCCCCAACGGCACCCCCAGTTGTCGCGAGAAGTGCTGCCAGGAGGGCTGGGCCTGTGAGTCGGGTCAGTGTCGCTTGCAGTGCGAGAGCGGGCTGCGATGCGGGGCCTTGCCAGCCGTCGAGGTCTGCTGTCAGCCGGGTGAGCTCTGCGAAAACAACCTCTGTGTGCCCGATTGCGGTGCTGCGGTGCGCTGTGGGCCCAACTACGCCCAATTCTGCTGTGAGCCTGGCGAGGTCTGCGAGCAGAACCAATGCAAGATCGACTGCGAGGGGACCCGCTGCGGCAGCAACGAGCAATATTGCTGCACCGACGAGGAGCTCTGTCTGTTTGGCGCGTGCTTGATGGGCCATGGCGCCTGCTTGGACAACTTGGACTGCGATTTCGATGAGTTCTGCGAGCCCACCGTGCAGCAGTGCATCAAGGTCGACGACAACCCCAATCAGTGCATCTACGTGCCGCCGGTGGGTGAGTTCAGCCCTGGGGTGCAGTGGCACTGGAGCGCCTCGCCGCTCTTCCCCAACTACAACCAGGTGATGATGACCCCCATCGTGCTCAACCTCACCGATGACAATGGTGATGGCGTCATTGACGAGGAGGACATCCCAGATGTGGTCTTTGGCACCTTCGCCAACGGCGCCTACAACAGCCCTGGGGCCATTCGGGTGCTCAGCGGTGACGATGGTCGAGAGCTGGCCGCGTCGATGGAGGCGCCTTTCTCGGTGTCTTCGGACCTGGCGGCGGCCGATATGGACGGCGACGGGCACGCGGAGATTGTCGTATCCAACGCCAACACCGTGAACCCTGCCGAGCTCTACGTGCTCATCCTGCTCCCCGACGGCGCAGGCGGCTTCGAGCGGGGGGTCAGGGCGACCGTGGGGCCCGTCGCGGGGCACGCTTCGGGACACAGCAACTCTTCGGCTGCCTTCGCCGATCTCGATGGCGACGGCTTGTCCGAGGTGGTCACCCAGATCGGCATCATCGACGATGACCTGAGCCTGCACTGCGAAGCGCCCACGAGCTGGCCGCATGCGGCGGTGGCGGATCTGGATGGGGACGGCTTGGCCGAAATCGTGGCCTCCGGCGCCATTTATGATGGTGACTGCCAGCTCCTGGCGAGTGGCGGTTCGGGGCCTGCTGCCATCGCGGATCTGAGCCCAGATGCTGGAGGCGAGGACCTGACGCCGGAGATTATCTTCGTGCGTCGGGCGCAGGTCGAGGGCTTCGTCGAGCAGTGGAACGTGTCCAAGGCGAGCGATGGCACCTGGTCGATGGAGCAGCTCTGGGCGACCCAGATCCCCTTGGATGCACCGCGAATTGCCTCAATCTACGGGGGCTTGGTGTGCACCCCCGGGCGCACTGAGAAGGCCTGCAACACCGGCGGCGGACCGCCCACCATCGCCGACTTCGATCGTGACGGACAGCCCGAGATTGGCTTGGCGGCTCGCTGGTATTATCTGGTCTACGAGACCGACGGCAGTGTGCTTTGGGCCGACGGCGACACGCAGGACTACTCCAGCGCCGTGACCGGCTCGAGCGTCTTCGACTTCGAGGGCGACGGCGCGGCCGAGGTGGTCTACAACGACGAGCTGATGATGCGCGTCTACAAGGGAGCAGGCACTGGCGTCGACAGCGACGGTGACGGCTTCGCCGACCCCGAGGTGCTCTTCTCGATCCCCAACCCCAGCGGCACGCTCTACGAGTATCCGCTGATCGTTGACGTCGACAACGACGGAAACGCCGAAATCGTCCTCGGCGCCAACAACTACGCCTTCCCTGGCGTCAACGGCATCCGCGTCTTCAACGACCCCTTGGACAACTGGGTGCGCACCCGACGCATCTGGAACCAACACAGCTACCACGTCAGTAATGTCGAAGAGAATGGGCAGGTTCCGTCGCCCGAGCGGGCCAACTGGTCAGTTCCCAGGCTCAACAACTATCGCCAGAACGTCGAGCCCAGCGGCCTCTTCAACGCGCCCAACCTGCAGGTGAGTGGGCTCTCCAAGCGCAACGACCTGTGCCCTGGCAAGGTGCTCATCGATGTCAGCGTGACCAACGCTGGTGCCCTTGGCGTGCCACCCAATGTATGGGTGGGTGTTTATGCACGCGACCTCCCGGCGCCCGACACCCAGGCCCTGCTCGGCAGGGTGCAGCTTCCCGAAGCGGTGCGGCCGGGCGCGACGGTGGTGGTGAGCTTCGAGTGGGACTACAGCGCGACGCTCATCCCGAGTGGGGCGGCCACCACCCTGAGCTTGCCGGTCAGCGTCGAGGCCCGCGTCGACGATCCGCCCGCTGGCATTGGCAGCGAGAGCGGCGAGCACCGCGAGTGCGTCGAGGTGGACAACACCTCGCTCGTACCCCTCAACATCGTCGACTGCCCGATCAACTAGAATTCTGCTTCTGCCGAACGTGGGGTGCTGCGCACCAAGACGTTGCAACAGCGCTCGACCATCGTTGTCTCCGGTCGCCAGCGCACGAGATTCCATCCTGTCTCGATGGGGATTGACCGCTTGCCGCTCACCCAGTAGGCTGTGAGGACTGCTGCACGCAATGTCAGAGAGCTCGTTGCTTGTGTTGCGTCTACGCATGCGATGGGCAGTTGGCAGCAACGACTTCTGGCGCACCGGCTTGGTCACCAATGCGAGCAAGCTGAGTCAAAAAGGAGGCAGGCGATGGTGGTGAGCAAAGGGGCGTACACGGCTGCATCGGGCGTGGATGAGAGGAGCCATGAGGGTCTCGCGTGGGCGGGCGAAGTCGTGCAACGACGAGCTTGGGGGCTCTGGGGCGTGGCATTGATGAGCCTGTGCTTGTGGGGCTGTTCGGAGGAGGGCAGTGAAGCCTTGGACCAGAGCCAGGACAACGCAGACAGCACAGAAGAGCAGACACCCCTGCCCGATCAGGAGGACGAGTGGGCATGCAAGCTCCCCGACACCTCTGCATGGCCTGAGGTGTGTATTCCCGCAACTTCGATGGGCAGCAGCTACACTGCGACCAGCGAGGATGGTATCGAGGTCGAGCTGGCCTTTGACCAGCACTTCCTGCTCAGCGTCAATGGGCAAGCGTGTACCTACTGCGAGTACTTCATCGAGCATCCTGGAGACTTTGTGGCATCCTCGTTCTACAACTGTGATGTCTACTACCAGTGCGGTGATCCGACAGTCGGCTGTCGTTATCACGTCGCGATCTTGGCTTCCAAGCCACCGCGCTGGATCCTGTTTGGACCCAGTGAGAACATGGTCAACAGTGATGCCTGTCGGCCCTACACTGCCCAATCCTGGCATCTCGCCGACGCCGTGGGCGCGCCGGGGTGGTGTGCGCCAACCTGTTCGAAGTGGGGACGCGCCTGTGGCCCCGATGGTTGCGGCGGCACCTGCGGTAGTTGTGACGACGGCGACCTGTGCGTCGAAGGTGTATGCAAGGATCCGAGCGCGCCCACTTGTCCCGCGGCCTGCTTGTCCCCCAGCGGTCGAACCTGTTGCGAGCCCCCGTTCTGCTCTGGTGATTGTGTCGGCAGTCCCTGTTGTTGAGCGAAAGGCGGTGCCCAATCGACAAGAAGTTGGGGAACAGGCCAAGCGCCCAATGGACAAGAAGTTGGGGGAACAGGCCAAGCGCCCAATCAACAAGTAGTTGAGGGAAACAGGCCAAGCGCCCAATCGACAGCAAGTAGGGGCGGACCTGCGTGTCCGCCCTCCTTGGATACTTGCAACAAGTTGAGGAACCAGGCCAAGCGCCCAATGGACAAGAAGTTGAGGAACCAGGCCAAGCGCCCAATCAACAAGAAGTTCAGCGCTGGCGCCGAAGCTGGATGACATCGCGGCCCTCGGGAGAGGAGAGCAGCACCTGGTAGCGTCCTGGCCCTGGCGCTATCACCACCACGCCGTCGTTGGCCTCGATGGCTTCGGGCTCCGCGTAGCCTTCGTAGGCCGAGTCGAAGATGAAGAGCCGGCCATCCTGTAGGGTGAGCTCACCGACGGGGCGAAAGCCTTGACCTGAGGCAGCGGCAAGGATCCTTTCGGTGGGCAGCTCGTCGACAGGGTTGCGGACGATGAAGCAGCCGTCGTCGCGGAGGACTGCTTCAGTCAGAATCTCGCAGTCGAGGGCCAGTGCTTGGCCGTCGCCCACTTGAATGAAGCCGAGACCACCATAGTCCGTGGGGCTGGTGTACAAGTCGGGCTCACAGATGCGGTCGTAATCACAAAGAAAATCGCAGGCATCACCCCAGCTCCAGGAGGGCGGTGGGGTGACCTCGAGGGGTGCCAGCACACCGCGCCACAGCGGCGCGAGCTCTGCGGGAATGGCGATCACCGGGCCACCGCCGGAGGCGGTTTGCTTGACGATGGGCATATCCAGGCTCCAAAGGTAGAGAAAACTCGGAAGCGTCAACGATTGAGTGCTGCGCTTCCTGGATGCTTATCTTCTACCTGCGATTGGGAGCGCGCGCCAGACTCGGTCGGCGACGGCGAGGGTTCCCGGGCTTGCTCTGATGCGAGTCTTCGCCTCCTCCTTGACACGCTGCTCTGCTTGATTCAGGCTGAGCGACGGTTCCTTTGACAAGGAGTTCTGCCTATGTCCCGCCTACTTGCGTTGCTCGCCGTGCTCATCGTCCTGGTTCCCAGTCTGGCCTGGAGCTACCCGTACTGTAACCTCTGGCTGCCGGATGTCAGTATCCCAGCCAACGGCGCCGTCCCTCTCCCCACCACGGCTTCGCAAGGGGAATGCGATCTCGACGTGGTTCGGGTCACGGTCAGAGATAGCGAGCAGAGTTCGGTCGAAGGCGAGCTGCGGCGCTTGAGCGCGGGCAACTACTGGTTCCCTGCTGAGCCTCTGCAGGTGGGTTTACGCTACGAAGCCCTGGTCGAGGACTCCCAAGGCTTCCAGGATTCCATGTGGATCGATGTCCTGGAGCCGTATACCGAAACCCCATCCGTGAGCATCAAGCAGGCCAGCCTCTTCGATAACTATCACACCATTCAAGACTGCTGCGACGCCAACTGTGAGGCCAACCCCGACCTTTGCACCTACTCGACCCAATTCTGTTGGGACAACGCCTTCAGTCCCGAGCTTGAGCGCGGCCTGGTCCTCGAGCTCGAGAAGACTGGGCACGAGAGCCTGCACAGCTACCGGCTCCGCGTCACCCATGGAGACCAGGTCCTCTTCGAAGATGACTACAACTTTTCGTATGCTCCCGGGACCATCTTCCTACCCTCTGAGCCGGGTCTCCCCATCTGCGCCTCGCTCACCCTCGAGGCCCTCGCCGATGGACAGGTTCTGGACCAGACAGAGGAAAGCTGTGTCCAGAGCAGCACCCCCTTCGAGGACACTCTCGAGCTCGTCGACTTCAGCGTCTGTCAGCGCCCCGGCGACTACGCCGAGCACCCGCTCAACCTCACTCCGGGCGCCGGGCTTGCCAAGAGCGAGGATTCGGGCTGTTCACTGCGCCAGACCAAGGCGAGTCAAGTCCCCGTTTGGCTCTCCGTGGGCCTGCTCGCTGCACTGCTCTTCCTTCGTCGCCGAAGGGACTGAGTCCTGCACAAGGAAGTGTCGCCTTGGCGATGAGGGCGACCGGCCGGTCGCCCCTACGACGGCGATTTCAGGGCGAGCGCCGGTGGCCCCTACGATGGCGTTTTCAGGGCGAGCGCCGGTGGCGTTTTCAGGCCACCCACAGGCTCAGCGCTGCGGTGCGCACGTCCAGGTCTTCGTCGCGGCGTAGCCGCACCAGAGCGTCGCGCAGTGAGCGCGGCCAGTCGAACTCTGGGCCGATGGACTCCAGCCAGGTGACGGCCAGGCGTCGTGCGATTGCATTCGTTCGCTCTCGGGCACCGACCCCGCTCGATGACTCGCGGGGATGGAGTGCCCTTCGCTCACTGTCGATTGCATCCCCATTCATGAGCGCCGACAGGACCTGCTCGGATTGCGCTTGTTCCCAGTTTCGCGCCTCTCGACCGGCCTCGTTCTCGAGGGCGATGGCGAGGGCTCGGGCGCGGCCTGGAGTGCTGGCTGCAGCGCAGAGCTCGAGTGCTGCGTCGGGCAGCGCTTGGTTTGTGGCGGCGGCCAGCGCCAAGCGAGCAGCCAGCGTCCAGAGCTCGGCATGCTGCAGCAGCGCCGTCACCAGCGTGCTCTGCAGGCCTCGGGCTTGTGGCTTCGTCTCCTCGCCCAGGGACTGCAGCCACGCGCCCAGCCGTTGCTGGGCGATTCGATCGTGCTCGGCTCCAGGCACGATATCGTCTTTGCACGCTTCGATGAGTTGCCGAGTCAGCGTCTCAAGTGTGCTGTGGCTGCCGCTGCTGCGCGCTCCTCGCGAGAGCACACCCGGTAGCCGCCGCCACTTGTCTTCAACACGCAGTTGGCTCATTGCTTGGGCGGCGATGCGCACTGCCTCTTCGGGAGCGGCGCTGTCCCAGCCGCGGGCCAGGGCGTCGTAGCAGGCGCTGCGGGCAGCGTGCGAGGGGTGCCCTGCCACCCGCTCGAGCAGCCCGAGGTAGCGCGCACGATAGGGCTGAGCGAGCTGGCTGGGCGCAACGTCGACGACGGCTCTTGCACAGTGCTCGTCGTCCTCACTGGCGGCGCTGAGCAAGGTCCAGGCTTCCTCCAGCTCCAGCATGTTGCGGGCAGCGTGGATGGCTGCGATGCGTACGTCGCGATGGAGTCCCTTCTGCGCCCAAACACGCTGCAAGAGGGCGATGGCTCGAGGCGTGGCGAGCTGTCCGAGCAATCGCAGGGCTTCTTTTTGTACGGTGATTTTCAGCCTCGGGCGCTGCAGGAGCTCGTCGAGTGCCTCGACCAGCTCGGCTCGGGGGATGACCTGCATCAGGCGCTGCAGGGCGTACATCGCGACGCGCGCACGGTCCGAGTCGAGGTGTTGCAGCAGCACGGGGAGGGCGGGACGAGGCTCATCGAGCCAGACCAGCGCGCCCAGCGCTGCTTCCTGCATGGTGACCTCGTTGGAGCTGAGCGCGTCTTCGAAGGAAGCCACGTCGCTGATGAGCAGACGCGCGCGCTGTGCGAGCATCACGGCGCGGTGCACGGCGAACTGCTTGTGGTCTTTCTCGACGTCGAGGAGTAGCTCCGCGTAGAGGCGCTGGGTGGAGCTTGGCCAGTGCTGCAGGCCTGTGTTGATGGTGGGCACCGGCACCACGCGCCCATCGTGAAAGCGGCCCTTGTGGGCTTGGGGCGCGAAGCGCACGGGGAGCAGGCTCTGGCGTCGCCGGCAGACGTGCTGGAAGACGGCTTGGACATAGATCGCCGAGCGATCGCGCCTGACCAGCTCCAGCACACGCCGATCCCTGCTCTTTGGGTCTGCGAGCCACTGTGTGGCGGCGGTGCCGGCGTGGCTCTTGGGGCCTTGCCAGATCAGCTTTTCGAGCAGGGCGTCGAGTTCGGTCACCTTCCAAGCGCGCTTTCCAAGCGCGTACCAGAGCGCAGAGATGTGTCCGGCCTGGTCGCGCTTGCTGGCTGCTTCGAGCCATGGGCGAAGGGATTCGAAGATGTCCTGTTCTGCCCCTTTGGGGAGGTTGTGGTCGAGGCGGGGAAGCTGCAGGGTGCCTTGTTGACCTGCCAGTCGTTCGAGAATGCTGAGCCCCAAGCTGAAGAAGGGCGA
>JAVFAO010000162.1:0-8558 GCA_034002465.1 Myxococcota bacterium
GGGCTTTGGCGGGGTGTGGGGCAGCGCCCCACAATAACACGTTGGGTGAACAGGCCAAGTGCCCAATCGACAAGAAGTTGGGTGAACAGGCCAAGTGCCCAATCGACAAGAAGTTGGGTGAACAGGCCAAGTGCCCAATCGACAAGAAGTTGGGTGAACAGGCCAAGTGCCCAATCGACAAGAAATCAGCACAAGGATCGCGTCGCGACAACGCGGAGCCAGGCTGGCGGAGCATGCCCCCATTTGCCAATGGCGCTGGATTGAAAGCGCTCTCATTGCTATGCTCTTGCTGACCAGCGGTCGCCCGTTCGACGCGGCCGTCAGCGAAGGAGCACAGCATGCCGCGCCGCAGTCTTTGCGTCCTGATCTCATGCTCACTTTGGCTCTCTGTCTCCTGTGACGACAGCACCTCCACACGTCCCCCCGTCGAGATCGATCAGCTCGAGCTCTGGGAACAGCTCGATGAGGACGCAACTGAAGTGGACCAGGAGCCAGAGGTCGAGGACGATTTCATGGAGCTCGAGCAGGATGGTCCGGATGACGACCTCGACCTCGAGGAGCTCGACGCGGAGCTCGAGCAAGAAGAGCTCGAGCCCGATTTCCCTGATTTCGAAGACCTCGAAGACGTGGAGCAAGAGCTCATCGATCCCTGTCTCGACCACGACTGTCCGGCGGATCAGCACTGTGAGGTGGTCGAC
Organism: Myxococcota bacterium; assembly: GCA_034002465.1. Lineage (GTDB taxonomy): Bacteria > Myxococcota_A > Bradymonadia > UBA4248 > JAVFAO01 > JAVFAO01. The sequence goes on from JAVFAO010000162.1 coordinate 699, forward strand.
GGCAGCGCTCAGTGCGTGGGCAACAGCTGCGATGAGCTCGACTGCGCCGCCACCGAGCGCTGCACCCCCACCGAGAACGGCGCGCTCTGCGTCGACATCTCTTGCAGCGACAGCCTGGACTGCGCTCCCGAGGAATTTTGCGACGGTGTCATCTGCCTCGCCGATCTTTGCCTCCCCGGTGCTCAGCGCTGCGTGGACGAAGGTCTAGAGCGCTGTAACGCCGAGGGTTCGCGTTGGGAGCCGGTGGCCCAATGCAGCGGCTCAGGGGGTTTTGTCTCGCAGTGCATCGACAACAATGCAGGGGATGCCTGGTGTAGCTGCGAAGGAGACTGGGATTGTCCAGCGTACATGCGCTGCGAGGTGGGACAGTGCAAGGGCACCGGGGTCGAACCCAGCTGCCTGCTCCCCTCCGAGCCCTTCGCGAATGTGCTTCCAGTTCCGGAAATCGTGTGGGGCGGTGAGCAAGGCAACCGCAGCGCCGTCGTCAAGGTCAACGTCGACGGCAGCCTGGTCGAGCTCAGCACCTCGCCGTTCCCCAATTCCAACCAAGTGGTGCATACCCCCCTGGTGGCCAACCTCGACGACGACAATGGCGACGGCCTGATCAACGAGCTCGATTTCCCTGAGATCATCTTTGTCACCTTCTGCAACAGTGAATACACCTCCAATGGTGTGCTGCGGGCCATTCACGGCGGCGGACCAAAGAAGGGGCTGGACTTCTTTGCGAGTTGTGGAAACACGGTATGGAACGAGAGCGATGACTTGGGTCTCTCCTGTAGCTGTGCCAACGCCATCATCGACTCGACCTCGTCCATCGCGGTGGGCGATCTGGACGGCGATGGCATCCCTGAGATCGTCGCCATCGCCGAGAACGACAACCTGTTGATCTACGACAACACGGGACACTTGCTGTCTACACGCACTGGCAACAACTTCGTCGGCGCCAACCCTGCGGCAGCCATCGCCAATGTCGACAACCAGGGCTATGCCGAAATCATCGTGGGACGACACATCTTCACCCTCGAGCGCAGCAGCGAGGGCGTGCTGCAGACGGTCGATCGCTTCGATGGCACGGTGAGCAACGTCGTGGGGCGCAATGGTCAGGGTCCGGCGAGCTGCGTCGCCAATCTCTCTGGCGACGAGCGCCTGGAGCTGGTGACGGGCAGCATCGTGTACCGCTTCCCCAGCCCTCCTCCGGGCGTCAGCCGTCGGGATGAGTGCGCAGGGCCGTATGGCGACGTGGACCATGATGCATTTTGCGCGGGCACTTTGATTGAGGTCTGGGATGGTCGCACCGTCAATGGCTCGGCGCTCTCGGTGCGTGATGGTTTCTGCGCCATTGCCGACGTGCTGGGAGCAGACCGTAACCTAGCGCCGAGCCCTGCAAACCCCCTTGACGGACAGCCGGAGGTGATCCTGATCGCGGGCGGCCGCCTCGAGATTCTTGGTGGTGATGACGGTGTCCTCTATCGCAACGTGGTGCTGATGGGTGCTGGCGGTGGAGCACCCAACGTCGACGACTTCGATGGCGACGGTTTTCCAGAGGTTGGTACCGCCGGCTCGACCTATTACGTCATGTACGACCTGCAGGAACCCACAGCAGCCTGTCCTGCTTGGCCCAACACCATGGATGACGATGAGGCGAGCCCAGCCTCGAACCCAGCGCGCATCGCCAATGGGAGTGCCTGCCTATCCGACGCCGACTGCATTGCGAACGAGAGCGTTTGCAATCAAAGTACGGGGCTCTGCGTGTGTCTTCACAATGGCTGGCGGCGGGCCACAGAGGACGACTCGAGCCGCGTGACAGGTTCGTCGGTGTTTGATTTCAACGGGGATGGGGCCGCAGAGGTGGTCTACAACGACGAGTGCTACTTCCGCATCTACGACGGGCTCGACGGCACGGTCTGGTTCAAGGAGCCCTCCGAGAGTCGCACCCGCATCGAGTATCCCATCGTCGCAGACGTCGACAACGATGGAAACGCGGAGATCGTCTTTGCCACTTCGAATGAGTCGGGCTTCTGCTCCGCCAATCAAGACACGCTCTACAACAACGGCATCGAAGTCTGGGGAGATCAGGGCGACTACTGGGTTTCGGCGCGTCGCATCTGGAACCAGTACAGCTACCACGTCACCAACGTCACCGAGGCGGGCGGCATCCCGTTGATCGAGGCGCCGAGCTGGGTCGAACACCAGGGCAGAAGCTACAACACCTACCGCTCCAACCCTCGCTCTTTCGGGGTGGCGCCGGACTTGGCGCTGGGTCGGGTGCAGCTCTCTTCCCCCGACGCGAGCTGTGGTCAGCTCTCGCAGCTGCTCAACATCTCGGTACGGGTGGAGAACCTCGGTGATCTGCGCGTCGGGCCTGGCGTCAGCGTCGAGTTCATTGGAGAGTGGAGCGGACTGGGCATCACCGAGCCCCTCTTGGACCAGAACGCAGCACCTCTGCGCTACGTCATCCAGAACAGCCTCGAACCGCGACGCGCCATCTTCGCGCAGGTCAGCTATGATGCTGCCAACAACAGCGCAGGCAGCCTCCCCGACATTCTGCACGTGCGGATCGATGGCGACGAGCGAGAGCGAGAGTGCGACGAGAGCAACAATGCGGTCAGCCTGCTGGTGAGCGCCGGTGAGCTGCAGCCAGATCTACGCATCGCGCTCGGCGAGCACAGCGGCAACTGCCCCGCACCAGTGCTCGAGGCCACTGTCTTCAACGATGGCTCCGAGAGCGCCTCGGACATCGTCGTCCGCTTCTATCTCGGCGATCCGGCGCAAGGCGGCACGGCCTTGCTCGACACGAGCATTCCAGGACCGCTCTCTGCAGGGGCTCAGTACACCTTCCAGACCACCTTGAGTGGCTTCCCATGGCTGAAGGTGAGGGTCTTCGCCGAGGTCGACCCCGACAACAGCATCGAGGAGTGCAACGACGGCGACAATGTCTCGGAGCTGGGTCACGAGATCAACTGCTACTTCAACTGAGCGCTGGGGACCTGCGAATGTCGTCGTTCTCGGTGTTGCGTATCTCTGCGCAGGCGACGCGCCCGCTGCGTCAACGCATCTTGCGGCCCAACCAGGCCCTCGAGGAGTTGGTCTATGACGGCGATGATGCAATGCTGAGCGCACACTTTGGGGTGTACAGCTCAGCACGCGCCGACGAGTCCCCACTTCTTGTCGATTGGGCAGTTGGCCTGTTCCCCCAAGTTCTGGGCATCGCCTCGGTCTACAACGCCTCGCCATTTCAGCGTTTTCCTTGGTTGAGGGAGGACGCAGCCAGGGCAAACGAGGAGAGCTACTGGCGCTTGCGGGCGATGGCGGTGCTGCCCGAGCTGCGCGGTCAGGGGCTGGGCTCGATGCTGCTGCGCGCGGCCGAAGCGCACGCGCGCGAGCATGGCGGCACGATGCTGTGGTTCGACGCTCGGCTCGCTGCGCTGCCGTTCTACCAACGACACGGCTACCAGGCCCTAGGCGCGCGCTACGACATTGCTCACGCCGGAGCGCACCACTACATGCAGCGCTCGCTGTTGCCCTGAGCGATTGGTAGTCATCCGTTCTCGGCCGCCACAGTGTCGCTGCGATGCAAGCCCGAAGGGGGCGCGCGAGGGATGGCACCCTGGGGGAACAGGCCAAGCGCCCAATCAACAACTGGGGGGACAGGCCAAGCGCCCAATCGACAAGATCTTGGGGGAGCAGGCCAAGCGCCCAATCACCAAGAAGACTTGATTGACACTGAGGCAGCTTTGCTGGAACTTCTGGGTGCTTTCGTGCGTCGTGACTGCGGGGAGCGGAATGAACGAGACGACACAAACGCAGCGTCCCACGCGAACGGCCTTTGCCGACGCTGCCTTGACATGCCGAGAACGACTCTGGTGGGTGTCACTGCGCTTGACGCGCAATCCCGCCGAAGCCGAGGATCTGCTGCAGATGACCTACGTGAAGGCCTTCGAACGCTGGGAGCAGCTCCATGACCTGGAACGCATCCAGGCATGGATGCTCCAAACGATGCGCAATGTCTTCGTCGATCTCTGTCGTCGCAACAGTCATCTCCCCACAGAGAGCCTCAGCGACCAGAACACTGAAGCTCACCCCAGCACACTGGGAATTCGCTCGGATTTGCAGAAAGACATCGAGCAAGCCATGTCCACACTCCCGCCGCAGGCGGCCGAAGCGCTCTTGCTTCGGGATGGCTGGGGCTTCAGCTACGATGAAATCGCGGTGATGATGGCTTGCCCTGTCGGCACCGTGCGCTCTCGCATTGCGCGCGCCCGTGAGCAAATGATTGACATCTTTCGCCCGCGCCCGGCGGCGGCGGTGCGTTTGAGGACATCATGAATTGCCCCAGTATCGAGCGCATCAGCGCTTACGTCGACCACGAAGAGAACGAGCCCGCGTCCCGTGAGCTCGAAAGGCATCTCTTCACCTGTAGCCAGTGTCGTTCGCGCTATCGCGAACTCCGCTCCTTCAGAGCGACTCTCGCCATCTCTCCTCAGCGGAGCACCCTGCCTCATCGCCTCGAGCTCTCACTCATGGCGCAAACCCAAGCCTTCCTCGCTGCGGATAGCCCCATCCCCCTGGCCGAAATCGGCCCCAACCGCGCCATCGCTGGTGTTCATCCACTCACTCACGTGGTCGCCGCCCTCGCTCTGATCGTCTTTGCCCTGACCGGAATGGCTTTCTTCTCGCTGCGTGGCGGCTCGATGCCGAGCCTGAGCAGCGTCGAGCACCACATCGAAGGTCTGCCCGAGCTCGGCTACATCGCCCTGCGAGAACACGTCTCTCGTACCGAAGCAGAACAGGCCACCACACCGACTCGGCCCCCGTTGCTGCTCGCTGAGTTCGTCTTGCAGCCTCAGCTCAAGCGCCCCGAGCTCGACCTGAGCCCTTGGCAATCCTATCGCATGGGCGAGATGCGGGGCAGCATCATGGATGCGCGCTTCCACAAGACCCCCCTCTCGATCATCGCCCTGCCTCGCGCTGCAGCCTTGGATCAGCTCGGTGTGCTCAATGAGCCCGTCGACGCTTGCTTCGAACGCGAATTCAGTGAATGCTACAGCGACGACGTGGGCACGAGTTTGTGCATCGTGACCCGCGGACCCGCCCTCGAGGTCTGGGTCGCCCACTTGCCGCTGAGCACGCTCTCGAAGCTCGCTGGCGTCGCAAGCTGACTCGAGCTCGCACATTCCGGAGCCCACCCCCCATGGCCGGATCAACTCGGCGCGACGGCACAAAGGTCTTGGTGCGCAACCGAAAGGCCTTTTTCGAATACGAAATTCTCGAGCGCTACGAAGCGGGCATCTCCCTCCTCGGCAGCGAGGTCAAGAGCATCAGAGCGAGCAGAATCAGCCTCTCTGAGTCCTTCGCTCGCTTCGACGAGAAGGGCGAGCTCTTTCTGCAGAACTGCCATATCGCAGAATACCCCTGGGCGAACAGGAACAACCATGAGCCGCTGCGCGCTCGGAAGCTGCTCCTCACCCGTCGTGAGCTCGGGAAGCTGTCTCAGGAGGTCAGTCAAGCCGGCTGCACACTCGTGCCACTCAGCGTCTACCTCAAACAAGGCAAGGTCAAGGTCGAGCTTGGCGTGGCCAAAGGCAAGAAGCTCTACGACAAGAGAGAGACCGTCAAAAAGCGAACCGCTCAGCGTGAGCTGGATCGTGACCTGAGCTGAGCCGTTGTTGCCTCTGACTAGGTTGAAATCAGTGTACGCGCTCGACGAACTCAGTCATCTCCCCAGGCAAGGCTCGAGCGCGACCCACTTCCTTCAAGATGCGCGGCAAAACGCGGACACAACCCAAGAGCTTGGGCTACAGTCCGAGCGCCCAATCGACAGAAACATCACGAAAACAGCGCGATCGAGAAGCAACAGAGCGCGTTGATGTCCCCAAAAAAGTTGGGGGAACAGGCCAAGCGCCCAATCAACAAGAAGTCGCCAAGAGGCCCACCATGGAAAGACGACAAGGACACGTTCGCTGGTTTAGCCCCGAGAAAGGCTATGGCTTCCTCCTCGATGAGCAAACCCAAGACGAGGTCTTCGTTCACTTCTCCGCCATTCAAAGCCCTGGATTCAAACGTCTGCAGGAAGGCCAAAAGGTTGTCTTCGCTCGCCAACAAGGCCCGAAGGGCTGGCAAGCCGTCGAGGTCGTCCCCGTCCTCGATGACGACAAGCCCTGAGCAACTTCGCATTCGTTCGCTCTCGGGCACCGATCTCGCACTGGCGGCATTGGTCAGCCTTCCTTGGCGGGCACCCTTCGGGCTTGCTCCGCGACTCTCCGCCTCCTGGCGAGTTCCTGAGGAATGGCGCGAGGATGCGTGCCCTTCGCTCTCTTTCGCTTGCCTCATCACAGCAGGAGGCCATTCCGCGTGGCACACACCATCCTCATTGCAGACGACGAGACCAACATCCGCAAAGTCCTCGCCGCCATGTTGCGCCGCCTCGGACATCGCGTCATCCAGGCACCCGACGGCGCCCAGGCCATGGCCGAGCTCAAGCTCAATGACATCAGCGTGATCATTACCGATCTGCGCATGCCTCACACCGACGGCATGAGTTTGCTCAAACACGCGCTGCGCCACTACCCCGACATCCCCGTCATCGTGCTTACCGCCTACGGTACCGTCGATATCGCCGTCGAGGCCCTCAAGCTCGGCGCCTTCGACTTCGTCACCAAACCCTTCGACGCAGAGGCCCTCGGTGCTATCGTCGCCAAAGCCCTCGGACAGCTCGACGCCAACCGCAAGGAGCTCCAGGCCGCGGACCCCAGCGCCAACGCACCTGAGCACGGCCGCTTCGGCATCATCAGCATCTCGCCCATGATGCAACAGGTCTTCCGCATCATCGAGCGCGTCGCAGATACCCCTTCGTCGGTGCTCATCAGCGGCGAATCGGGGACAGGCAAAGAGCTCATCGCCAAGGCCCTGCATCAACAGTCCTCACGACGCAACAAGCCCTTCATCCGCATCAACTGCGCTGCCATCCCAGAGAACCTCGTCGAGAGCGAACTCTTCGGCTACGAACAAGGCGCCTTCACCGGCGCCAACACCGCCAAACCTGGACGCTTCGAGCTCGCCGATGGCGGCACCCTCTTCCTCGACGAAATCGGCGAGATCCCTCCCGAAACTCAGGTCAAGCTGCTGCGGGTGCTGCAGGAATCAGAGTTCGAACGCGTCGGCGCCATCAAGACCACCCGCGTCGACGTGCGTCTGATCGCGGCCACCAACCGCGAGCTCAGCAAAGAAATCGAGCAGGGCCGCTTTCGCGACGACCTCTACTATCGCCTCAACGTCGTCCCCATCGCCCTGCCCCCTCTTCGTGACCGCCTCATCGACATCCCCCTCCTGGTGCAGTACTTCGTCGAGAAAAACAACCTGCGCCTGAACCGAAAGGTCAAAGAAATCACGGATGAAGCCATCGCCGCCTTGCAGCGCTACCCCTGGCCCGGCAACATCCGTGAGCTCGAGAACCTCATCGAACGCACGCTCCTGTTCATCGACGGCGAGCGCATCGATGTCGAGGATCTGCCAACAGAAATCCTTCAGAACAGTAACCCGCACAGCCCCATCGTCCCGATCCACCTGCCTGCCGCCGACGGCGCTGGCGTGGGCCTCAAGGAGGTGGTGCGCGAGACCACCAGCCTGCTCGAAAAGCAGTACATCACCAAGGCTCTCGAAGACACTCAGGGCAACGTCACCCAAGCCGCCAGGATCCTCCAAATCAGCCGCAAGAGCCTGCAGATCAAGATGAAGGAGTTCGGCCTGCGCGACGAGTAGTTGGGGGAATCGGGCCAAGCGCCCAATCAACAAGAAGTTGGGGGAATTGGGCCAAGCGCCCAATCGACAAGAAGTTGGGGGAATCGGGCCAAGCGCCCAATC
>JAVFAO010000162.1:8658-14158 GCA_034002465.1 Myxococcota bacterium
GGAGTTCGGCCTGCGCGACGAGTAGTTGGGGGAATCGGGCCAAGCGCCCAATCAACAAGAAGTTGGGGGAATTGGGCCAAGCGCCCAATCGACAAGAAGTTGGGGGAATCGGGCCAAGCGCCCAATCAACAAGAAGTTGGGGGAATCGGGCCAAGCGCCCAATCGACAAGAAGTTGGGGGAATCGGGCCAAGCGCCCAATCGACAAGAAGTTGGGGGAATCGGGCCAAGCGCCCAATCGACAAGAACTCGGCGTCCGGCAGCGCTCGTCGCGCAACAACGGCCGGATTGTCCCCATCTTTTGCCGCACTGAACGCGCGCTTGGTGTTGCGCAAGTGAACCATCCAACGAAGCGAGGCCAGTACCATGCAAGCACCTTTACGACTTCACTCGCTTTCGCAAAACGCGCGCAGCGCTCCGCTTCCCGCCTTTGATCGCGCTCGGACGGCACCCCCAGCCGATGCCCCGTGGTGCTGCAAGCACCCTCGCTTCCTTTCGATGCTCCTGCTCAGTCTGACCGCCGCCTGCGCCCACGGTCAGGGGGCCAAGACGCAAACCGAGACGAGCACCACGCGACAGCTCACGATCGTCTCCATGAACGACTTCCATGGCGCCTTCGATGAGGTGCCTCTGCGAAACGAGCCGAGCCGCGCCCGCGGTGGCCTCCCCTGGCTCGCTGCTGCCCTCGCCCACCTCCGTGCCCAAGCTGCAGAAAACGGACAGCAGCTCCTGGTCCTCGACGCAGGCGACCTGTTCCAAGGCTCAGGCGCCGTGAACGCCACCAAGGGGATGGCTGCCGTTCGCGCCGCCACGCTGCTCGGCATCGACGCCACCGTCCTGGGAAACCATGACTTCGACTACGGCCCCAGCGAGAGCCGCCCAGAGGCCCTGCGGGGAGCCCTCGAAGAAGCCATCGCCAACTCCCCCTTTGCTTGGCTTGCCGCCAACATCAACGGCGACGAGGAGCAACACCCCATCGCTGGCGCCCAACGCTGGACCATCATCGAACGCAACGACATCCGCATTGGAATCATTGGCCTGAGCACTCAGGAGACACCTCAAACCACGCTGGCCAAGCACGTCGTCGACCTGCGCTTCGACGACCCCGTGCAGGTCTTACGCGAGCGAGTGCCCGAGCTCCGTGCAGCAGGCGCCGAGCTGGTCATCGTCCTCGGACATCTGCGAGGAGATTGCAGCGGGCCCGCCGAAGCACCGCAGTGCAACGAGGAGCTCGGGCGAGTGCTGAGCGAGCTCCCAGAGGGCTTCATCGACGTGCTCGTCGCAGGTCACGCCCACGCGGCTCTCAGCTATCGCGTCGGCCAAAGCTTCGTCATGGAAGCGAGCTCCCGTGGACAGGCCTTGGCCCGGCTTGACCTGCAGCTCACCCCAGAGGGCATCGACTTCGCCCGCTCCACGCTTCATCCGCTCTGGGTGCTCGAGCATGACGCGGTCGATCCTGGCTGTGAAGGCGGTGCCTTTCCCCTCACGGCGCTCGACGTCGGCGGCGTGACGCTGCAACCGGACGCTTCGGCCATCTCTCTGGTCGAAGAACTCGAGGTCCATACCCGCAGCCTCTGTGATGTGCTCGGCTGCGCCGATGATGCGCTCTCCCGCAGCGAGCTCGGCGAATCGGCGGTGGGCAACCTCGTGGCCGACGCGATGCTCAGCGTCTTCCCCGACGCCGACCTGGCGGTGCAAAACCCAGGTGGCTTGCGCGCCGATCTCCCGCAGGGGGCCCTGCGTCGTGAGCATTTACTGGGGGTGATGCCCTTCGAAAACTCGGTGGTGCTGGTCGAGCTCAGCGGCGAGCAGCTCATGCTCTTGCTGCGCATCGGCAGCGCCGAGGAGACGGGAGGACACGCCGTCGCCGGGGCCCGCTATAGCTTCGATCCGAGCTGCGCAGAGGCCACCGACCTCGACGGCGACGGTAGCCTAGCTGGCTGGGAGCAGGGCTGCTTGTGCAGCCTGGAGATTGGCGGCGAAGCCGTGCAAGCCGAGAAACGATACCGCGTCGCGATGAACAACTTCATGTCTGCTGGTGGCGATCACCTCGCCGCGGCCGTGGAAGGTGCCCCGCTCCTGGCAGAAGGACCACTGGTCCGTGATGCCCTGGTGGACTACGTCAGCGCCATGCAGGGCTGCGTGCGGCGCGCACAGTTCTTGGACGATACCCAGCCTCGGATGCGCGTGCAGCGCTGCTCGCCAGCCCGTTAGCTTGGGTGACTGACAACTTGGGGGAACAGGCCAAGCGCCCAATCAACAAGAAGTGTATGGAATGGACGCTGGGGCGCTGCCCCAGGCCCCGCCAAAGGGCGGCGCCCTTTGGAATCCCCTTGATTTCATGCTGTTCTTGGCGCCATCATGAAGATGACACTCAAGAAACGCCGCTGTTCTTCCCGTCGAAACGCTGCAACATTCGCCGAAGCTGCGGATCGTGCTCGGAGCTCAAGAAGCGCCGCGGTGCCTCGAAGAGCTCGACGGGTAAGATCTCCTGTGCCTTGGCACGCCGCAGGCGTGTGACACGATCGAGATCCTCGACAAAGATCAGGAGGATGCGATGAAAGCGGGTGCCCTCGAGCGTGGCGTCTATCAGATCGACCGCATGTGCTCGCGTCCGTCCGGCAGTCGAGCGTAGGCCCAGATAGGCGGTTTTGGCCGTCTCGAGATCTCCCTTGAGCCCGAGCAGCAAAAAGAGCCGGTAGCGGCAGTCTTCGATACGCTCTTCAATGGCCTCGACCAACGCGGAGGGCGCTTGACTCAGGGATTCGAGCAAGGAGATGTGCGCGAAGGCCAAGCCAAGCTCACGCCAGAACAGCCGCTCGAAGCGCTCCTCATCGAGCTCCCCCTCCAAGCCCTGGCGCCGCCGACTCGCCATGTGCTCGAGCGCTTCGCGACGAACGATGGCCGAGGGATGCTCGATGCTCAGCGCTTGCTGCTCGAGCTCGCCTTCGACCTCCACGGGCCCCCCTCCGAAGAGCGCCGCTTCCTCCGGATTTGGGGTCAGCGCCATCTGCTTGGCGCTCAGTGAAGCAAAGAGCTGCTCGGTATAGGCATTCTCGATGTAGAACGCAGTCACCAGCCAAAGCCCCAGGAGAATGATGATGATCCCCGCCAGGCCCGTGGGGCTCAGCCATCCTGCGACAAAGATGAGCAAGAGACCCGAGACGATGGCCCCAAACGGGTTCATCGCCCCTTTCAGAAAGACCTTGGCGCGGTTGCGCTGCACAAAGGGGATGGGGGTGGTCAGCACCTCATTGGCGGAGTTCTGGAAGGTGAAGCGCAACAGGCCATCGGCCACCTTGAGGGCGACGATGGCCATGAAGCTCGGGAAGAGCCACCACGCAGCGCTGCCCATGGCCAGGGCGATGGGCACGAAGCGAAAGACACGAGGAAGCCCAAACTTGTCCAGCGCCCAACTGACGGCCAAGAGCTGCAGCACCAACGTCAGGCTGTTTGCAACCGCGTTGTAGTGACCGTAGAAGATGCCTATCTCGTCCCTATCGAAACGCGCCTGCAGCGCACCTTTGAAGGCGTAGTCGATGAGGTTGGTGACCACTGCACCGAGAAAGACGATCGCAGCAAGCAAGCGCAGCAAACGGTTACGGCTGACAGTGGTGATCCCCTCGCGAAAAATGGTCCAGAGCTCGTCGCCACTCTCGACCAGAATACTTCGCGTGGGCACGTCGCCGCGGGTGGAGTGACGCGCCAAGAGCAGCGGCAAAGGCACGCACGCAAAGATGAGCAGAGCGAGCACGATCAGCAGATTCTCGACCCCAGCCGCACGAACAAAGGGCGGAATGGCGAGCCCCGCGAGCACCGCACCAAGAGTAGAACCCGCTGATATCATTGGGAATAGACGACGACCCTGGCGACTGTCGAAGTAGTCGGTGATGGTATTCCAGCACAGGATATTGACCAACGGCGGCACCACCGCGAGCCAGACACACAGCAAGAAGACCGCCCCTTCACCACCGTTCACGACGCCGCGCCCAACCAGAAAGCTGAGGGCGAAGAAGGCGAGCAGCGCCATGTTAAGGCTCAATGAACGAATGGTTCGGAGCAGCGCAGAATACGTTAACGAGCCCACGACGATGACTGCGTTGGAGGCAATGAAGAACCATGGCACGTCTTCCAGCGGATGCGTCGTCAGGAAGAGGGCATCGCCTACACTGCGGCTGACCACCACCGAGGCGATGTTGAGCAGGGCCAGGGCTATCGCCGCCACCAGGGGTCGGCGTTCACCCGAGCGGACATCAATCAGAGTGCGCATGCGCTGTCTGTGGCTTCACGAGCAGGCGTGGGCAAGAAGCGCCCGAGGGAGGACGGCTGCCTTTCGACGCAGCCGCCCCATGGTATAGCACGAAGGGAAGCCCAGGGCGCGCTCAAAGGCGAGCGAGTGAAGCCCGAAGGTACTCTCGATTCAAGACGGCGATGACCTTGGTCTTGATCCCCTTGGGGCAAACCGCCTCACACTCGCCTTCGTTGGAACAGGAGCCGAAGCCGAGCTCGTCCATCTTGTCGACCATGGCCAGCGCGCGGGACTTGCGCTCTGGCGAGCCTTGCGGCAGCAGCGCGAGCTGCGCGACCTTGGCACCGACGAAGAGATGGGCCGCCGCGTTCTTACAAGCTGCGGCGCAAGCTCCACAGCCGACACAGGCGGCGTAATCGAAAGCCTCATCCGCAACAGCCTTGGAGATCGGCAGCGCGTTGGCGTCGGGGGCCCCCCCGACGTTGAAGGAGGTGTAGCCGCCTTCGACGATGAGCTTGTCGTAGGCCGAGCGATCCACCACCAAGTCCTTCACGTGGGGAAACGCCCCCACGCGCCAGGGTTCGATGGCCACGCTCTGCATCCCTTGGAGATGCCGCATGTGCACCTGGCAGATGGTCATGTTGGGATGTGGACCATGAGGAACACCGTCGACCACCATGCCGCAGGAACCGCAGATGCCTTCACGACAGTCGTAGTCGAAGGCAATGGGGTCCTCTCCCTTGGCGACGAGCTCCTCATTGAGCACATCGAGGGTCTCCAAAAAGGACATGTCGTCGATGTAGGACACCTCATAATCGACAAAGCGGCCTTCCTCGCTCCCGCGTGGCTGGCGCCACACCCGCAAGTTGATTGTCTTGTCGATTGGGCGCTTGGCCTGTTCCCCCAAGTTCTTCTTCTCCATTCGAGCTCGTGCCTCCCGCTGGGCGTTGCTGACGCTTCTACGAAGGATGCCTATTTGTAGCTACGCTGCTTGATCTCGACGTCCTCGAAGTGCAAGGGCTCCTTGTGCAAGGTGAACTCAGCGTCCTTCTCACCCACCTGCCACGCACCGACGTAGGCGAAGTCAGCGTCGTTTCGCTTGGCCTCCCCTTCCTCGGTCTGATGTTCCTCTCGGAAGTGCCCACCGCAGGACTCGTCTCGAGAGAGCGCATCTTCGACAAACAACTCGGCAAACTCGAGATAATCTGCCACACGCCAGGCTCTCTCGAGCTCTTTGTTGAGGTCCTGGGCAT
>JAVFAO010000163.1:0-13975 GCA_034002465.1 Myxococcota bacterium
CGCGAGGGCCTGCGGTTCAGCTGGCAGCGCGTCGCTGGGATAGCGCCGCCCGTGAATGTGTGCGCGTCGCGAGAAGCCCTGGATGTACTGCCAGAGGCTGGGCACGCCCTTCTCGTAGCCGAAGGTGAGGTCGTAGACCGCGGTGATGTGGCCCTTGAGGCCTTCGACCGAGGCGACGAAGCCCTTGCTGCGAGGGATGAGTAAGTGTTTGAGGGGGACGAGCCCCTTCTCGCGGGCGTAGGCTTGGCTTTTGGCGAGTTTCTTGAGGGTTAGACGGGTACCCTCGACGAAGGAGACGAACCAGACTGGGATGCCGTCTCGGACAATGCGAGAGAAGGTGGCGGTGATCGAGGCGCGGTCCTCGGTCCAGTTGCGTCGCACGAAGAAGCTGTCCAGAAAGTAGAGCCCCCAGCCGACGCCGGGTACGTAGAGCACGCTGCGCTTGAGCATCCATTTGAGGTCGCCGAGGCGGCGCTTGGACTGGGCGAAGAACATGAGGAAGGTGACATCGGTCATCTGCTGATGGTTGGCGATGACGATCGCCTCTTCCTCTGCGGGGACCTGTGTGCCGGTGACGACGATGTTCGCCCCATGGAGCATCCTCCCGAGAGCGGCGCAGAGCCCCCAGAAGAGATTGGCAGCGCGCCGGTTGATCCGTCTGACGAGTCGTCGCGAGACGGGCAACAGCAGCGCCGATGCGGCCTGCAGGAGGTTGAATCCGAGCAGGGTGGTGAACAAGAAGGCGCTTGCGAAGCATCCTTTGACAAATCCAAAGAGACGCAAGGCGCTCAGGGGTGGGCTAGGCAGTGGCGGCAGAGGCATGAGCTTCCTGTTGGCGATGCTGTGAGTTGAGCGCGCCATGCGGCGAAGGAGAGTCATGGTCGCAGCCGCAAAGCGGCGCGCAAGCTAGCACGTTGCGGGGAGGCGGCAAAGCCGAATCTCGGCGATTGTGCGTATCTGTTTGATAACCCTTTGGATTTGCGGTCATGGCGGTCCGAAGGGTGCATGCCAGGGATGGCACGCAAGAAGTGAGGGCGAAAACGGGATTGACGGGTCCGTCCATTTCGTCTAGGGTCGAAAGTAGCTCCGCGAATGGGCGCGCAGCGGCAGCTTCCTGGAGGTCGAAAAGGTGGTCGGACGCAAGGAATTCGAGTATGGCGAAGAGGAAGAAGGGCGCGTACACGTTCTTCAGAACTCAGGAGAGCCAAGCCATGCCAACGCCGACCAGAATCGACGCCGATGCGAAGCGCAAGCAACGCACGCGTCAGGCGCTTCTCGAAGCGGCAGTGGTCACCTTCTCCAAACGGGGCTACCACGCGACCTTGATTTCCGACATCGTTGCCGAAGCGGGCTTGGGGCAGGGCACCTTCTATCGCTATTTCAACAGCAAACGCGAGATCATCGAGGTGATCTTCGACGACTTCGTGCTCGATGCGCTGACTCAGTTCTCCGAGATGAGCGAGAAGCTGCCCGAGAGCTTCGAGGAGTACCGGCAGGCTTCCTTGCGGGGAGCCCGGCGGATGGTGGGGATCATCGAGGCGCGCCGCGACGTCGTCGGCATTTTTCTGCGAGAGGCCGCCGCGGTCGACTCCGAGTTCGAAGCCAAGCTCGACGAGCTCTCCAACGAGCTCGCCGCGCTCGCCCAGTTCTACCTCGACCACGCCATCGCCAAGGGATTTGCGCGCCCCTGCAACTCCGCGGTGGTCGCGCAGCTGATCATCGGCATGGCGCAGCGCCTTATCGTGCTGTGGTGGAAGCGCGCCTACCCCGAGCTCACGCACGAAGATCTGGCAAAGGAAATCGTGGACTTAGCCTTCGACGGCTTCGGAATTCACGCGCCCATGCCAAGCTGAGCAGCGCCCTCCAGCCGAGCCCGCGCAGCACTGCCGCGACGCTGGAGACGACGCTCGAAGCAGCACCCCGTAGCTGTGCTGCAGTAGCGCCAATGCTCAGGCCCGAAACACCCCCGCGCAGCAGCGAACGGGTGCAATCACCAGTGAGCGAAGGGCAGTCTATCCCTGCGCGTCATCGAGCGAGCTCGGTGCACGCCCAAGGCGAAGCCTTCTCGAGCAAGGTCCTTCTTTCGGGGTGTCAGCAGGCGAAGGTCGTTAGAGAAAGGGAAGGGAGCTCAAATCCATTGAATGCGGGCCCTATCAGAGCGAGCAAAGCAAACTGGTGCACAGCGCAGAGGAGAGAGAGATGAGAGAGCACAAGAAAAAGAACATTTTGGTGACCGGTGCCGCCGGGGGCCTCGGGTCGGCCTTGGCGCGCCGTTTGGCTGGCAAGGCGGAGACACTGCTCTTGACGGACCTCGACGCCGAAGGGCTGCGTTCACTGCAGAGCACCCTCTCCGGACATCGGGTGTTTTGCAGAGTGTGCGATGTCACCGACGAGGAGGCGGTCGCCTCGCTCGGTCCTTGGGTGCGGGAGTGCTGCGATGGCCTGGATGTGCTCATCAACAATGCTGGCGTGGGCTTCAGCGGCGGGCTCGAACGCACCTCGCTGCAAGAGTGGCGGCGGCTCATGGAGCTCAACCTCTACGCCAGCATCCGCCATGTCGACGTGTTTCTACCCGAGCTCCGGGCACGCGCTGGGCAAGTGGTGAACATCTCCTCGGGACAGGCCTTTTTCCGCTTGCCCTCATGGGGTGCCTACTCCGTGACCAAGCAGGCGCTCGCCTCGTATTCTGATCTTCTGCGTGGAGAGAACGAAGATGCCGGCGTGGCGGTGACCACGGTCTTCCCGTTCCTGATCAATACTGGCTTTTACACGGGGATGCGTGCGGAATCCACGCTCTCGAGCTGGGCCATGAAGTGTATGCCTTGGATATCGATGACGCCTGATCAAGTGGCAGCACGAGTGGAGCGCTCCATCGCGCGCCGCGAGCCCGTGGAGCTCGTCAGCGCCGTGAATCATGTGGGAATGCTACTGCAGGCTCTGCCGCCGCTTGGGCGGCTATGGACGCGCTGGGGGAGCCGACTGATGTTGCAGGGGGTGGGGCGATGAAAGACAGCAAAGCGGAGCCTTGGACATTTCGGATGCGCGAGACGATGCGTGGGGTTCATCGCTTCGAATCGGGAGGCTCAGCGAGCGCCGCGCTGCCTTTCGATTTCACCCTCGACTGGGGACCGGCGCCTGAGTG
Organism: Myxococcota bacterium; assembly: GCA_034002465.1. Taxonomy (GTDB): domain Bacteria; phylum Myxococcota_A; class Bradymonadia; order UBA4248; family JAVFAO01; genus JAVFAO01. Next base: position 3,143 of record JAVFAO010000163.1, read on the forward strand.
GGGCACCTTCAGGCGAGGCCTGGTGATGGACGCCGTCGGCGAGCTGCGGGCCGAAGGCCTGTGCGAGCGCGCAGACTGTAGGGGACAGCTCGTCTTGGACTATTGGGGCGCTGCAGAGCTGCGTTATGATTTGTCCTTCGAGCAGGACGGGCAGCGCTATCGGTACCTCGGGCGCAAGGTGAACATACGGCCGTGGAACCTGCCGATGTCGCACACCACCTGCACGGGCCTCATCTTGGACGCGGACGCTCGATTGGTCTCGACGACACTCAGCCACTTTCGCTTCCGGGACCTAGCCTCCTTCGTGGGCTCCTTTCGAGTCCTGCGCAGCGCGTCGTTGGCTGCCTGAGGGTGTTCGCTGCAGTATGTCGCGCAGCCTCTGGCGGCAGGGGGAGGGCTAGGCTAAGCTTTGGGGCATCTCGACTCGGCCACCGTTGGTTCGAGTTCGGCGCGAGGAGGACGAAGGATGCGCACGTGGACCATTGGATGCCTGGCAGTGACGCTGCTGCTGAGCCTGAGCTGCGGATGTCAACCCAAGGAGAAGCCCGCCCCCAAGGCTGCCGAAAAGAGCCAGAACGGCGAGGCGGATGCAAAGCCTGTCGAGGAACTCGCGTCGGCGCCAGCACCCGATAGCGCCCAAGCAGCCACACCAGCCGAGGACGCGGCGCAAGCTCCCGCTGAAGCGCCAATCAACGAGGAAGGCACTATGAACGCGCGTGTCGAGAACTTGGAAGGTCAGGCCAAGCGCCCAATCGACAAGAAGTTTGCGCCGGTGGAACTGGGTCTCGAGGAGAGCAAGATTCCCGAGAAGCATCGACTGGTGTTGGCGAAGCTGGTCTTGGCGTCCCAGTACATGGACGCGCTCTTCTTGCGCCAAGTCGACGAGAACAATCCAAAGTGGCGTGAGGAGCTCAGCGCCGACCCGGCGGCTGCCGACACCCTCCAATATTTCGACCTGATGTTCGGGCCCTGGGACCGTCTCGACGCTGATAAGCCGTTCTGGGGGAGCAAGGCCAAGCCCAAGGGTGCTGCCTTCTACCCTGAGGATCTGAGCGCCGAGCAGCTCGAGGCGCACCTGGTCGCGAACCCCGCCGACAAGGAGGCCTTCCAGTCCTATTTCACAGTGCTTCGCAGGCAGGACGAGAAGCTCGTCGCGATCCCCTACAGCGAACACTACGCAGAGTGGCTCGTTCCGGCCGCCGAGCTGCTGAAGGAAGCTGCGAGCTCGACCGATGACCCTCGACTCGCCAAGTACCTCAACGCCCGGGCTGAAGCCTTTGCGAGCAACGTCTATCGGCAGAGTGACATGGATTGGATGGACCTCGGAGACGGGGACATCGAGGTGGTCATTGGGCCCTACGAGGTCTACGAGGACGGCCTGATGGGCTACAAAGCGGCCTTCGAAGCCTTCGTCACCTTGCGCGACCAGGAGCGCTCTGCAGACATCTCGAAGATCGTCTCGTGGCTGCCAGAAATGGAAGCAGCGCTGCCGATGCCCGACGAATTCAAGCGAACCGAGGTCAAGCTCGAGTCTCCGCTCTCCGTCGTCGATCTGCTGTTCAACGCAGGCGACGCCAAGTCGGGTATTCAAACGCTCGCCTTCAACCTCCCCAACGATGAAGTCGTGGCCGAGACCAAGGGGACCAAGAAGGTGATGATGCAGAACGTCAGCCACGCCAAGTTCGACAAGGTGCTGATGCCCATTGCGAAAGCGATGATAGACCCTGCGCAGGTAGAGAAGGTCAGTTTCGAAGCCTTCTTCAACCACACCTTGCTGCATGAGATCAGCCACGGATTGGGGCCCAAGAACATCAAACCGCAAGAGGGAAGAGAGATTTCGAGCATCAATCTGGCACTCAAAGACTTGTATTCTGCGGTTGAGGAAACCAAGGCCGATATCCTGGGCATGTACTTCCAGCTCTGGCTCATCGACCGCGGCTTCTTTGCCGAGGAGTATCGGGAGAACGTCTATGCCTCCTTCCTTGGCGGCTTCTTCCGTTCGGTTCGTTTTGGGGTCCAGAAGTCACACGGCCGCGCGAACATGATTCAGTTCAACTACCTCATGGAGCACGGCGCGCTCGAGAAGACCGAGGCCGGCCAGTATCGCTACGTGGCCGAGAAAATGCCCGAGGCGGTCAAGGGCCTGGCGACGGCTATTCTGGAGGTGGAGCTGGATGGAGACTACGAGAAAGCCAAGCTCTTCGTCGAGAAGTATGCGAACATGCCGCCTGAGCTCGAGACCAAACTGGCGAGCTTGGGCGATATCCCAACCGACATTCGACCAAGCTTCCTCATCGAAGAACAGATGAAGGGCTGGCTCGCCCCCTAGACTGGGGCAGAGACCCGCCATCGTATTCCATTTCCTACCTAGAACGACCGAGTGCAATCCGCACCGCTTGAGCGAGTGTATTGAGGCTAAACGGCTTAGGTAAAAATACTACGTCCGAGGATTTGGAATAGTCGCTCCATCCACATTGCGGATCCAGCGCGTCGGGGCTGTATCCTGACATAAGAATACAGGCGATTGATGGGAAGCGCTCTCGGAGTGTGTCGAGGAGCTGTGGTCCCGTCATTCCCGGCATCATCACGTCGCTCAACAGCAGCCGGGGCGCCTCGTCGAGCTGGGCGATGGTAGCCAGCGCGACGGGACCGGCGTTGCAATCGATGACCCGATAGCCCAGCTTGCGCAGGCCCTTAGTGGCGAGCTCGAGCACCACTGGCTCGTCTTCGACGACGAGGATGAGCTCATCTTGTCCCTTGGGGATGCTGGGCTTCGGGGGAAGGCTGGCGCTGCTCTCATCGAGTGTGACACGTGGAAAATAGAGCTCGAAGCGAGTGCCTGCGCCTGCTTCGCTGAGGACGCGCACGGCCCCTTCATTCTGTTGGACGATGCCATAGACCGTGGCCAGCCCAAGGCCCGTGCCGAGTGACTTGGTGCTGAAGAAGGGCTCGAAGACCATCTCCAGCGTGGCTGCATCCATGCCGCAGCCAGAGTCCGTGCAGCTCAGACAGACCAAGTCTTCTTCGCTGTTGGGTAGGGCACCAAGCTGGTGTGCATAGGCGTACGCGGTGACGCCTTGGCTCTGCCTGAAGACTTCTGCTCGCAGTTGGACGCTGCCACCCTCGGGCATGGCGTCTCGTGCATTGATGAAGAGATTGACCAGGATCTGGTCGAGCTGGGAGGGGTCGAGCCGTATTCCCAAGACCTCATCACTGGCTTGCCAGTCGACGCTGATGTGACTGCCGGTGAGGCGACGCAGCATCTCGAGTCGATCGGCGATGGCCTCGCAGAGCTTGATGCGTTGCGGCGAGATGACCTGTTTTCGAGCGAAGGTGAGGAGTTGGTTGGTCAGGCTTGCGGAGCGCTCAGCGGCCTCTCTGATGTTGCAGAGCTCCTCGAAGATGACGTTCGAAGGGTCGACACGGTCGAGGCAGAGCTCGACGCTGCCTAGGATGATGCTCAGAATATTGTTGAAATCATGTGCAATTCCGCCGGCGAGCCTACCCACGGACTGGAGCTTCTGCGCCTGCAACAAGCTCGCCTCCAGGGCCTTGCGTTCACTGAGGTCCATTGCCGTTGCAGCGAGGTAACGGGCCTCCCCTCGCTCATCACGGATGACCATCGCCGACATCAGCATCGAGAAGGTGGAGCCATTTCGATGCCGGTGTTCAACTTCGATGGCGTCGAGCTGACCTTGTTCGCGCAAGCGCTCGAAAAGAGCTGCGGAATGCGTTTTGTTTGCGAAGAGATTGAATACAGAGGTGGCCACCAGAGCCCCTGGCGAGTATCCGTGGGCTCTCGCGAAGTTCTCGTTGATGTAGACGAGCTCGCCCTGCAGGCTGGTGATGAGCATACCGACATTGGCGTGTTCGAAGAGGGTCTTGAACAGACGCAGCGCTTCTTCCCCACGCTTGCGCTCGGTGATGTTCGTGTGGATTCCGACGAGACCGAGCACCTCACCTTGCTCATCGGTGATCGCGTAGGCGCGCAGCAGAATATCGAGCTGCTCCCGCTCTGCTCCCGCCTCAGCGTTCGGCTGCGGGGCGGCGTACATCTTCACCTCTCCCAGCCAGGTGCCAGCGTTTTGTATGGTGGCAAAGACCTCACGCCCTTGGCCTTCATGGACGTAGAGCGAAGTAGGAGGGTCATGGCCAATGTCGCCGAAGAGTGCCGAAAACGAGGCGTTCTGGAAGAAGTGGTGGCCGTCGGGTGTGGAGATGCCGATGGCGTCGGTGGAGTGGGCCACCGCTTGCTCGAGCAGACGAAGCGTGTCAGTGCTCGCAGCTCGGGTGGACGCAGGGACGGATTCTGTCTGCCTGGCTTGGAATGCAGGGGGATCTGCTGGGTCGGATGGGCAGAATACGCGGCCGAGGGCGGAGACGCGCCGCTCGAGCCTCTCCACGATATCGTCGAAACGATCGTGTAGAGTGACCTTTCCCTCGTACAACAGGTAGCCTTCCCGATACTGCAGCGGGGTGAGGTTGGGCATGACCACATTGGCCCCAGCCATCAGCCCGCGCTCCAGGCCATCTGGAAGTAGGGTCTGCAGCGCGGTGGTTGCGGCGATGTTGAGCTTGGGGCAGAGCAAGCGCAGCAGGGCGATCATGCGCAAGCTGAGCAGCGCCCGCTCTTCCGGTTCGAAGGACGGAGGGAGGGAGGCCAGTGGGGTTTGAGAGTGTTCGATGTACGGCCCCATGCCGCACATGTGGATACCAAAATCGCGCATGAACAGGAGGTCGTCGACCAAGTGCTCGAGGCTTTGTCCGGGCACACCGATGAGCACGCCAGTGCCCGTCTGCCAGCCGCTCTCGCGCAGATAGCGCAGACAGGCGAGTCTCGATTCGAAGCGGTGGTGGGCATCCTGCGGATGCAGTCGACCGTAGAGCGAGGCAGAGCTGCTCTCGATGCGCAAGAGGTAGCGCGCGGCTCCGGCTGCTTTGAGCGTGTCGAGCTGCGCAGGGCTCAGCTCTCCAAGAGAGAGTACCGTTCGCACGCTGTCACCGTAGCGCGCGTTCACCCACCGCACACAATCCAAGACCAGCTCAAAGAAGCGCTTTCCAAGGTTCTCGCCGCTCTGCAAGACGAAAGACCGCAAACCCGCATCGTAGCCCTGCTGGATAGCGGCCTCGAGCTGTGGGGCAGGCATACAGTAGCGCTGCACCGAACGGTTGGAGCGCCTGACACCACAATACATGCAGTCCTTGCTGCACTGGTTTGAGATTTCGACAAGACCCCTTAGGAATACACCAGGGCCGACTTCCCTCAGAAGACAGGCATGTGCCTCGGCAAAGAGGCGCTCGTCCTGCTCACCCCGAAGTGCGGCGAGCAGCTCGGCGCGGCTCGGGTCATTGGGGGCGGAGAACATCCTCGAGCTCCTGCACGGTTTTGGGGATCTTCGGCCCGAGCACGCGTTGCCCGTCTTGGGTGATCAGGACATCGTCCTCGATGCGGATCCCCCCAAACCCGAGGTAGCTCTCGAGTCGGGCGAAATCGATGAAGTGGTGGTGCAGCTTCTGCTGTTTCCAGCGCGCGATGAGTGCGGGGATGAAGTAGATACCTGGCTCGACGGTGATGACGAAGCCCGGAAGCAGTGGGCGCGCCAGACGCAGAGAGCGCAGGCCGAATTGCGGCGAACGTTGAGTGCCGGGCGCGTAGCCGACGAGGTCGCCGAGGTCCTCCATGTCGTGCACGTCGAGGCCCAGCATGTGTCCGATCCCGTGCGGGAAGAAGAGCGCATGCGCGCCAGCAGTGACGGCTTCCTCCGGATCTCCTTTCATCAGCCCCACGTTCATCAAGCCTTCGGTGATGCGGCGCGCTGCGAGCATGTGGAGCTGCAGGTTGCTGCATTGTGGCGAGGCAGCCTCGATGACAGCGCACTGGGCATCGAGAACAATCTCATAGATTTCACGTTGTTGAGTCGTGAACGTGGGCGAAACTGGAACGCTGCGGGTGATGTCTGAGGCGTAACCCAGGCGCGACTCGGTGCCGCTGTCGATGAGCAGCAGCTGTCCTGCGCGCAGCTCGTTGTGGTAGTGGTTGTTGTGAAGCACCTCGCCATGGACGGTGACGATGGGCAAGAAACTCTGTTGACGCCCCTGGGCGAGCGCTGGTTCTTGGAGTGCGGCGGCGATTTCGGACTCGCGCCGACCTGGGCGGATGGCGGCGAAGGCGGCGGCGTACATTTTTGCCGAGAGTTGGAGTGCTTCCTCGTGCTCGGCGACCTCAGCTTCTGTCTTGATGCTGCGCTGCCCTGCGATGGCGCTGGCGAGGGCTCGGGACCAGCCTTTCTGGGTGGCCTCGAGACTTTGGGAGCGCAGCAGAGCGAGGAGTTGAAGGCGGTCTGCGTGGTACGGGGGGAGGTAGTGGAGGCTTTCGAGCTTGGGCTCGAGGGTGGCCTGCAAGTGATCGAAGGTCTTGACGGCGCTGGCTTCGATGCCGGCGGCCTCGGCCAGTTCTGTGAGGCTGGGCTGTTCGCCGCACCAGATCAGGTCGTCAGGGTCGTCGGCGGGGCCGAAGAGTTGAGTGTGGCCCTCGTCGTCGATGAGCAAGGCGAGTCCCGGACGGTTGATGCCGGAGTAGTAGAGGAAGTGAGCGTCCTGGCGAAACGGATAGGTGTTGGCGGTGTAGTTGCGAGGGCACTCGCGGGCACCGAGGAGGAGCAGGGGACCTGGTGCTGTAGTTTCGCGGAGGGCGCGGCGTCGCTGGCGATAGCATTCCGGGGTCATGACCGATTCCTTTGCGGGAGAAGCGTGCGTCTGCGAACGAGCGCTCGGGTGAGCGTGCGAGTATCGAGGAGCGGTTGCTACTTTCGGCAGGATTCGGCGACGCCGAGCTCACAGGCCTTTTGTCGCAAGGCCTTGGCCTTGTCGCCGTCTTTATTGGTGCCACTGCCTTCTTCGTAGGCTGCTGCTGCCTTGGCACAAGCGGAGCCATCTCCAGATTGACAAGCTTTTTCGAGTCCTTCGATGCCACCGGAGCGCACCGAGGTCGTGCTCTCACCGAGCTTGTCGAGGAGGCTGCAGCCCTCTTGATCGCCTCGGTTGCAGGCGAGTTTGTAGAAGGCGACGGCCTTGCTTTGGGAGCGTTTCAGGCCTTTGCTGCCTGCGGCATAGGCGGCACCCACCTCACGGCAGGCGATGGCATCGCCGACGTTGCACATCTCGGTGAAGAGCTTGATCTCTGGGTCGATGGGGGTGGCCTTGGGTTGGCTCTTTTTGCTGAGGGTGGAGTCGGCGGTGCAGGACTCAGGATCGCCGGCGTCACAGTTTTTCTGGTAGTCCTCGATGGCCTTTGCCTTGTCCTCTGCGGTGTTGCGCGCGGCTTAGTGTTCTCCGAGGCGTCGGCAGGCATCCGTGTTGGCGCTGTCGCAGGCGGACTTGATGAGCTCGAGGGCACGGTTTTGGTCCGTGTTGACGCCCACCCCGCGTGCGTAGAGGTCGCCGAGGTTCAGGCAGGCACGGGGTTCGGTGTTGTTGCAGGCCCAGTCGAAGTATTGGGCGGCGGTGTCTGGGTCAGCAGCGAGGCCGCCTTTGCCATCGCGAAGCATGACCCCGTAATTGTTGCAGGCGAGTGCAATGTATTGATTGCATGCATTGGAATACAACTGTGCAGCTTGTGCCGGGTCCGAGAAGCCGCCGTCACCGCGTTCGAGGATGCCTGCCAGCTCGAGGCAACACCATTGGTCAGAGTTTTGACAACCGTACTGGAATGCGGTGACAGCGACGGTGATGTCTTTCTCGACGTCGTGTCCGCGCATGAAGCGGACGCCTATCTCGTAGCAGCTCCAGTTGTCGCCGCCGAGGCAGCCTTTCTCGAAGAGGGAGAGGGCGGTCCAGGTATCCTGGATGACCCCGTCACCGTTGGCGAAGCGATAGCCAGCGTCACCGCACTGGCTTGGCGTGCTTTCACAGGCGCGATAGAAGTAAGCGCCGGCGCGCTCGGGATCGACGGGGACGCCGCCGTCTCCGGAGACGAACCAATAGGCGAGGGTGGAGCAGGTCCAGCCGTCGCCGAGTTCGCAGGCGCGGTCGGAGTATTCTAGGGCCTTCATGTTGTCGGCGGGCACACCTTCACCATAGCGGTAGACATTGGAGAGGGCGCTGCAGCTGGCTGCGTCGCCTTTGTCGCAGGAGCCTTGGTAGAGGCTGATGGCCTTTGCGGGGTCGGCTGGGAACGAGGTGCCGCCGTAGAGGTAGCGGCTGGCGAGCTCGGAGCAGGACCAGGGGTGTCCACTGTTGCATGCGCGCTCGTAGAGCTCGATGGCGCGGGTGGGATTTGCAGGGACCTCGTAGCCATCGAAGTACATGGAAGCGAGGGAGTAGCAGGCTTCGGCGTTGTCGAGGGCACAGCCATGTTCGTAGACAGCGAGCGCCCGTTTGGGGTCATAGACGGTCCATCGCAGGTAGTTGGCCAAGCTCACACAGGCGGCGCCGTCGCCGAGTTGGCAGGCGAAGTCTTGCAGCTCGGTGGCGTGGATGTCTGCTTCGGGGTAGCTGGGAAGGGATTGCAGAAGCCAATCGTCGCATTGACCTTGGGTGCTGGCCTGGCAGCTGCGATTGAAGAGCTCGTAGGCGCGATCTTGGTCGGCTCCGACGCCGACCCCGTTGGCGTAGAGCCAACCCAAAGTCTGGCAGGCTGGACCGTGCTCGAGTTCACAGGCTCGTCGGTAGAGCTCTGCTGCCCTGACGGTATCGCGGGCGAGTCCTGAGTCACTCAGGAAGAGCTGAGCGAGGGCGGTGCAGGCGAAGGCATTGGAGGCGTCACAGGCGACCCGCAGGGGTTCCGAGGCGCGGAGGGGGTCCCTTTCAGGACCGAAGCCTAGGAAGTAGCCGTAGGCGGCGCAGGCGTTGGTGTTCTGGTTGGCGCAGGCTTGCTGGAGGAGCGACTCGACGGTGTTGCGATCGAGCTCACCGAAGGCGCGGTTGAGGTGGAGCTTGGCGAGCTCGAAGCAGGCCTCGCTGTCGCCGCCGTCACAGTCGAGTCGTGCTTGCTTGGAGAGCTTCTCGGCGATTTGTGCGGCGCGCTCCCTGTCTACGGCGATTCCCTCACCGTTTCGGAGCATCTCAGCAAAGTTGTGACATCCGTCCAAGTGGTCAAGGTTACATGCTTTTTCGAACAGCTCCGCCGCCTTCACGGGATCGCCATTGGCGGCCAGGCGCAGGGAGCGCCCGAGTCGGAAGCAGGCTTCGGCGTGAGATTCATCGCAGGCATTGAGCAGCAGCGCCGAGGCGCGCAGGGGGTCTGCCTGCAGACCGGCGCGGCCTTCCTCGTAGAGGATGGCGAGTCCAGTGCAGGCTGAGGGATCACCGAGCTCGCAGCCACGTTGGAAGAAGCTCAAGGCTTGGCTCTCACTGGGGTCGATGCCGCGACCTTCGAGATAAATGAAGCCAAGCTTACTGCAGTCGCTGGCGCTGCCGTCCTTGCAAAGCGCCTCGTGCAGGCGGGGGTCACCTTTGGGGTATTTGGGTCCGCAGCCCAGGGTGGAGATAGCGAGGAGGAGGGTGATGGTGACGGCGAAGCGCATGCAAGGGCTCCTATCAAACAGCGTGAGGGCGAAGCTCGGTCCGCCGCATCAAAGTCTGGCGCAGAGAGGAGGCTTGCGCAAGGGGCAGCGGTCTTTCGGCCTGTGATCGCGCCTACAGCTCTTGTCGAACTGCAATCGACGCTTTTGCGAAGGGCAGCCCAACCCCGCCAGCAAGCGGGCACAGGCGATGCCTGGAGCGAAGTGAGCGCGTCACTGGAGCGTGGGGTAGCTTGTGAAATCGCTCGACTTCGCGCAGGCTGCGGGGGGCTGGAGTGTCGCGTTGGGAGGGGCCGGAAGCCGTTTCGAAATGGCATTCCATGCCCGGTCATCGTTGACTTGAGTTGGTCATGGAGAGCGAACGAATGCACGAGGAGCAGGCGAGGATCTATCTCCGCAATCTTTTGGCGGTGGCGCGAGCTGACGACGTGGTCCTGCTCGACGAGCACAATCTGCTCGCGGAGCTGAGTGCGAAGCGAGGAATTCGGGTAGCGTTGCTCAACGACTGTTTGGCGGAGTTGCGTCCAGCCGAGGTCAAGCTTACGGCGCTGAGTCGCTTTTCGGAGCGGGTCAGGTGTCTGGAGGACATGATCATGCTCGCTTTGGTCGATGGCGATGTGCCGAACTCTGAGAAGCAGCTCCTCTTTAAGGCAGCCGAGAGCGCAGACATCTCCTCGAGCAATGTGGTGACCATGATCCGAGAGGCACGTCAGAGGCTGCGCCAGGGCAGCACAGAGTGACGCCGTAGGGTCTCAGGGAGCGGTGAGGGCTTCCAGAGGGAGCAGGGGTGGCGCGGTGGGAACGCTTGGCCCTCGCAATTCGGCCCAAGCTTTGGAGCTGGCTGCTGCTTCGAGTTCTTCGATGCTCTCCTGCCTCTCGAGCGAGAGGCGGCTGAGCCGGTGTTGGCTGACCCCGATGGCGGGAGGGAGGGCGTGACTTGGTAGGCGCGCTTCGAAGTGCTCTCCGGTCCAGGCTTGGAGGCTGAGCCGAGCCTCTGCATCGTATTCTGCGACCAACAGTGTCTTTGCAGATGGGGTGCCGTCGACGAGGTCTCGCACGGCGTCTCCGAGGGGGCCGACGGATATCATTCGGAGCCCGTTTCGTTCAGCTGCATAGAAGACATGGTGGTGTCCACTGAGGTAGAGGTCGACCTTGGCGTCGACCAGCAGCCGCTCGAGCTCAGGCATGTGAATGTATTCGTGATATTTCTGCCGAGAAAAGGGGTGAAGCGGCAGATGGGCGAAGACGGTGGTGCTCTTGGTGGAAGGATGAGCGCGCAGCACGCGCGCGAGCCATTCGAGCTGTGCGGGCT
>JAVFAO010000164.1:0-13969 GCA_034002465.1 Myxococcota bacterium
GGCGCCCTCGATCGAGCGCTCAGCGACGTTTACGGTGCTCGATCCTGGGGTGATGCCTGAGATCTTTGCGGGGATGCGTGGGCCGGACAAGGGGGGCTGCTTTCTCTACAGTCGACATTTCAACCCTACGGTGGATGTGCTCGCTCGCTCGCTCGCCGCTCTGGAGGACACGGAGCATGCCGTGTGCACGGCCAGCGGGATTTCTGCCATCGCCTGTGCGCTCTTGCAGATCTGCGAGCAGGGTTCACAGATCGTGGCGAGCGACACCATTTATGGGGGCACGCACGCCCTGCTCCACTCGCTGATGCCGTGCATGGGTATCGAGACGGTGTTTGTGGACATCACGGATCTCGACGCGGTGCGGGCGGCGGTTCGGCCGAACACCAAGGCGATCTACACGGAGGTCGTGGCCAATCCGACGCTGAAGGTGGCGGACCTGCCGGGTCTCAAGAGCATCGCGCAGTCGTGTGGTGCGCAGTTGGTGGTCGACAACACCTTCACCCCCTGTCTGGTGACGCCAGCGCGTCATGGAGCGGACATCGTGGTGGCCTCATTGACCAAGTTCATCAATGGCAGCGCTGACGCCATCGCGGGGGTGATCTGCTGCTCTCGCGAGCTGGTGCTGCGGCTGATGGACCTGCACACCGGGCGAGCGATGCTCCTGGGGCCTACCATGGATCCGAGGGTAGCCTTCGAGATCTACCAGCGACTGCCGCACCTTCCTTTGCGTATGCGCGAGCACTCTCGGCGCGCGCTGGCGATTGCGCAGCACCTCGAGGCGATGGGGGCACCTGTCTGTTATCCGGGCTTGAGCGAGCATCCTCATCACCTGCGGCTTCGAGGCTTCACCAATCCTGGCTATGGTTTTGGTGGCTTGTTCACACTCGACGCGGGCTCGCGAGAGCGGGCCGAGCGATTGATGGCCCTGCTGCAGAACGAGGAGCAGTTTGGCTTCATCGCGGTATCATTGGGCTACTATGATACCTTGATGAGCTGCTCGAGCTCTTCGACGTCTTCGGAGATTCCGCCTGAGGATCAGCAGCGCATGGGGCTCTCCAACGGCCTGGTCCGCATCTCCGTGGGCATCACGGGGGCCTTGGAAGACCGGATTGCGCAGATCGCACGGGCGGTGCGGGCCGCCGGCCTAGCCCAGTGAAGCTCGCTGCCGTGTGCGTTCGCGCTTGGCGCGAGCTTGCGTGGCCTTCACTTTCGAGTGCATTCGCTCCAGCAACCCCAGGAATCCAGAGCGCCATTGCAGCATGCTCAGGTCCGAAGCGCGAACCCAAGGTCAACATTGCGCAATTCGGGGCCAGAGCACTACATCTCGTCGAGCAGGACGTCGACGTGTAGCTCGTCGATGCAGTAGATCTCTCCGTCGGGAACAGGGGTCGAGACGAAGGGATTCTCGGGGTCTTCGAAGACCACTTCCCGCAGCTCGACATGGCGCAAGGTCGCTTGCAGGTTGGTTCCGGCTGCGCCCCACGCCTCGAGGTCGAGGCTGCCGGCGTAGGCCAAGAAGCGCTTCTCGCAGGACTCGCTGGTGCAGCCGACCTCGACGTTGAGGCAGGTGATGCAGTCGTTGTAGTTCTCGTCAGCGAAGAGCACCTCGGTTTCCGTCGCGAATCCCCAGAGCAGCTCGAGATAGAGGTAGTTGTAGGGCTCGCCTTCAGCGTCGATGGCCTCGTACATCAGGAAGCCTTCGGCGGTCTCGGCAAACTCGAGTACCGGTGCAAAGCCCTGGCGATCACAGGTCACGGGAATGGTGTCGTCTTCTTCCACGTCTGGCTCGACGTCTTGGTCTGGGAGCTCAGTGACGTCCTCGTCTGGCACCACGTCTTCGTCTGGGAGGTCGGTCACGTCTTGGTCTGGGAGGTCGGTGACGTCTTCATCCGGTAGGTCCAGCACGTCTTGGTCTGGGGTGTCGGTGACGTCCTGATCTGGGAGCTCGGTGAGGTCTTGGTCTGGGAGCTCGTTGAGGTCCTGGTCTGAGGTGTCGAGGTCGGTGCTATCAGGGACCTCGGAGCTATCGATGACGTCGCTGGTTTCGGTGCTCTGGTCCGGAGGAATCTGTGGTTCGTCACCCTCGGCACAAGCATTCAGAGTGAGTCCCATAGCGACGAGCAGCAGCGAAACACGAACGAAAGCAGACATTGAACACCCCCATCTAGTGGACGCCGCGACGCGACGCGCGCACGACCGTATCCCCTCGTTCAGTTTGAGGAACTGAGGCGTGCTTGTCGAGTGAAAAGACGAGTGGGCTTCTGCTTCTCGGCTCGAGAGCAAGACCAGCCCGGTCGTTGTGCTCAGGCCGAGCCCCTCGGAGGGGCTACGGCGATGGGGAGCGGAGTCGAAGGCGCTGCTATTGGCGCATGTTGGGGCACTCAGGGATGGTGGGTAGTTCGGCAGCGCGGTCGTACAGTTCACCTACGATCCCGATGAAGCCGTGCACCGCCTTGAACTCGGCGACCTGCTGGGGCGTGCGGGATGCGACAGGGATATGGTCGATGGCGCTGCGGGCATCCAGGACTCTCTCGAAGCCGAGTCGGAAGGGCTTGGAGATATCTCGATAGGCGTCGGCCATGTCGCGCAAGACACCGGTCATGATGCGGCACTCGTCTTCATTGATGCCGGGGTTGGTGCCGTAGTAGTCGTAGATGCGGGAGTTGGCGCGCTCGAAGATGGACTCGATCTGCAGGAGATAACCATAGGTGGCAACCCCATTCTGCAGCTCGGCGGGCAGCGCCAGCACCTCTGCGTCGTAGTCTTCGGTTTCGACCTTGACGGTGGTCCCCTTGATATTCTTCACGAGGGCCTTGAGCTTGACCGAGAGCGCGCGCACGTCGACGTACCACTCGACCAGGTCTCGCAGATAGCGACCTTCAGTTTCGTTCAACATCACCGCGTCTTGCAGGTCGAGGATGATGTTCTTCGCGGCCTTGCCCAGGGCGAAGGGATCGCGGTCGCGTTCGATGCCGCGGTCGATGGCGCCAAGGTTGACTGGCAGGTTCTGCGGGTAGCGGCTCTGGCGCACCACCTTGAAGACGATGTAGGGGCCCTGTTTGTAGGGGCTGTTGTCCTTTTTCCACATCAGACTGCCGGAGTTGAAGACGAGCTGATCCACGGCCTGCAGCGCGCTGGTGTTCCCGCTCTTGGGGAAGCCGACGATGATGAAGTCGCCGCCCATGAAGAGGTTCTGAGGTGTGTTCACGCCACGCACGCTCTCGATGGGGACGAAGTCGGTTTGGAACTCGAAGACGTAGTCAGGTTTCTCCATGTAATCAAGTAGATAATTGGCCAGAGTGAAACCGATGTTGACGAGTTTGGATTGCCACTTGTTGAATTCGATTTCCTCGAGGCCCCACTCGGACAGGTTGGAGAGCTGCTCTTGTCCCCATTTGAGCAGTTGTCGTGCGATTTCGACGTCATTGAGCTGCCCGATGACGAAGTGCAGCTTGATGGGCTTCTTCCCCATGCGGAAGGGCGGAGTGATGAAGGCCGATTGAATGGTGATGTTGCTGTCCTTGAAGACAGGGTTGACGGAGAGCACGGTCTTGTACATGCAGCCCGAGCGCATCTCTACCGATGAGGTTTGCCGTTGGGGCAGCTCGAAGCCGAGCTCCTCGGTGCTCAGCTCCTCGCAGACCACGCCTTTGGGGATGATGCCGTCGACGCCTGCGATGATGGCGAGGTTTCCGACATCGCGGTCGAGCACGTCACCGATGTAGATCTGCTCGAGTTTGAGCTGGAAGTAGTCGTCACCGGTGATGGCTTCACGGGGCTTGGGTTCGGGCATGACGTCTCGGGTTTGCAGCGAGCCGTCGATCGAACGCAGGGTGAAGAAGTCACGGATGCCGACGTCGTCTCGGACCTCCAAGCCTGTCTCGGACTTGGGATTGCAGGCGGCTGCACTCCATCCTACGAGCAACAACATCAACACGAGCTTCATGGATTTCACGTTGCACCTCTCGAGCTTTGCGAATCAGGCGAGGAGCTTCGGCTGATTCGACGTGTCACGGAGCCGACCTTCCACGCAACGACGGAGAAGGAGGCAGCTTACAGCGTACGCAATCGAAGTGAGCGAAGGACACGACCCGCGTGGGGTCGGTGCTTGAGAACGAGCGCAGGGAGGATCGACCTCAGAGTGGGAAAGCAGTGGTCAACGGGGAGAGCGCTGCAACACACGTTGGACGAGACGAAGGAGTCGCGGTGCGCATTGGGCGGACGCGAGACAACAGCCTCAGACGAAGCGCAAGATCGTTCATTCACACGCACGATGTCAATCTCGGAGCTGGAGGTGTGTCAGCTCGTTGCTCGTGTTGGTGTACGCAAGTCCCTGGGGTTTCACACTTCTGTGCCTCCGAGCCTCGACTGCTCGCGTTCCTCGCACGCACTTGCCTGGAAGCGAAGCCGTTGGCTTCCAGCCCTTGATGGATGTGCTCGTGGCTCGCGCTTTTCGAGAGGCGCTCAGCGGTCGAACTTGCTGGCTGTGGCCAAGAAGGTCATCTTTTCGTTCATTTCGCGCAGCCGTTTGGTCAGCGTGCGCACGAAGGTCCAGAGCAGCTCATAGGCGAGGTCTTTGTTGTGGAGCAGGAGCTGCTCGAAGTCCTCGCGGGTGATGACGGAGAGCACGCAGGGCTTGTCGGCGGTGGCGTCGGCGCTTCTCGGTGCATCATCGATCAGGGCCATCTCACCAAAGTAGTTGCCTGGTTTGAGGATGGCTAAAGCCTCCTCGCCGATGCCCAAGATGGTTTTGCTGATCCGCACCTCGCCACTGAGGATCAGATAGAAGCGGTTGCCAGGATCATTTTCCGAAAAGATCCGCTCTCCGCGACGGAACTCCTCAGTGAAGGCCAAGGCGGCGACCTCACCCAGGGCTCTCTCCGAGAGGTTTTTGAACAGGTAGATCTCTCGCAGTCGAGAGACATCCATCACCTTCCAGCCAGCCACCGCCACCCTCCTCGCCCGCCTACACGGACGAATGAAACCGTAGCACGGGCGAGGAAAGAGGGGCAAGCTCTCGATGATGGGCGGGATGGGCAGATTACTTGCTTTCGAAGGCGATGATACGGCAGCCGCAGGACTCCATCTCGATCCCGCGCCAGGGGAAGGCACCGATCCAGCAGCGCTTGTTGCTGAGCTCGTCAATCTCTCCGCCGAGGCACTCCGCGTGGACGATGTGTTTCGGGAACAGATCGAGGTGCATCACCTGGTAGTACTCGCTCTTCGGGAACATCTCGTCCCAGGCCTTGCCGTACTTGGCCTTGAGCTTCTCCTCGGCGCGCGCGAAGTGCTCGGGCTGCCATTGTCGGATGATGGTGTTGAAGGGGTGGTCGGCGCTGCCGCAGTCGACGCCGATCCACTTGAACTCCATCTCCTGGCACCACTTGGCGAAGTCTGCATTGGGGCCGGGATGGCAAACGAAATAGCGCACCTCGTCCGCACCTGGGTGGCTCCAGTCGTAGCGATGGTAGCCGGTGTTGATGATGAGGATGTCGCCTTTGCGGATGTCGGCCTTGGACATCAGCATCTCAGGAGAATACAACTCGTAGTCACCCACCTCATCGGAGATGTCGACCACTACGCCATCTCCGACCCATTCCTGGATGGGGACCATGCCGATGGGGCGTCCGCTTGCGCAGAAGTGGATCTCGCCATCCATGTGCGTTCCCACATGGTTGCTCATCTTGATGACCTGGCCGTTGGCGCCGGGGCCACCGCCGAAGCAGCCGGCAATTCGTTTGAAGTACTGGATCTGCAGAGGCATGTAGCTAGGCCAGGGGGGCGTGTGGATGCTCAGGGGCATGGTGAGGTCGTAGATCCGCACGTTCTCCCGCATCAACTTCATGAACTCTTCGTTCTGCACAGTTTGACTCCTCGGTCGGGGGCTTGTGGGCCCGTTGTTCAAGCAAAGAAGGAACCGAATGCCTTGCTCACGTAGAAGCGGAGCATGCGGCTCATGACTGGATTCTTGTCGAACATGGCGTTCAGATCGTCAACCGTTTTTACGTTACGTTGCTCAGGGATGGACTCGACGAGCCGGCCCAGCGCACGCCATGCGGTACGCAGGTTGGCCACCATCAGTCCACCGAGTCGCTCGGCACTCGCCATGCTCTCCGCCCACAGCAAAGCAGCGCCGCTCGCCCCTTCCGCGCGAACGGGTTCTTCCAGAATCAGGCGCAGCTCATCATGCAGGGATTCGGGGATGGTCTCCTTCAGTTTCGCCAGCAAGGCCTCTCCACCCGAGGGACACGCCCCCAGCCCCAGAAGCGCGAGCAAGCAGGGAGCCCAGAGTTCGCGCTCGGCGAGGGGCATGGCGCTGAGCGGACGTAAATCCTCGCGGGCGAGCTCGAGGGCGGCGACCAGCCAGAAGTTGAGTTCGGTGCCCGAAGCTTTCTGGAAGATCTCCGTTCGAATACAGATCGTGGCGGGCTGCCGATTGACGACGACGATCTGCTCTGGAAGGTCCATGGCGCGCCACAGCTCGGCATCGGGGAGCCCCATCGCCTCGGCGAAGGTCTTGAAAAGCTTGCCGTTGGCGGTGGTGTCCGAGACGGAGACCTGGCCGCTGGTGAGCTCCTCGAGCGTTTGGTGGCCAAGCGGGCCGCACTCCCGATCGATGAGCAGCGTGGCGTCGAGCAAGGCGTTGGCGAGCTCCGAGCGCGGCTGACGCAGCTCTGCCAGTGACGAGACCCGCTCCTGTGGGTCGAAGTTGTTGAACTCCTTGTGAAGTTCTGCCACCGCAGGTTTGATTTCCGGATCGAGCTGCAGGATGCCTGTGAGCGGTGACAGGATCGCCCACGCTTGCAGGCGGTCGCCCGCTGCAAGGCGGACCTTGGCGAGGTCGATGGCGGTGGAGTAGCGGTTGCTTCCGAACTCGACGGCGAACTCCAACACCTCCTCTCGTTCTGAGGCGGGCGCGTCCTCGAGCCCCGACAGCAGCCGTGCGATGGTGTCGCCGCTGGGTTGCAGGTGGAGCAGGCGGCGCAGCACCTCATTGGCGCGCTGTCGGTCGTCGAGCTGCTCCTCGCAGAGATCCGCGAGCTTGGTGAGCGTGACGATCTGCTCCTCGCGGTTTGCGCCTTCCTCCAGCCGCCCTTCGATGAGGTCGGCGAGGGCTTGCCAATCCTGGCGTTGGATGAGCATGCGCTCGAGCCCATCCAGGGCCGCCTTGGCTCCGGGATCGTAGGAGAGCGCCATGTCGTAGGACTCGATGGCCTCGTCGATGTCATGCCCTTCCAGGATTTCGCCGCGGGTGACCCAGAGCATGGCCAGTGTGCGCGGCTCATCGCTTTGCTCGGTGAGCTCGCGGACCAGACCCAGGGCCTGTTCATCGCGTCCCTGCTGCTTGAAGCGCGTCAACGCACGCATCATCAGGTCGACATCGCGGGCGCCCAAGTCGAGGGCGAGCTCGAAGTTGACCGAGGCCTCATCGCCGTCGAGCAGCTTCTCCCAGAGCTTGCCCATTCGATGGTAGAGCTCGGCGCGCTGGGTCGCATCGACGGCGCGGACCAGGGCTTGTTGCAGGTGTCCCAGTGCCAAGGCGGACTGCGCGCGAGACTCGTAGATACTGGCCAGCGCTTGGTGTGCGCCGCTGTGCAGGGGGTCTTGCCGAACGACCCAGCGCAGGTCCTCGCTTGCTTGCTCGACCCGACCCACGCGGATGCCGAGCACGCCTCGTTTCAAGGTCGCTGCAAAGCGTGTCTCTGCGTCCAGGCCGTCGAGCTCGCGCAAGACGCCGTCGTAGAGCTCGTAGGCTTCTTCGAGCTTGTCCTGCGCCTCGAAGCTGGCACCCATCGCCAAGGCGGCTGGAGCGAAGCGAGGTGCGATGGAGAACGCACGCTCCTCGAAGCGTGCTGCGGCTTCCGCCTGACCGTGCCGCCGGAAGGTTGCGGCCAGTTCGTGCAGGTGGCGGGCGTGATCGGAGACCGCGAGCGCAGAGGGTGGGACGCTGCGTTCATAGGCGTAGAGCGCACCCAGACGCGCCTGCAGCTCGCCTTCGATGTCCTCTTCGGCCATGCGCAGTCGTGCCCAGAGGCGCCAGGACTCGACGTGGTCGGGGTCCACTGCCAGGGCGCGCAGCACCCACTCTTCTGTCTCTTCGGGGACGGTGCAGGCTTCGGCCTTTTGGAACAGGCGTTGCGCGCGCTCGGTCCAGCTCAGCTCTCTCTCGTCGGGGTCAGGCAGCAGCGCGGCCGAGGCGCGCCAGTTTTTCAGGCGCCGCCCCAGGCTTCGCAGCGCTTCTCCTGCAGGGCCGTTTTTGGGATCGAGGGTGCGTGCGCGCCGATAGTGGGTCGCCAGCCACTTCTCGTTGCCCGTCTCTTCGCAGACCTCCGCCAGGTGGCAGTAGACCAGCGCTGCCCAGCGTGGCTCGAGCAGTTTGGCGTGATGCTCGCGCACGCGCAGATAGGTGTCGAGGTCTCCTGCGCGCCGGGCGATTCCAGCGCGGTGCAGCAGCGCCAAGTCGTTGTCCGGCGACAGTGCAAGGATGGTATCGAGTGTGGCCGACGCAGCTGCTGCGTCGCCGAGGGCCAGGTCTTGTATTCTGAGCATTGCTCGAAGCAGTACCAGTTTGTCTTCCTTGTCGCTGCGCGCATCGAGCTCGCGGCACAGCTGCTCCACGAGCTCTGCCCAGCGCTCTTGACGGCGCAGCCGTTGTGCCAAGCGCTGTTGGAGCGCGCCGTCTTCTGGGGAGAGCTCGATCAGTTTGAGCAGCAGACGCTCGACTTCACTTGCCCGCTCCTCGGACTTGGCTTGTCCCATGCGGTCGCGGAGCTCGAGGGCGCGATGCAACGCCGAGAGCGCATCTTCGCGGCCGTCCTCGGCTCGAGCGCGCGCGTCGGCGTGCGCCTCGAGCAAGGAGGCCAGCTCCTCGAAAGCCTCTGCGGCTTCGAGCAGCCCGCTCAGCATCTCGAAGCCAGGTCCCTCGGCACCTGTCTCCTGCAGCAGGCTCTCCAGCGTCTGTCGTGCCGCTTCGGGCTGCTTGAGCTCATCGGCCTGCACTCGGGCCAGCTCGAGCATGAGTTCGGCGCGCGTCTCTTGGGGTGCGTGCTGGATCTCGAGACGCAGACGACGGGCGGCGAGCTCCGGGGTGAGCGCATCGCCTGTGAGGGCGTTGATGCCCTGTCGTGCTTCCTCGTGGTGCTCGTCTTGGGCGAGGATCTTGGCATACGCCTCGAGCGCCGCTTCAGCATCGGCGAGGTGCTCGGTGGAGAGCGTCGCCACCTCGAGCCAAAGCGCGATGCGCGGATCCGGCTCATTGTCCACGGGCTCGGTGTGCTCGATGCGCTGCCACAGCGCCTCACGCACCTCGGTGTATTCCCCTCGTTCTCGATGTGCTTTGATCAGCGCATCCAACGAGGGGAGATCGCTGGCGTTGAGTCGAAGCATGCGACGATGGACGTCGAGGGCACGTTCGGGGGCCTCGAGCTCTTCGCAAAAGAGGGCCGCAACACCTCGGAAAAGCTCGATGGCGATGTCTTCGCTCTGGCAGCGGGCGGCTGCGAAGCGACGCGCTTGCGCCATCCGCGCGATGGCGTTGGTACTACGGGCGAGGCGCGTCAGCTCGCTGAGGGCGTGCTCGTCGCTCGGGCAATGGAGCAGAATTTCGGCCTGCAGCTCCATCGCCCGCTCGCGATCATCGAGCTTCTCCTCATAGAGCTGCGCGAGCTCGGCCAATCGCGCCGACGATGGGGGTTGGTGGGCGCGGCAGCTCGCCTCGAAGCGTGGCAACACGATGTGCCAGGCCTTCTGCTCCTCTGCCATGGAGGCGAGGGCCGCTTCGACCTCTTCGCTGGGTTCGAGGGCGTAGTGCAAGAGCAGCTCTGCGAGAGAGCGATGAGGGTCGCCCATGACGCTGTTGACCAGCGCGAAGCGTTTGCGGATGATGGTCAGACGCTCCGCCTCGCTCTCGGCTGCATCCCAGAGTTCCCCATACAAATCATAGAGTTGTCTGGATAGCTCGTGGGCTTGGGCGAGCACTTCGGCGCGTGCGATGCAGGCGCTGTCCTTGGGATCGAGGCTCAGCACCCGGCGCAACTCTTCGAAAGCGCGCAGTGGGTTCGAGAGCTTGTGTTCGAGGATGTCGGCGCGTTCGAGCAGGCGAGTTTTCTTCTCTGCCGCGTCTTGGCTGTCGGCGACCAAGCCATCGAGCAGCGCGAGCACATCCTCCCAGCGTCCCGTCTCGCTCGCCAGCTCTCGCAAGCGTTCGATGAGCTCGAGGTGTTGCGTGCGGTCGAAGTGGCTGTAGAGGGTGACGAAGGCGCGCGGCAGCTCTTGCAACTGCTCTTGACAGAGTCGCGACAGTTCTTGTGCCAACGCCCCACGCGCTCGCTCGTCTGCGGCATCGGACATCAGCCTCAGGTACACCGAGGCGAGATCTTCCCATGCGCCATTCTTGGCGACCAGCGCTCGCAGCTCGCTGAGGGCCTGGTCATCGCCGCAGGCGATGATACGACGCAGCAGCCCAATGCGCTGCTCGATGGCCGCTTCGGGAAGCAGCGCGAGCAGCCGTCGCAGTCTGGAGATGCGTTGCTCCGCCGATTCGGCGTGGGTGGAGGCGAGCTCGAAGGCGGCACCGACGGCGGCGCGTTCGTCTTCGCCGAGCTCCTCTTCGAGCCTGCTCAGCGCCGCTTCATGGGCGGGATTCGAGCGCAGAATGCGCAGCAGTGTTGCGCGGGATGCGCGGGCGCTGCCTGCCTCTTGCCAAGCTTGCGCGAGCTCGAGGCAGAGCTCTGGACGCTCGCTCTCGGAGCTGGCATCAACCAGCGCTTCGAGCGCGCCGACCCTCTCTCGGTGAGCCCCCATTTGGGCAGCTTGCTCAGCCAGCGCTCGGAGTCCGGCGCAGTCGCTGGGCGCGTAGTCCAAGAGCTGCTCCCAGGCTGCGCGAATACGGTTGGGGTCGCGCAGGTGCTCTTGTGCATTGAGCGCGGTGGCGCGGGCCACCTCCAGGACATGCTCCGAAGAGACGACGGCGATTTGGCGCAAGAGCGCGCGATCCAAGGCGCCGAAGTCGCCGCGTCTCCGATAGATGTCGGCCAGCTCCTGCTGAGCCCGATGGTCCTCCGGGAGGATGGCGAGCAGCGCTCGCCAGCAGGCCTCGGCGCGCTCGTCGTCTTGCAGTTCGCGCCCGTAGAGCAGCCCTTGTCGGCGCAGAATCTCGGCTCGGGCTGCGGGCATGTGGCTCTGTTCGAGCAGCCCGTCCAGGGCTTGGGCCACCCCAGCGCGATCACCCAGAGACTCGTGGAGCTCGGCCAGGCGTCGGTAGGCCTCTTGGGTGCGCCCGCCGCAGGCGATGCGGGCTTGCCAGAGCCTGATCGCCCGAGTGGGGTCGGAGAGCTGTTCTGCTGCGAGCTGGGCTGCTCGTTCCAGGAGCAGAGCCCGCTCCTTTTCAGGGCTGACTTGTTTGCAATCGTTCGCTCTCGCGAGACCCTCGCAGCGCTGCGCAGGCGCATCGGATGCGCCCGCGACAGACGCTGACTCGTGCCTCGCTTCGCTCACTTCTGCCCGGCTCTCGAGGAAGGCACAGAGCTCTGCGTGTCGTTCGGTGGCGACGAAGTGCTGCTCCTTGGCGCGCAGGGCGTCGACGTCCTTCGGGTCGAGGGCGAGCAGAGCGTCGTAGACGTCAATGGCCATTTCTCGCTCGCCGCCTTGCCAGAGCGCGTCGGCGGTGACCCTAAGAACATCGCGGCGAATGCTCTCGGGCAGCTCTTGCGCTGCGAGCTGCGCAAGGGCAGCAAAATCCCCCTGCTGTGAGTAGATGCGGGCCAGCGAGAGGATGAGCAGGGGGTCATTGGGGCGAGCGCTGAGCAGCTCGCGAGCAATGGCGGTGGCGGGGGCGGCTTGTTTGAGCGCAGAGAGGTGGATTTCTGCGACCTCACGGGCTACGGCTCGGCGCAGCCCTGGGCTTGCTTCGGCGTGGCTCTCCTCGAGGAAGTGCGCCAGCGCGGACCACGACTCGGTGCGCCGATAGGCGTCGACCAAGGCCTTGGAGAGCGCTTCGCTGCGCGTCCCGAGGGACCAGAGGCGCTCCCAGTCCTTGACCGCGAGCAGTGGCTCGCGCAAGGACTGCTCGGCGACCTCCACGGCGGATTGGGTGTAGCGCATCCGCACCGCAGGATCCCAGCTTCGTTCGACCACCGAGACGTAGAGTTCGTGCAGCGCGAGGAAGTCTTCGCGATTTCGGTAGACCTCCTCGAGATAGGCGAGCGCGAGCTCGTTGGAAGGCGACTCGGCGGCGATGATGCGGAAGGTCTCTTCGGCTGCAGGCTGGTCCTTGACCTGATCGCGGTAGAGCAAAGCGAGCTCGAGCAACAGGGTGGCTCGGATCTCCGCGACGCTCGCCCAGGGCGCATAGGAGAGTGCATCCGAGGTCATCTTGGCGGCATCTTTCCACCGCAAGCTGCGTTCGAGCTTCATCCGCTCGGCGCGGAACACTGGCAGCTCTGCCAAGAAGCGAGCGCCGGCAAGCTCGGGGGGCGTGGGCAGCGCCGCCTTCACCCCAACGGGCGCGCCGACGGGAGCCGGTGCGGGCGCGGGGTTGGCCTCGGGAGGCGCAACGACGGTCGGCTCTACTGGCTTGGCCTGGGGCGCAGGTGCTGCGAAAGACGGTGGTACCAGCTCGACCTCTTGTTGATTGGGCGCTTGGCCTGTTCCGCCAGGTTCTTGTTCACTCGGGGGAGCTGACCAAGCCTCAGGTCTCTCGGCGTGCTGTTGGTCGACGTCGTCCTCGACGGGCTCGATTTCGCCGTCGAAGAATCCCTCGTCGTCATCGTGGTTGTCCTCCTCGACTGGGGCAAAGAACTCGAAGCTGCTCTCAGCCTTGGTCGTTGGCAAAGCAGGCTTCTCAGTCGCTTCCGTCGAAGCATCAGCTCGAGGGTCCTCATTCTCGTTCGCGATGGGGTCGATATCGTCCCAACTGCTACCACCCGTCATAGCCCCGTCTCCTCATCGTGATGTGCTGCACCTGCTCAGAACGTTGCATCTCGAGGCATTCACTCGGACTTGGCGAGGCTCCTTGCGCGGCGCTGAACAGTCGCCAGCGAAAGGAGCTGCCCTTCGAACGCCTGAATGGTTTGCGTAGTGCGGGTGCGTCGTCGCAATCTTTTCCCATCATGTTGCGCACCATTCACGACGCGCAGCCTTTGGGCTTACTTGCAGCGGCGTTCCGCCATCCTGCCTCCGAGTTGTGGTGTTCACACGACTCCGAAGAGCCGTTCGACACCCGTCACCGAACTGGCAGCATGCTAGCCTCATTCGACACGGAAATCGACCTGGCCACGAACGATGATGGCGGTTTTTTTTGGCAGTGACGGGCGCGAGCGCGAGACAGCATCGATCGCATTCGTTCGCTCTCGGGCACCGACCTCTCGACAGCAGCTATTGTCGCCCGCCTTCCCTGGCGGGCACCCTTCGGGCTTGCTTCGCAGCGACTCTCCGCCTCCTGGCTCCGAGTTCCTTTGGAATGTCGAGAGGATGCGTGCCCTTCGCTCACTTTCGATCCGTCGAGCGCCCTACTCCAGCCTGAAGGATGGCGCTGCTGCTCAGTCGATGATGGCGAGTCCGGGTGTGGGCTTCTTGGTCGAGCTGCCGCGCTTCTCTCGTTTGAGCTTGATCACGAGCTCCGGCGCGTCCGAGGCGCTGACGCTTTGCTGGTGTGAGAGGTAGCCATCTCTCTCGAGCTTGACTTCGACAGTCTGCTCGGGAGCAAGCTCGAGCTCGAGGGGTGTGGTGCCGCGCCGCACTCCATTGACGAAGAGCGCAGCTTTGCTTGGGTCGGTGCGCAGGCTCAGCTTGACAGGTGGCAGCTCTGCGGGTGCCGGCGGTTTGGGCAAGCCCTCGACCACGGAGTGTGTGGCGGCACCGCAGAACTGCGCGGCGAGGGCGCTGACCCCGAAGATGATGGTGGGCCCTGCCGTGGGAGCGGGCTGCGTTGGAGCGATGGTTGCGGGCGTTCCCGTCGGAGTTGGGCTGT
>JAVFAO010000165.1:0-13821 GCA_034002465.1 Myxococcota bacterium
AGCGCTCTCTTGGAGCTATCGGCTCAAGCGAATCGACGCTGGCTCCAACTCGACGGACCTCTCGCCAAGCTGGGCTCACGCCACGAAGAGGCTTTCTCGATGGTTGCACCGCGACGATGACTGCGCCGAAGGGCTCGAGCCCAACCCCTGCGACGCCCAGCTCAATGGCGTGGAACTCGTCGGCTGCACCCTCGACGCGATTCATCGCCGGGTGCTCTACGATCCCAAGATGAAGAAGGATGCGCGCAAGTTGCAAAGCGTCTTGGACTCCGGACGAGCAAGTCAAGAAGAGATGGCCAAGCTGCTCTGGTACTGGCTCAGGGAGCGCGGTTTCGATGCCCGCGCAGCCTACGGAATCTCGGCATGGAATCCTCACTTTCAGGAGGACTTCCCCGACACCTCGACGCTCCAGGAGCTGCTCGTCCACCTCCCCGCCCAAACCGGCATCGAACAGCCACTCTTCCTCGACGCCTCCTGCACCCAATGTGCTCCGGGTGAGCTACCGGTGCACCTCGCGCAGGGCAAAGCACTCAGCCTACGAGACAAGGGCTCCTCGTTCTCCAGCACGATGCATACGATACAGGCCAAGCCCGTCGCCCCAGACAGCCTCACGTACCACTATCAGCTCGCGCTCTCGTCGCAAGGGGAAGCGCGCGTCCACGCTTCGATACTGTCCCTCGAGCAGCAACTCAGCTTCGATCGTCGAACCCTCGAGCAAAGGCTGGAGGACCTACTCGAGTGGTTGCGTGAAGACATTCCTTTTGCGACGCTGCAGAGCGCACTACAGGTCGAGCTCGATAGTGAACGAGGCAAGGAAGAGCGAAGCTTCGATTTCAGCTACTGGATTGCTGCCGACCCCAGCAACGAACACAATGAGAACGCCGACGCCGCTCGAACGAGCCTGCAAGAGCCCAGTGAGCTCGTCTTGCCGCTGCGCCTGCTGAATTCGGGCTGGCGCTGCAACGACGAGGAGCGCACCCAGGATGTGGCCATCTGGCGTTCCAGTATCCTCACCACCAACATCGAGGTGGAGCTCCCTGAGGGCTATGAGCTGGTCTCGGCGCCCAGCCCACAACAACAAGAGCTCAGCTTCCTCTCCTCACGGCTGAGCATCAGCAGCGAACCGGCGAGTGATGGGAGGCCAGGGCGCGTCAGCGTGAGCCAGCGGCTGAGCCTCACGGCAGGACGCTGGCCTGCGTCCATGTGGCCGGAGCACTGTGAGGCGATGAATCTGGCGATGGCAGCGAGGCAAGGGGTGCTGGTGTTTCAGCGGGTCGAGGACGAGCAGGCGCCGGAGGCGCTGCAGGCGTCGGAGTCAGCGTTCTAACAGTGTATGCAGAATCCGGGGAGGCCGCAGAAGCAGCGACGCCTCTACGGGACCATGATTTCGCTGCTCGCCACGACCTGTAGCCCCTCCCGCAGCTCCACGAAAACCCGAGCACCCGAGCGCCCTTCGAACGCGGTGGCGGGCGCACGACTGCGCAACCCCTGCCATCGGTACGCTCAGCGGCTCGCTGCGTAGGCTGCTGCCATCAATGAAGAGCTCGACGACGAGGGAAGCGAAGTCGCCGTCGTTGACCACTCGCAGCTCCAGCTCCCCGGTCTCGAGCCAGCGCCACGCCGCAGCGACAGGTGCGTTGGCATCGGCGAGAATACGGGCTGAGAGGGCGTGAGTGGAGGGTGGAAGGAGCTCGCTGTCGAGCACTCTTGAACACCCAGCTTCACCATAGCGACGCAGAAGCGGCAGCGCAGCAGCAAAGCTAGGGAAGGCGCTGGGCGGTCCAGCGCATCTGCTCGAGACAGGGCAGCTCTTGATAACGCGCGTCCATGGTGTCCGAGTGGCATTCATCTGCGGGCACGTCCAAGACACCCCGATGGTGACTGATGACACAGACCTCTCGACAGCAGCAATTCCTTCGGAATGTCGAGAGGATGCGTGCCCTTCGCTCACTGTTGATTGCGCCGACGCCAGAGCAGCGCCAAGCCGAAGAACAGGAACACGGCGAGCCCGGACAGCGGCAGGGACGAGCGCTGGCTCAGGAGACAGCCGCAGTCGGAGCTGGCGCTGCCTTCGCCGCCTTCTGCCTCAGCGGTGTCTGCCATCCAGCCGTCGGGCAGGGGCTCGAGCTCCTCGACCTGGCAGGAGGGATCGTTGAAGCACTCGAGGTCGCGACAGTCGACGTCACCATCACCGTCGTCATCGATGTTGTTGTCGCAGATTTCCGTGCAAGCAGCGCTCTTGTCGCAGTCTGGGTCTTCGCAGTCCACCAGGCCGTTGCGGTCATCGTCGACGCCGTTGTCGCAGATTTCCAGGCACAGGCTGCTCATCGCGCAGAGCGGGTCCTCGCAATCGACCAGATCGTTCTCGTTGTTGTCGATGCCGTCCATGCAGTCTTCCTCGGAGCAGGCATCGCCATAGCCGTTGTCGTCGCGGTCGAGCTGATCTGGGTTGTAGACCAAGCGGCAGTTGTCGATTTCGTCGTCGACGCCATCGTCGTCGCTGTCGCGGTCGATGAAGTCGGCGAAGCCGTCGCCATCCGTGTCCACTGGCCGCGTCGGATCTGCGCCAGCTTCCTCTTGGTCGGAGACGCCATCGCCGTCGGCGTCGATCTCACGATCGTTGTCCAATCCATCGTCATCGGCGTCGACCACCACCGCCCGCTCCACGTCAGTGGGGATGCCGTCGCCATCGTCATCGGGGTCGAGCGCGTCGATCAAGAGATCACCGTCGAGGTCAGGAGCCTGAGCCCCCATCTCGGTCTCGATGCCATCACTGAGGCCATCGCCGTCGGAGTCGGGGTTGGTCGGGTCGGTGTGCAGCTCCAATTCGCGCGCATTGCTGACGCCGTCGCCGTCGAAGTCGTCGTCGGGGAAGTCGGTGAAGAGGCAGCGCAGCTGCCCGTAGACGATGGTCACCTCATCCTTGGGCAGGAAGCCGTCACAGTCGTTGTCGTGTCCATCGCAGACCTCCGGAGCGCCAGGATAGACCGTGTCCAGACTGTCGTCACAGTCGCCACCGCAGACCAAGAAGGTGTCGCCATCCGCATCGAGCTCGCCTTCGAGGGTGAGACCGTCACAGTCGTTGTCGATGCCATCACAGAGCTCCTCGTTTCCGGGGAAGCGATAGGGGTCGCTGTCGTCGCAGTCTCCGCACGCCACCACACCGTCTTCGTCCTCATCGACGTCGACGAGCTCGGGATCCTCGAGGTCCACGAGGCCGTCGCAGTCGTTGTCGGCGCCGTCGCAGATCTCGATCAGGTCGCCCGTGAGGTCCGAACAGACAGCAGCGCCGCCGCTGCAGACCATCGAGCCCTCGAGGCAGAGGTCGCTGTCCGCGCCATCGCAGGCTTCGCCAATCCACTCCTCATCGGTGCCATCAACGGTGCTGTTGCTGCAGTCGTTGTCGATGCCATCGCAGAGCTCGTCGGCGTCGGGATGGATGGCCTCGTCGTCGTCGTTGCAGTCCTCGTCGTTGCCGACGTAGCCTGCAGGAGACTCACAGGCGCGCACGCTGTCATCGAGCCAGCCGAAGCTGTCCTCGTCGGCGTCGCGATACCACCAAGTGCCTGCATCCTCATCGAAGCTGCCGTCGCAGTCGTTGTCGAGCTGATCACAGATCTCGATGCTGTCAGAGCTGGTGTCGGTGCAGTACTGCGCGCCGTTGCAAGCGCGCACGCCTTCCTCACAGGCATCGGAATCGGGCCCATCACAAGGGCTTCCAAACCAGGTCTCGCCAGAGCCGTCCTCGGTCTCGGGACGACAATCATTGTCCAGGCCATCGCAGAGCTCGATGTTGTCAGGGCTGGTGTCGGTGCAGATCTGGGAAGCGGTCGCGCAGAGCAAGGTGCCCTCGGTGCAGAGATCTGCATCGGGACCGTCGCAGGCGTCCCCCAACCAAGGCTCGTCGCTGCCATCGGCAGTGAGCACCCGACAGTCGTTGTCGATGCCGTCGCAGAGCTCGGGCTGCGGCAACACCTGGCCATTGCACGCCCCCCACGCGCCCTCGGTACAGAGCTGGGTTCCGCCATGACAAGGCCCCACGTCCTGGGTGCCAGAGGGGCCGGTGTAGCAGGGGATGGTGAAGAGATCGACCGTCCCGTCACAGTTCTCGTCGGAGCCGTCACAGGTCTCGGCGCGAGGCAGGATCTCACCCACGCAAGCGCTCCAGATACCGCTGATGCAGGTCTGGGAGCCTGCCCGGCAGATGCCCTGGTCGACGGTTCCTGGAGGTCCAGAGTAGCACGACTGCGTGGTGCCGCTGAGGCAGGAGCAGCCTTCATCTTGGCTGCCGTCACAGTCGTTGTCGATGCCATCGCAGAGCTCGACGTTGTCGCCGCTGTTGTCGGAGCAGAAAGGAACGCCAGACACACAGGCCCGGGTACCTTCGGCGCAGAGGTCTGCATCGGCCCCGTCGCAGGCCTCTCCTAGCCAGGGTTCATGGCTGCCGTCGGGGGTGGAGGGGTTGCAGTCGTTGTCGACGCCGTCACAGATATCCGGCGAGTTGCCTGTGGCGTCGGTGCACACCTTCGCCCCGGTGGTGCAGACGAGGTTCCCCTCGGCGCAGAGATCGGCGTCGGGACCGTCGCAGGCTTGGCCAATCCACGACTCGCCGCTGCCGTCGGCGGTGGCGGGGTTACAGTCGTTGTCGAGACCATCGCAGAGCTCGGCGTTGTTGCCGCTGCTGTCGGTACAAGCTTGAGCGCCGCTGCTGCACACGAAGGAGCCCTCTGCACAGAGATCGAGATCGGCGCCATCGCAGGGGTCGCCAAACCAAGACTCGCTGGTGCCGTCGGCGGTGGCAGGGTTGCAGTCGTTGTCGAGACCGTCGCAGATTTCGACGTTGTTGCCGGTGCTGTCGGAGCAGGTGGGGCTGCCCGCGCTGCAGCCTCGGACACCCTCGGCGCAGAGATCGGAGTCGGGCCCGTCACAGCTTTGACCAAACCAAGACTCGCCGGAGCCGTCGGCAGTGGCGGGGTTGCAGTCATTGTCGATGCCGTCGCAGCGTTCGATGGCGCTGCCCGTGGCGTCCGAACACGCCTGAGCTCCGGATGAGCACGAGTAGGTGCCCTCGGCACAGAGGTCCGCGTCCGGACCATCGCAGGCCTGCCCCAGCCAGGACTCGCCTGAACCGTCGGCGGTGGCGGGGTTGCAGTCATTGTCGACGCCATCGCAGAGCTCGACGTTGTTGGCCGTGGTGTCCGAGCAGCTCTGGGCGCCTGCGCTGCACGAGAGCACGCCTTCGGCACAAAGATCCGCGTCGGCGCCGTCGCAGGCCTGGCCTATCCAGGACTCACCCGAGCCATCCAAGGTGGCAGGATTACAGTCATTATCGATGCCATCGCAGAGCTCGGGCGTGGTGCCGGAGGTGTCGGTGCAGGTCTGGCTGCCGCTGCTGCAAATGAAGCTGCCCTCGGCGCAGAGGTCGGGGTCAGGGCCATCACAGGCCTGCCCAAACCAAGACTCGGCGCTGCCGTCAGGGGTGCCAGGGTTGCAGTCATTGTCGAGGCCATCGCAGATGTCTGCGATGTTGCCGGTGTTGTCAGAGCAGGTCTGGGCGCCGCTGCTGCAGGCGTAGCTGCCTTCTTTGCAGAGGTCGGCATCGGGCCCGTCACAGGTCTGTCCAAACCAGGACTCGCCGGAACCATCGGGGGTGGTGGAGCGGCAGTCGTTGTCGATGCCATCGCAGACCTCGACGTTGGAGCCAGTGGCATCGGAGCAGGTCTTCGAACCAGAGGTGCAGGCGAAGCTGCCTTCGAGGCAGAGATCGGCGTCGGGGCCATCGCAGGCGTCACCAAACCATGATTCCGACGAGCCGTCGGCAGTGGCAGGGTTGCAGTCGTTGTCCAGGCCATCGCAGAGCTCGGCGATGTTGCCGGTGTTGTCGGAGCAGGTCTGCGCACCGGCGCTGCAAGCGAAGCTGCCTTCGGTGCAGAGGTCGGCGTCGGGGCCATCGCAGGCTTGACCGAACCAAGACTCACCAGCGCCGTCGGGGGTGGCAGGGTTACAGTCGTTGTCGAGGCCGTCACAGAGCTCGACGTTCGAGCCGGTGTTATCGGAACAGCTCTGCGCGCCGCTGCTGCAAGCGAAGCTGCCTTCGGTGCAGAGGTCGGCGTCGGGGCCGTCGCAGGCCTGACCGAACCAGGACTCGCCTGAGCCGTCGGCGGTGCCTGGGTTGCAGTCGTTGTCGAGGCCGTCACAGAGGTCTGGGGTGCTGCCGGTGGTGTCGGAGCAGCTTTGGGCGCCAGCGCTGCATTGCCAGTTGCCCTCGGTGCAGAGGTCGGCGTCGGCGCCGTCGCAGGCCGCGCCAAACCAGGGTTCGTGGCTGCCGTCAGCGGTGGCGGGGTTACAGTCGTTGTCGAGGCCGTCACAGAGGTCTTGGGTGCTGCTGGTGTTGTCGGTGCAGCTCGGGGCACCGGCGACGCAGCCTCTGGTCCCTTCAAGGCAGAGATCGGCGTCCGGACCATCGCAGTCCTGGCCATACCAGGACTCACCAATGCCATCGGGCGTCGCGCTGTTGCAGTCGTTGTCGAGGCCATCGCAGAGCTCGACGTTGTTGCTGCTGGTGTCGGAGCAGGTCTTGCTGCCGGAGACGCAGGCAAAGCTGCCCTCGAGGCAGAGGTCGGCGTCGGGTCCATCGCAGGGATCCGCGAACCAGGACTCTCCAATGCCGTCAGCGGTCCCTGATTCGCAGTCATTGTCCTTGCCATCGCAGAGCTCTGCGGCGCCTGGATAGACGCTGTTGTCGCCGTCGTTGCAGTCGGAGCCGCCACAGGCGAGGTCGGAGAAACCGTCGTTGTCGACGTCGGGACAGGCCTCACAGGCGTCGCCGATGCCGTCGCTGTCGGCGTCGGACTGGCTGGGGTTGTGGTCGTCGGGGCAGTTGTCGTCGTTGTCGTGCCAGCCGTCGCCATCGCGGTCGCGGCGCAGCAGCACACCTGAGGCGGCGGCGCTGCCACCGGCACCGCCCTCGAGGGGCGCGCTCCAGGTGAAGCTGTTGTACATCCAGGTTTCGTCGGGGACGTTGGCGATGACCACGTCGAAGACGATGGTGGCCATGCCCAAGGGAGCGACGACGATGTTGTTGACGCGCAGGGTGTTGCCGGAGGAGGCGTTGCTGCCGTGGCTGGTGGAGATGAAGTTCCAGGACGCGGCCTGGGCGGGGATGGCGTCTGTGACGGAGACGCTGCCCTGCTCATTGCCGGAGTTGCGCAGGCTGATGGTGTAGCGCACGGTGTCGCCGACATCGGCGGCGCCGTCGCTGTCGAGGTCGAGGTGCAGGACCGAGGTCTTGGTGGAGGTGAGGGCGAAGTTGGGGTCGTAGGTGTCGAAGCCGACCACGTTGACGGCGATCCACCATTTCTCGGAGGTGGCGTTGTAGGTGACGTCGAGGGAGCTGTCACGGGCGGTGAGGGCGGCGCTGATGTCGTACTGGTCGATGTCGACGCCGACGAGCCCACTCTGGACGGGGTCGGTGGTGTTGATGGTGCCGTTCATGGGGTTGTTGGCGGGGTTGATGACATCGGTCAAGACCAGCGGACCGGCGCCGCCAGGGTTGCCGTTGACGGCAACCTGTTCCTTGTTGCCCGTGCCTGCGCCGACATCACCCTCGAGTGCGTAGTAAGTGAGCTTGCCGCTGGGTGGCGAGTCGATGTCGAGGCCGGTGAGGGAGACGACCTCGGTGCTGGAGGCCATGGTGAGGTTGCCGTCGTAGAGGCTGACCTGCCTAGGATTCAGGGAGTTGTCTGAATACACCAGAAGAAGGGTGGTGGAGGCGTTGTCGGTGGCAGAGTTGCTGATTTTTCCCGAGTAGCTGCCAACGGTGTAGGTGCCGATGATGGGCGCGCTCGAAGAGGTGAAGAGGTCAGTGACCACAGCGTGGCAGACCCACATGTCGTAGGAGGAGGCACCGCCATCGGCGCAGTAGCAGTCGATGTCGGCGGCGGTGACGGTGTGCACGGAGCCGCCGGGGAGGGTGAGTTGGACGACCTTGTCGGGCACTGTCGAGGTGGTGGAGCACGCGCCGCCGGAGGGCTGGTTTTGGGTCCCTCCCCAGTAGAGGATAGCGGACTCGAGGGTGGCGGTGACGGGGACGTCGCTGCTGGTGACGTCGAAGGAGACCTGGGGCAGCAGGGTATCCGCCTCTCCCCCAGAATCTGAGCCGTCAGTGGCGAGGGCGGCGCCAGTCATGAAGTAGTCGATGTTGCCCTGCCAGGTCTGGCGCAGGGTGATGGGCTCATCGGCGAGTGCGGGGAGGGCTGTGAAGAGGAGCACAGCGGCGAAGGCGCAGGTACAGGTGCGGAGCATGAGGAGCCTCATCAGCGTCGCTGCGCGCCGTCTTGACGCGCCGCTCGACGTTGAGGCTCATCCTAGCCGGTTGGCGCTTGGATTCCAGAGATATTCCACTGTTCGCAGACGCTTTCAGGGCTTGGGCCCCTGGCTGTCACTGGCGCGCAGGCTCGGGCTGCTTTGCAGCGAGTCTTTGCCTCCGGGACCTTGTTGGTCTCGAGTTCGAAGTCGCAGTGCCTGTGGAAGCTGTGAGGGCTTCCTCCATGGCGCTGAGGGCTTGATCCACCACGGAAGAAGCTTGATCAACGGGTCCAAAAGGCTTCTCGGCGGTAGTGGGAACCTGGGTTTCTGGTTTTGCTGTCCGAATTCTGGCTCAAAAGGCCATTTCTACGACGATCATGGCATGATTTTTGGCACAAGGGGCTTCGCTCACCCCGTTCTCGGTCTCGTCCGCGGTGCGAAAGCAGCTTCCACAGCGGTTTTTGGCTTCACTTTCCGTGGCGGAAGCTTCGTGAGCCGTGGAGCAAGCTTCGTGAGCCGTGGAGCAAGCTTCGTGAGCCGTGGAGCAAGCTTCGTGAGCCGTGTGGAAGGCTTCCGAGTTGGGTAAGCAAGCTTCACTGTCCATTGCGGGAGCGATGCTCATGGTGGTGGAAGCTTCGTTGGTGGTGAACGAAGCTTCGTTGGTGGTGAACGAAGCTTCGAGGAGCGTGTGGAAGCTCGTCCAGCAAAGGTGTCTCCCTCGCGGGAGAGGATGGAGCGAGCGCAAGCAAAGGACAGACAGGGTCGCCCCTTAGTACCAAACGGGCAAGAGCAGCGCGTTGCCATCAGAGGAAGACACGGGTGCCAGCGCGCTCCAATCTTCGCCCAGCGAGACCCAGCCCTGGCTGCTGACCTGGAAGTGGCAGGAGAGGCCGAAGACGTCATAGTCGTCGAGGCGACAGATGCCCTCTTCACAGGTGGCCCTGGCCGAGAGGCAGGGATCACCTGGCCCACAAGTGTCGAGATGGCAGAAGCCTCCGATGCAGAGGGGGGCGAAGGAGGGGCAGCTCATGAGGCTGCAGTCGATGGGGCTGCACATCCCTTGCTCACAGGATGGACGGGCTGAATCGTCGCAATGGCGGTGGGCTGCGCACTCGCCGCAGAGCCCGTCGGTACAGAAAGGAAGGAGCTCGGGACAGTGCTGGTCCAAGCGGCAGGGGTCACGAAGGATCTCACACTCAGGACCACAGAGCTTGAAGCGGCAGCACTCCGAATCCAAGCAGCTCTGCACGCAGACGCCGTCGATACACTGAGCGGTGCAGGAGCAACAGGGGTTGTCGTCGCCAGGGCAGTCAGCGTCGCTGTGGCAGGGCTCACGAATCTCGATGTCCCAGTCTGCGGAGTCGTTCGAATCCGTGTCGTCATCATCTTCTTCTTCGAACTCTTCTCCGAACTCTTCTTCGAACTCTTCTTCGAAGTCGTCGAGGTCTTGCTGATCCTGATCTGCGACCTCTGGGCTGGGAACGTCGATCTGCGTCGAGTCGAGAGCAATGAGTGTTTCCTCATCGCTGACTGTTTCCTCATCGCCCCAGTTCAGTTCCTGCAGCGGCGAATCGGTCTGGTTGCAGGTGCAGAGCAGCGGCAAGAGGAGCAGCAGCCACACTGGTCGATGATGCCTTGGCCTGCAGCATCGTTCTCCGAAAAACCGCATTGCAAGAGCGCCTGTGCACACAAGGCGAGAGAAGATGGCGATATGCCCCGCCAGGCGGCGAAGGTCAGAGCTTGTATCTGCGCGCATGAGCGGTCTTGCTCCTCATCCGAGCTCAGTTCTTGTTGATTGGGCGCTTGGCCTGTTTCCCCAACTCGTAGGTATTCGTTCTCTCTCGCGAGCTCCTCGCAGCGCTGCGCAAGCGCATCGGATGCGCCCGCGACAGACGCTGACTCGTGCCTCGATTCGCTCACTTCAAGGGTCGTCTCCAGCAAACCCCAGGGACACCACTATCTTTCCAAGTGGCGCAGGCTGTCAACTCGACAGAGAAGTAGAGAAAAATGCTCTGCTTTGTTGCGCACCCTTCAGGCTTGCTTCGCAGCGAGTGGGTCCACGTTTGGACTGCCCTCAGCGGGTTCCCGCGCAACGGGGAGAGAGGCTGAAGCGAGCTCGCGCGAGTGACAGCCATGGTCAACCCGCCATGCAAGCGACAGACAGGGTCGCGGCTTGACCCCACGACGCCGTGCAGACGGCGCTGGGCTGCGCAGGACAAGGCGTGGGGCAGGCTTTCCAGCCTGCCGACCGGTGCTCAGTACCAGACGGGCAACAGCAGCGCCTCGCCATCAGAGGAATACATGGGCGCCATCGCGCTCCAGTCCTCGCCCAGTGAGACCCAGCCCTGGCTGCTGACCTGGAAGTGGCATGAGAGCCCTAAGACGTCGTAGTCGTCGAGGCGGCAGATGCCCTGCTCACAGGTGGCTCGCGCCGAGATGCAAGGATCATCGGGCCCACAGGTGTCGAGGTGGCAGAGGCCACCGATGCAGACGGGAGCGAAGGAGGGGCAGCTCATGAGGCTGCAGTCGAGGGGCCTGCACATCCCTTGCTCACAGGACGGCGAGGCAGAATCGTCGCAATCGCGGTGGGCCGCGCACTCACTACAGAGCCCGTCGGTACAGAAGGGGAGGAGCTCGGGACAGTGCTGGTCCAAGCGGCAGGCGGGACGAAGCAGCTCACACTGCGGGCCACACGCTTTGAAGGCACAACAAGCAGACTCGAAGCAGCTGCTCACACAGACCCCCTCGAGGCAGACCGCAGTGCATCCACAACACTGTTCGCGATGACCGGGACAATCCGTATCGACACTACATGACGATACCGAATCAGTGCCGATATCACGGGCGTCGACCTCATCGACCTCATCGACCTCGACCTCATCGACAAAATCGAGCTCCTCAGCCTCATCACCGACGAGTGCCTGTTCGAACTCCGCGCCGCAGGAGAGCTGGAGCAATGCTGCCAGCAAGAGCAAAAACCACACACGACCAAACGCCAAGGAGGACCGGAAGGTGAACAAGCTGCTGTCGCGCTGCATGGCGTCCCTGCTCACTGAGCCCACTCACCGGGAATGGGACTGTTGGCATTCGTTCGCTCTCGGGCAGCGACCTCTCGACAGCAACAATTCCTTCGGAATGTCGAGAGGATGCGTGCCCTTCGCTCACTTTCGATTGCATCCACACCTGAGCCAAAGGCTCGCTTCCATGCGACCGTCACGAGCCGGCATCGCTGGACCGAGAGCGGTGCCCGCGAGCCAACGAAGGCTGCCGAAGAACCGTCGCGCACCACTATCCTCGCGACCTCACGGGCTGTCAATCGACGACGAAATGCGCATTGTTTCTGAAGCGTTGGCGAGAGCAGTTCAGTCGCTCACCCGCCAGGTGGCCACGGCTCGGCTGACGACGGCGTCGCGCTCGTCGAGGATTTGGCCCTCGGCCATCCAGTCCTTGCCCTCCTTCTGGGTGCACCGACCAATAGCACGCAGCCGGCCTCGAGCCTTCTTCTCGTAGCTGAGCTCGAAATGCAGCAAGATGGCGCGCTGCGACGCGCTGGTGGATGACACCACGGCAAGCCCTGTGCTCAGCTCGAGGAAATTCATGAGGGCTGCAGCGTGCACCGAGGAGAGGTGATTGCGGATGCCGCGCCGCTCACGCAGGCTGAGCTCTACCTCGCCCGCGTCGAGCCGCTCCACCACCGCGCCAAGCGCGCCAGTGTAAGGGATGAAGTGTCCCAAGAGGCGGGAAAAGATGAGCTTTCCCCCAGGAATCCGGTGCAAGCTCTGCCACAGCGACAAGAGCCGAGGTCCGTTGAGTTCAAAAGCCTTGCGCCGCTTTCCCATCCGCTTTCTCCTCAGGGTGCACCTCAAGTGTGCAGACTCTGCAGGAAGCTAGTACCACGAGCAGCGGCGTGCAAGCCCGTTCACTTCACCGGCTGGAAAAGCACGTAGTCTCCCCCCGACTCCAAGCGGACGTCCGCCCCAGTGGCACACATGGGCGAGAGTTGGGGACTTTGAAAGTCGTGCCCGCCAAGCCGAATGCTCTTCGCATCGAGCAAGAGACGCTCGGAGTCGGTGCCTCCCATCTGGGTTTGACACTCCGTGACCACCTTCGTCGAGCGCCAAGGCACCACCCTCTCGACTCCGTCCGGTAGCTCCTGGAACACGACCTGGCGCGCCTTCCTGTCGACCTTCATCCGCACCTTCACTGACAGCGCTGGACTGCTCTCGCCACTCAGGTACTCACCGTCAGCAACGACCGCCTCGTCGTCGCCACAGCCCCAAGCCAGCGCCACCAAGAGCAGAATCATCCCTAGAATCGTTCGCATCATTCGCCCCCTCAGCACGTTCGTTCGCTCTTGGGCGTCGAACTCTGGACCATTACTTTGGAATGTCGACAGAGTCTAGGCATCGTCGATTTCGATCGTTCGCTCTCGGGCACCGACCTCGCGCCAGCGACAATTGTCGCCCGCCTTCCTTGGCGGGCACCCTTCGGGCTTGCTTCGCAGCGACTCTCCGCCTCCTGGCTCCGAGTTCCTTCGGAATGGCGCGAGGATGCGTGCCCTTCGCACACTTCAGGTTGTGCCATCGCCCATCCACTGCACCTGAGCGCAGGCCCACAGCCCCAGCAAGACCGCTTCGGCCGCATCATGAGACAGCTTGTCAGGCCCTCGAGACAGCGCATTGGCCATCCGCTCGGCGACGCGCTTGGCCTGCGAGCCGCTGCGGCGCTCCCGCTCCAAGAGCATCGCAGGCCGCCACAGCTCAGCGCTCACACAAAGATAGCTCGCCCCCTCACGCTGCGCCAATCGCTCCCAAATCACGCCCAACCGAGGATCACCTTCCACCACCACATGACGCACCGCCCCGCAGCGGCGAAACACCGCCCAAGCCAAGCGCTCCATCTGCTTGCGCTTGCTCAAGTGCTGGGTCATCGCCCAGAGCAGCTCCCCAGGCTGCTCGAACGCCGCCACGCCCACCCGCAAGCCCAAATCTACCGCCACCAACTGAGGCATCGGTGCCCACTCTCTGCAAGGCGCGCCACCATCGAAAGACAGCGAGGGTCACGCATCCTCGCCACTATCCTACGAACTCATGCGCAAACGAGATGCGCCGTGCTGACGGCGGTGATAGCGCCCATCCAGCTCGACATTGTGCGCGCGCTGTGAGCGACGCGCAGATTCCTTTGAGCAGATTCCTTTGATTTGATTTCTCCTCGTGGGGCGCTGCCCCACACCCCGCCAAAGCCCACGTGATGCGCATCACCTGTAAGCATCTGAAAGGGATGTGCAATATTGACCTGTAGGGGCGCACCTGCGTGTGCGCCCTTCCTGAATTCTGCATACATTCTGGGCGAGTCCTGCCCCCTGTGTCGCGCACAGTGCGCATGAGCAGTCCTTTCCAAGGCCGCGGTCGGCCGGCTGGAAGCCGGCCCCACGTTATGATCTGCGCCTTCCAGCGCCTGGAGTCGTGTCCTCGTCGTCACGGGATACTCCGTGCTCATCATGCTGCATTTGCT
>JAVFAO010000166.1:0-13771 GCA_034002465.1 Myxococcota bacterium
AGTAGGGGAAACAGGGCAAGCGCCCAATCGACAAGAAGTAGGGGAAACAGGGCAAGCGCCCAATCGACAAGAAGTAGGGGAAACAGGGCAAGCGCCCAATCGACAAGAAGTAGGGGAAACAGGCCAAGCGCCCAATCGACAAGAAGTGCCCAATCGACAAGAACTGTGATGCCTCGAAACACCGTCCAACGTCTCCGTCCTCAGTGGACGCTCGTCGAAGACACGGCCAGCCTCGACTGGACGAGCACCGGCTCTACGCGCTCCATCATCGACGTGTGTGAACACGAGCAGGCGCTGGTCTTGTTGCGTCATGGCTTGCTCTCCATCGTGCGAGACGGAGAGACGCGTCACCTCAGCTTGCCCTCGATGGTCAGCGGGGCCACCCTCCTCTGCCGCTACGGCTCGGCCATTGCACTGGGAACGCCGCAGGGCCTCTTCAGCTTTGAGCTCGGCAGTGAGCGTTTCGAGCAGCTCGATGAGCAACCAGTAACCTTCCTCGATACGGACTACGCCGATCGTCTCTGGCTTGGGGGGCATCGACTGAGCTGTCTCTTTGAGGGTGGGCGCCTCGACTTGCCTCGAGAATTCAGCCAAGACGCCTTCGTTCGCGCACTCAGCCTTGGAAACGACGGTTGTGTCTACGCTGTCGTAGAGGATGAGGGGGTTTGGCGCTATACGATTGACAATGAGCAATGGTCCCGAATCGAAGCCTTGCCCAGTACTGCCTGCCGAGCTTTGGTGCAGCTCTCCGATGGCACCCTCGCCGTGCTCTTCGATGCGACTGGCCGCGCAGTTGGACAACCCGGACTGAGCTACTACCTCCCCAATGGTCGTGTCGAGGACGTGCATTTGCTCGAAGGTGGAACACAGCTCATGGGCACCTTCGATAAGCGCATGCTCGCGCTCTGCGGCGATCGCATCTGGGGCTTGAAACAGCGACAGTGGACGCCGGAGGCAACGCCCAACGAAAGAGGTGGGCGAGGCGTCTATCGCCTACGGCGCGGGCGAGGTGCGAAGCTTTGGTTCTCTAGCCCCACAGGGCTCTCTTGCTATAGCCCGTTCGCGAGCGAGCACGCCCAAGCCTTCGCCCAGGAAGCAGAACGTTGGCAGCGCTTGCCGATGCACCTGGCAGAGCAGGACCTGGTCGTCGCCGTCGCGCTCGGTGTTGGCTGGGTCGACAATCGTTTCGATCGAAAAGAACGCTCAGAGCTCTTCCGACATATCGAAAACCTCGGTCATCGCCTCGACGCTCCCGTTGCGCGCTTCC
The DNA here is from genome assembly GCA_034002465.1 of Myxococcota bacterium. Lineage (GTDB taxonomy): Bacteria > Myxococcota_A > Bradymonadia > UBA4248 > JAVFAO01 > JAVFAO01. The sequence goes on from JAVFAO010000166.1 coordinate 1,268, forward strand.
TGCTCCTCTGTGCCGCTGCGCGACCGAGCCAGAGCTTTGAGACTTTCCTCCGCATACAGCTTCGCGCAGTGCTCACCGAGCTCGACCTCGAACGTGCGCAAGCCTTGCAAGCGGTCACCCTCGATATCGCCACTGCCATCGCCGATGCTTCCGGCGGCTTTCTCGGTTTGGGTTCGAGGATAAGCCAGGTTGAACGCGCCTATCTCCAACAGCTTCAGAGCGAGCTCAGCCTTGGCTGAGCATGGCCTTCGCATTCAGGGGCGCTTCTTCTCGCCACGCTTCAGGTTCAGGGTCGTGTAGAAGAGCCCAAACACCAAGAGCCCTGAGCTGACGTTGCCAATGACGAACGAATGGTCGGAGCACGCGCCAAGCACAGAGGCGAGCATCACTAGGAAGCCGAGCTCCATGGTCCGCCGACGCGGAGCGCTTGACGTAGACTGAGCCTGCATGGGATTGCTGCTGGACTTGCTCATTTTGAACTCCTTAGGCGGTATCACCATTCGCAGTCGTGCGTGTGCCGTTGGGCCACGCGCAATTACAGATTCCGTCATCAATTCAGTTAGTTCGCGACTTGGCTCCGAGCGGTGGAGCGCCGGGCCCACATGTGAACCTTATAGCCCAACGGCAGGAAGCCGCAACTTTCCGAGCTTGGCCGCTGCTGCCTTGCCAAGCCCCGCGTAAGCGAGCGAAGATGCAAACGAGAGCGAAGCGAGGCACGAGTCAGCGTCTGTCGCGTGCGCATCCGATGCGCATGCGCAGCGCTGTGAGGGTCTCGCGAGAGCGAGCGAATGCAAACGAGAGCGAAGCGAGGCACGAGTCAGCGTCTGTCGCGTGCGCATCCGATGCGCATGCGCAGCGCTGTGAGGGTCTCGCGAGAGCGAGCGAATGCAAACGAGAGCGAAGCGAGGCACGAGTCAGCGTCTGTCGCGTGCGCATCCGATGCGCATGCGCAGCGCTGTGAGGGTCTCGCGAGAGCGAGCGAATGCAAACGAGAGCGAGCGAATGCATTGCAAGGAGGCGTCCATGAGTCGAAAGCGGAGAGCCAAGGTTTCCAAGTCGGTGACAGCGCGAGCAACAGCCAGCGACGCCCACGCATCCTCGCGACAAGCTGAAGGAATGGCAGCAGCAAGGTCTGAACTCGGGGAAACAGGCCAAGCGCCCAATCTACAAGAAGGGGGAACGGGCCAAGCGCCCAATCTCCAAGAAATGCTGCTGCGCGCCATTCTTGGGGCGGCAGCGCCGGTAGCGGCAAGCGGGGAGAAGCAGGCGCAGAGCACTGATATGGCCGCGTTGATGCAACAGCTGCTGCAGCAACTGGGAGAGTCGGGCAAGCTTCAGTTGGTATCGAGTCCAGCACCCAACACGCCCTCGACCTCGAGAGGAGGCGAGGCTTCCTCAGCGCCGCCGTCCGAGCCAGTGGTGCAGGCCGAGCCCGCGCAGCCACCTGAGCCACGCGCACAGTCCGCCCAGGAGCTGCTTCAAGAGAGTCTTCGAGCGCTGGTCTCCGAGGCGGTCAGGGAACATGCAGCACGGCCTGAGGAGCTTCGGGCGCATGCCGTACTCGGCTCGGTATTCGGTGCGCTCGCCGAGGCATTTGACGCGCTCAGCGGCGAACCTCGCCTGCGCAGAGGGGCACCCAAGACCGAGCTCAACGCCGAGTTGAGCCAAGCGTTCCAGCGACTGCTTCGAGTGCAGGGCAGTTCGGAGAGCAAATAGTGGATCGTGGGCCAGCTCCTCAGGCAGCCAAGCGATGAATCCCATCGAGCTCCTCAGAACGGGCCGCTCAGCCTCGTCAATCTTGGTCATTGCGGGTGAAGCCTCGGGGGACCTGCTGGCCTCCAAGGTCCTGGAGTGCTTGGGGGCGTCATGGAGGGCCTGGGGCGTTGGCGGAGTGCGTGCGCGTGCGCAAGGCTTGGACGCGCTGTTTCCGGTCGAGGCCTTCTCTCTGCTTGGTCTCACGGAGGTTCTTGGGGCAGTGCCTCGGGTGATGGCGAGCGCTGCTTGCTTGCTGGAGGCGATTGGCCATGACAAGCCCGACGTCGCGCTCTTGGTGGACTTGCCGGACTTCAATTGTCGTCTTGGGCCGCTCTTGGCGGCGCATGGCGTGCCGGTGGTGTACTTTGGAGCGCCGCAGGCCTGGGCGTGGCGGCCAGGACGCGCCAAGCAGATGGCGCGTTGGGTGAGTGCGCTGGCTTGCCTTTTTCCGTTCGAGCCTGGGTTTTTTGCTTCGATGGGGGTGAAGGCAAGCTTCGTGGGCCATCCGCGGGCAGTGGATGCAGCTTTGCTCGCATCGAGAGGCTCTGATGTGATTGCCTTGATGCCGGGCAGTCGCAAGGCTGAGCTGCGGGCGCATGCTCCCGTGTTGGCCGTTGCGATTCCCATGTTGCGAGCGCGATTTCCGGGCTATCGATTGCGCATGCCTTTGGCACCGAGTCTGACGAGGGGGCAGCTCGAGGAGGCCTTTGGCCCTGCTCTGCAAGGGGTTGAGCTGTTCGAGGGAGACGCGCTCGAGGTTCTGGCATCGAGCGCGCTCGCCTTGGTGGCGGCGGGCACCGCCGTCACCGAGTGTGTACTGATGGGGGTGCCCCACGTGGTTTTCTATCGGCTGCGGCCAACGACCTACGCCATCGCGCGACGTTTGGTTCGCACGCCCTACGTTGCGATGAGCAATATTTTGGCCTCCTCGCAGCTGGTTCCGGAACTCTTGCAGGCGGCCTTCGAGCCAGGTGCATTGGTTGATGCGTCTGAGCGTGTGTTGGCTGAGGCAGGGCCCATTCGTGCGCGGCTGTCTGTCTTGGCTGAGTCGTTGATGCCTTCAGGGGGGCAGAGCACAGCCTCTCTGGTGGCGGAGCTCATCAGGCAGCAGGTGGTTGACGTGGAGCGTCGATGAGCTCTTCTTAGAGCAAGGGCAAGATGGGCCTCTCGGCGAGGTAGATCAGGGCTGCGTCGGGGGGAACCGCTTCGAGGGCGGGGGGGTTGAGGCTGAGGCTCGAGTCGGCGTTGCGGAAGCCGATCAGGAGTACATTGAGTTGCTGTTTCAGCAGGAGAGCGAGTTCTTGAAAGTTGGCGGCGTGGTCGCCCGCGGGCCGTCGTCCGACGTAGAGGTTGATGTCCTCGGCGAGTGCGACAGTAGACATGATTCGTCCGCTGTCGGGGACGGCGATGGCGTGGGCGATCAAGGAGTAGGCGATCTGGCTAGAGGCGATGATCTCGTCGATGCCTGCGGTTTTGGCGTGCTCGACGTTTTCGGGGTCGAGGATTTCGGCGACCACATGCAGTGGTCGTCGTCGCTGCAGGGTGTTGCGTTTGGCGAGGTACGCGCGCACGGTGAATGCGATCATCAGGGTGATGGCATCGGCTTGGCTTGGTGGCAGCTTGCGGGGCGCGAGGATGACGACGCCATGGGCATGGGTCAAGCGCACTTTGTCGAATTCGGATTCCTTGGTGGGGTCGCCGCAGACCCAGTGGAATTCGGGGGGGACATTGGGGTCGCGCTCGGTTTCGGCGAGGATGACGATGGGTGAGTCGGGCATCCTTTCTTTTTGCATGTCTGTGAGGAATTCGTCGAAGCCGGTTTGGTATCCGCAGACCACGATGTGGTGGACGTGTTGTCCCATACGGTATTGCTCCTCGCGTAGGGTCATGATGACCTGGATGAAGGTTTGGCCGATGAGTCCTGCGAAGAGGGCGAGTGTGACCAAGCCCCCAAGCATGAGCAGCGCCCCGATGCCGCGTCCCAGAGTGGTGGCGGGCGTAATGTCGCCAAAGCCGACGGTGGTCAAGGTGACGAGGGCCCACCAGAAGCCGTCGGCCAAGGTGTTGACATTGTCGTTGGCTCGCGATTCGAAGAGGAAGAGGGCCAGGCCTCCGAGCAAGACCTCGAGTCCGAGGATGGTGAAGGCGAAGAGGATGGGCACTCGGTTTTCGTGGAAGCCTCGGAAGATGCGCTGGAAAGCTTGGGAGTGTCGAAAGAAGAGGCGGTTGTTGAGGAAGCGCAGGACGCGCAGGACGCGCAGCCCTCTCAGTTCCGGAACAAAGGCAAGAATCGCCAGTAAGTCTATGAGGTTGAGTGGGTTGGCGAGGAACTTCAGTCGCTCCATCAGGTGAAGGCGGAGCAGGGCGGGTCGCGACCACAGGAAGGTGTGCTGGGCGGGAGGCGGGTAGGTGATGACGCGAGCGAGCAGCTCGAGGCTGAAGGCGAGGGTAATGGGGAGGTCGAAGAGCGGGCCCCAGCTTTCGGGGAGCACCCCCCACGCCATGATGGGCTCGATGAAGAGCAGCACGCTGAAGACGATGAGCAAGCCCGAGAGCACGCTGAGGACGCGGTAGCTGCGGCATTGCGGCTGGTGAAAAGCGGCGCGCACAAGCTTCCAGGCGTGGTGTTGCCATGGATGGTGATTCGACGCTGCCTGCACGTGTTCCTCACTGAGCTTTCGTAGAGTTCTTGTCGATTGGGCGCTTGTCCTGTTCCCCCAAGTTCTTGTCGATTGGGCGCTTGTCCTGTTTTCCCAAGTTCTTGTCGATTGGGCGCTTGTCCTGTTTTCCCAAGTTCTTGTCGATTGGGCGCTTGTCCTGTTCTCCCAAGTTCTTGTCGATTGGGCGCTTGTCCTGTTCCCCCAAGTTCTTGTCGATTGAGGGCTTGGCCTGTTCCCCCAAGTTCTTGTCGATTGGGCGCTTGTCCTGTTTCCCCAAGTTCTTGTTGATTGGGCGCTTGTCCTGTTTCCCCAAGTTCAGAAGCGGCCTAGGTGGCTGTTGCCCGCTGTGGGAAGCGTTTCCGCGCCAGGTGCCTCGTTGCTTCGGGGGGACGAAGAGGAAGATGGCTCAGGACTCTGGCTTGGCGATGCCTTCCTCACCGGCTTGACTCAGCATCACCCGATCGATGCGCATGCGGTCCATCTCGGTGACCTGCACTCGCCACGGGCCGAGCATGACCTGATCGCCAATGGAGGCGATCCTGCCGAGCTGCTCCATGACGTAGCCGCTGATGGTGTCGGCCTCGGACTCGACCTCATCGAGGGCGAGTCTTTCGGTCAGATCTTCGAGTAGGATTCTGCCATCGACAGAGAGACCTTCTTCGGTTTCGATCAGCTCCGGTGCGTGGGCATGATCGAACTCGTCCTCGATCTCTCCGACGAGCTCTTCGAGCGCATCTTCGAGGGCGATGACGCCAGACACTCCACCGTACTCGTCAACGACGACGGCAAGATGGCTTCGCCGTTGCTTGAAGAGCTGCAAGAGCTGTTGTGCAGGCGCAGATTCGGGCACATACAGGACCTCACGGGCGTATTGTTCGAGGCGTCGGATCTTTTCGCCTTTGAGCAGTCGCGGCAGCAGGTCTTTGAGGTGCAGGATGCCCACGATCTGGTCGAGATCCCCTTTGTACAAGGGGTAGCGTGAGTGGCCTGTGCGCAGCGCCAACTCCAGGACGTCTTGGGCAGGCTGCTCGATGTTGAGCGCTGCGACGCGGTTGCGCGGCACCATGATTTCGCGCGCGACGCGTCCGGAGAAGATGAAGACCTTGTCAAGCAGAGAGCCTTGGGCTTCCGAGATGGTGCCATCGGTGGCGGAGTGCTGCGCAATGTGGCGCAGCTCATCGGCGCTGACCGCCATGCTGTGTCCGCGCGCGGGTTCGACGCCGACGAGCTTGAGCATCAGCGCGCTCGCCCAAGTCAAAGCCATCATCGCAGGGTAGAGGATGATGTACACCGCCCGCATGGGGTATGCCACGAAGAGCGAGGTCGAGACCGGCTTGGCGATGGCGTAGCTTTTCGGCGCTTGCTCACCGATGACGATGTGCAAGAACGAGATCGCAGAGAACGCGATCAGAAAGGAGAGCCAATGCAGGGTTTCGGTCTGCATGGTGATGTCGAGCCAGGCGAAGAGTCTGCCGAGGTTGGCTGCGACCGCTGGTTCGCCAATCCAGCCGAGGCCCAGGCTGGCGAGCGTGATACCGAGTTGCGCCGCGCTCAGGTAGGGATCCACATTGTTGATGATGCGGCTCACCAGCTTGGCGCTGCGGCTCCCCTCAGCGACGTGTAGATCGATTTGGGTGGAACGGACGCGTACCAGCGCAAACTCGGCAGCGACGAAGAAGCCGTTGAGGATGAGAAGCAGTATCGCAAGAAGGATGGCGCTCATCATTTCTCAACGGCAAAAGCGGCACGTCTGGAGAACGCCAGCGGCTGCTGTTGGTGCGCACGCCTCCCAGGGGGCTTCCAGGAGGTGCGGAAAGGCTCGGAAAAAGCGCGGAATGAATGGAAAAGCATGGGGCTATGCAGGGTCTGCATCTTTGTGCTAGAACGCGGTCGTGCTCGCCTCTCGCCAGTACTGCCGAGGAGGCGACGCGTGCGTCGTAGCTCGGATGACGGCGGCAGAGGCAGTGGGAAAGCCCCGCTGCAAGAGCCAAAGCGGGTCGAGAGTCATGCTTCTCAATGGGCTCGTTGCTGCAGTCAGGTGACCGTCCGGCGCGCAAGGCTTTCACCGGTAGCTCAATCACTCTCTATGACACAAAGCACCGCACAATCCAAGTCAGCGTTCCTCATGCCAGCGAGCTTCTTGTCCATTGGGCGCTTGGCCTGTTCCCCCCACTTGTTGTTGCTCGCGCTGCTTCTCGTGACGGTGGCGTGTAAGGCACAGCCCGCGATGACCAACATCGAGGAGCTCGAGGCCTTCGCGGAGCAGCTCGAGGGCGGTGCAGAGCGCGATATCATGGAGCGGCTCGATGAGCTCGAGGCCTATGCTGAGCAGAGCGCCGAGCGCCGTGTTCACCTTCGCGAGCTGCTCAAAGACAGGAAAATCAAGAGTCCTTTCGAGGAGAAGGGTGGCAAACGCGACCGATTTGTGAGCGTGCTCCATCGAATCACCGTCGCCGCCTCTGCCATCCATCGCGAGGCCAGCGCCGCCGGTCCACTTGCCGAGGCGCGCGCCAGAGACGTGCTCAGTCTCTTTTCATTGGCGCGTGCCGTTCCTTGAGCGTCCACATCGACGCGATGGCCGAAGAGGGATGCTCAGCGCGATCGGTGGATGCGATTGGATTCTGTGGCAGACTGTATTAGACTTGCCGCGCCGCAGGTCTGCGGCACGTCGACTCGGACCTGCGCGCCAGCCGTCTTCGGCTAGGCCATGAACGCTTGTGAAACAACCCAAAATCTTCGTGATCCCAGCAAGAAGTGCCTTGTGCACGTGCAAGGAGTCTCCACCGCCATGAAATGTCTCTCTTGTCGTTCCGACGGCCGTCTTGCCCACTCGCCAAGCGTGCTCTCGCGAGCCTTTGCACGGATCGCTCCGACCCTGTTTCTCGTCCTCGTCTTCTTCCTGCCTACCATTGCCCAGGCACAGGACGAGCCCTCCTTCGATTTGGGACACTTTCGCCCAAGCACCAGCCCGTATTCCATCTTCACCGCCGAGCGCAGTGAGGTGATGCCCCACCTCGCCTTTGGTACCAAGCTCTTCTTCGACTACGCCAATGAGCCGCTGGTGGGCCAAACCTCTGAGGGGGTTCGTGATGTCATCGTCGATGGCACTGGCACGGTCAACTTCGCCATCAACATGGGCCTCTTCGAGCTCGCAGAGCTCGGCATCAACATGCCCTTCGTCGTCCTCCACGACGGTGCGTTGAACGGCAGGGAATTCGCAACCTTGGGCGTCGGGGACATGTCTTTCCGCGGGAAAATCAAAGCCCTTGACGCTGCAGATTTTGGTGGATTCGGGCTCGCCGCTGGCTTCGATCTCAGCGTCCCCACCGGCGCAGAAGAGGACTTCCTGGGCGATGGCTTCCTCACCTTCATGCCCTTCGTCGCTGCGGACTTTCGTTACGGACCGGTGATCGTCGCTGCCAACCTGGGCACCCGGTTCCGCGAGTCTTCCGCCACCCTCAGCTACCAGCATGAACACTCTCTCGACTACGCCCTCGCTGCACAAGTAGAGGTCGTGGAGGCGCTGCTCGACCTCAGCCTCGAAACCTTTGGTTCCCTGCCCATGAGCGGCAACATCGGCGAGGACTTCTACCGCCCCATGGAATGGCTCGCTGGCGCACGCCTACATGCTCCCCGCGAGCTCATCTTCAGCGTCGGTGGCGGCACCGGAATCGGTCAGGGTGTGGGAGCGCCCAAGTTTAGACTGTTTGCGGGAATGGAATACGCTCCGCTGAACCCCGACCGAGATGGCGACGGCATCCTCAACACCGACGACCAATGCCCCAACGAAGCTGAGGACGTCGATGGCTTCGAAGATCAGGACGGCTGTCCTGAGCTCGACAACGACCAAGACGGCGTCCTCGACGGCGATGACCAATGCCCCACGGAAGCCGAGGACCCCGACGGCGACCGCGACGAGGACGGCTGCCCAGACATCGACGGTGATGGCGACGGCGTGCCCGACGAAATCGATCAGTGCCCCGACCAAGCCGAAGACCCTGATGGTTTCGAGGACGAAGATGGCTGCCCAGACTTCGACAACGACAAAGACGGCATCCCAGACGAGCTCGACCAGTGCCCCCTCGAAGCCGAGGACTTCGACAAGCACGAGGACAGCGACGGTTGCCTCGACTTCGACAACGACAACGATGGCATCCTCGACGAGCTCGATGACTGCCCAGACCAAGCCGAAGACCCGGATGGCTTCGAAGACTCCGATGGGTGCCCAGACCCCGACAACGATCTCGACGGCATCGAGGATGCAGCCGATCTGTGCCCCAACGAGAAGGAAACCATCAACGGCGTCGATGACGAGGATGGCTGCCCAGACCAAGGAAAAACCGTGGTCGTCGTCGAACAGTCGCAGATCGTCATCCTCGACAAAGTGCTCTTCGAAACCGGGAAATCCGACATCAAGAGCGACTCCTTCAGCCTCCTCAACCAAGTCGCCCTCACCCTCAAGGCCAACCCACACATCCGACGCGTCCGCGTCGAAGGGCACACCGACGACGTCGGAGGATTCGACGAAAACATGAAGCTCAGCCAAGAACGCGCCGTTGCCGTCGTCGACTACCTCAGTGGACGCGGCGTCGACGCCAAGCGCCTCGAGCCCGTCGGCTATGGCCCTACTCGGCCCATCGCCGAGGGAAAAAACAAGCGAGCCCGCGAAAAGAACCGACGCGTCGAGTTCATCATCCTCGAACAGTGAGGCCTGGAAAGTCAGCGAAGGGCACTCCACCCCCGCGAGTCATCGAGCGGGGTCGGTGCCCGAGAGCGAACGAATGCAATCGAAAGTGAGCGAAGGGCACGCATCCTCTCGACAATCCGAAGGATTTGCCGCTGTCGAGAGGTCGGTGCCCGAGAGCGAACGAATGCAATGACCTCCATCCTCGAGCTGCCTGTCCTCGTCTTCGACGCCCAGAGCAGCGGCGCTTCCCCTGCACATGGGCAGCTCATCGAGCTCGCTTGGCAGAGCTGGCCGGATACGGGCTTTGCACAACACCAATCCCTGCTCGCCCTCGAGCCTGCGGCGGTGTTGCCCAAACGCATACAGCGTCTGACTGGCATCGACCCAGAGATGCTCAGCGATGCCCCCACGCTCGAGTCACTCAGCGAGACGCTGCGCACGCTGCTCCCCCAGCGTCCCCTGCTCATCCACTTCGCCCGCTTCGAGCTCGCCTTCCTGCGTCACGCCCTGCCAGAGCTCTTCCAGCCGCCACGGCCTCTCGCCATCATCTGCACCCATGAGCTGGCCAGACGGCTCCTCCCCCAGCTGCCACAACACGGGCTGCGCGCCGTCGCAGGACACCTCGCCCACCACCTCCAGAGCTTGCGTCGAGCACAAGAGCATGTCGACGCAAGCCTCCACGTGTGGAAACATCTGGCCGGCATGCTTGAGGCGTCTGGAATACATCGCCTGGAGCAAGTCCTCAGCCTGCTTCAACAGCCCGTCACTCCTCAACGACGCCGCTTCGATCTGCTCATCCCCAGAGAGCAGCGACTCGCCATCAGCAAAGGACCGGGCATCTACACCATGCTTGGCGCCGATCAGCGCGTCCTCTATGTGGGCAAAGCGCGCTCCCTGCATCGACGGGTCAACAGCTACTTCCAGAAACAGCGCGGACTCCCGAGCCGTACCAGAGAGCTGCTCGCCCAGGTCCACGAAATCCGCACGCAGGAATGCGAAAGCGCGTTGGAGGCGGCTCTGCTGGAGTTCGAGCTCATCCAGCTCCACACACCGCCCTACAACGTTCAATTGCAACCGGATGAGCGCCCTCTCTTCTTTTGCAACGCTCGCTTGGATCTCTCTCTGGCGTTCGATCCGAAGCGCGCACCGTGCGGTCCCTGGCTCGCCCGTGATCACCTCGAGTTTTTCAAGGGCATGGTTCGGGTGGAATACGATGAGGAGACCTCGCAGCTGCTTCGCGCGGCCCTCGCTTGGGCCGCCCTCCCTGCCGAAATCGAGCACGAGCTTCTCAAAGGCTTGTGGGAGCGTGCTCAGCTCGCTGGCAGCTCGCTGCATCGCCTGCTCAGGCTCGGCGCAGCGTTACTCGAGCCGGACGTAACGCCGTCCGACGCACCGCCGTCCGACGCACCGCCGTCTGAGGGAGAGAGCAACAGCATCGAGCTTTGGGCTGCTCGCCTCGACGCCCATGTCGACACCCAGCTCAGACGACTCGCCGCACAGCGGCGTCGCGCAAGGCGCTTGCTCTACCTGAGTGAGGCCGAAATCTGCTGGCGAGACAAAGATGGCGAACACCGCCTCTTCGTTCATGGCGGTGAGACGAATCGGAGTGGCAAGCACGCTCCATGTCGTCATCTGTCAGAGCGCCTGCAACGCCTCGAGCGACAACGATTCGAGCGACTCAGGGTGTTGGATAGTGAGCTCCTGGCGCTGATGAAGAGCGGACATGCCCCGAGCTTCTCTCCCCCGGCGTTGGCGCGCTTGTATGCGCGCAGTGACCGGGAGAGCTCAGACTGTGGATGAGGCTCAGAAGTCTTCGCGATCCCAGCGCCCCTTCGAGCTGCTTCCAGCGCCCACCGTGGCCTCTTCGTAGCTGAAGGATGGCTCGGCGGCGGCAGCAGGCTGCGCCAGGCCCATCTTGGCCTTGAGCGCGGTGAGGGCGTCGTCCGCTCCGTGGTCCTCTTCGAGGGCTGCGAACTTGGAATCCAAGGAATCACCCGAGAGTTCACTTCCCAGCTCTGCAGCCGCTTCGGCCTCGGCTTCCTCCTTCTCGATCTTCTCTTCCATGCGCTTGAATGCGTCGAAGGCAGAGTTGTCGTTGATGCCGGAGAGTGTGGCTTGGATGGTCTTCTGCGCTTCTGCGCGTCGCTTGCGGGCGATGAGCAGGTTTTTCTTGCGCTTGGCCTCCTCGATCTTGTTGTTGAGCATGCGCAGCGCGTCACGCAGCTTGTCGGTGGCCGACTTCTGCATTTCCCACTGCTTCTGGTACTCGGAAACCAGCTTGTCGTGCTCGTTCTTGCGGGCCAGCGCTTCTTTGGCGAGGTCGTCTTTGCCCGCGCGCACCGCCATCATCGCCTTCTTTTCCCACTCGCGAGACATCGTCAGCTCGTTCTCGAGCTGCTTCTTGAGGCGCTTCTCGTCGGCGATGGCCACGGCCACCTGCTTCTTGGCCTCGACGAGTTGCTCCTGCATATCGAGAATGAGCTGGTTGAGGATCTTCTCGGGATCCTCAGCCTTGGAGATGAGATCGTTGATGTTGGCTTTGAGCAGGGTACCAAGCCTCGAAAAAATTCCCATGGGTTGCTCCTCGGTCAAGCCGTGATGAGAGAATCTGGGTCAGGGCCAGTGAACGGGTTTGCGCTGACTCTGCTGGAAACAGCTCAAGAAGACGGGGAAATCAGCATTCCCGCCATGCAAAGGCAATCGAAAGCGAACGAAGGACACGCATCCTTGCGCCATTCCATAGGAATTGCCGCTGGCGCCAGGTCGGTGCCCGAGAGCAGACGAATGCATCAGGTGGCTTCCAATTCGTGATAGCCTTTGAGAACGGGGTAGTGCTGGGCGATGGCGAGCGAGAGTTGTTCGATGGAGGCCTGGAACTCGTTGAAATCCAGGTTCTCGCTCTGCAGCGTGTCGATGATCACGACCTGCTCGTCTTCGATTCCGTAGGCACCAGCCAGCATGTCACCAGCGTTGAGCCGCAGCAGGTGTTCGAAGAGCTCAGCCCGTTTGCCCTTGGGAACCTCCATGAGCTTCACCCGAAAAAAGGTGATCGGCGGAGTGTGGACGACCACGATGTTGTCCACGTGATCATGCTCATTGTTGAGTCGCCAGACGCCCTCGTCGAGCTGCTCGAAGGGCATGCCGAGATCGATCAGGTACTGGACAATGTCATCATTGGTCCGCATCGAGACCTCCTCAAGAGTCGTGAAAGAAACGCAATACCTAGACAGGCATCGCCTGCGAAAGAGCAGTGAAGAGCTTGCAGGGCAAGGTCCTTCAGGAATCGGCGGAAACGTCGCTGCCTGACCGCCGACGGCGGCAAAGCCTGCTTTCGCCACGACGGTGCAGGAAGATGCGGGCAGAATAGACGTCTCGCCCAAGCCGTGTCAAGCGCAATAGCGG
>JAVFAO010000167.1:0-13769 GCA_034002465.1 Myxococcota bacterium
GAAAAAAAACGTTGACACCGCCGGCTCGCTTCCGTAGTTTACGTGCTCGCCGGGGCGTAGCGCAGCCTGGTAGCGCACTTGCATGGGGTGCAAGTGGTCGCAGGTTCAAATCCTGTCGCCCCGATACGACGAAGGCCCACTCGAGAGAGGCGGGCCTTCTTCGTTTCTTGCCCCAGTGTCTGGGCAAGCCAGTCACGAGCTCCGTGCCGCGCAGTGCCGCGCGCTGATGACCCGAAAGACGACTCAAGGTCTCTTCGAGCTTGGCGACCATCTCGCGCTCTGGGGCCAGACTCGAATCGTTGTCCGCGGACATGAGCTGCGACAGAGCGCGGACGAGCTGATAGGCGGCCTCTTGGTCGTTCTCGACATGATGCGCATGGGCTGCCGCGCGCAGGGCCGTCGCCTCGTTCACCAGTAGGATGCCACGCTGCAGTCCTAGGCTCGGAGCCTGCGTCAGGTCGAGCTCGAGCGCTGCGCTCTCACGGGCACCCTCACGGCTAGAGTAGCTGATTTCAACGGAGGCGAGCGCTTCGCCCGGTTGTTTCGCGCTGCTTGGGAGGCAGGGGCGGGCGAGCTCGAAGCCAAGGCGCAGACCGTCCTCCATGTAGGTCGAACCACTGCTGGCGATGGCGTCAATCTGGCTGCAGCGGCTCTTTGTCGCTGACGGCAGTGGGTTCGTTGTGACACTGAGCATCAGAGAACGATGACCTGGGGAGCTCGAGAACTAGGGGAAACGGGCCAAGCGCCCAATCGACAAGAACTTGCAGCCATGGATGGCGAGGAGTCGTGTAAGCCCGATGGGTTGCAAGCAGGCTTCGAGGAAGGATGTGTCCTCAGGTGAGCACAAGCTTTCGAAGATATGTGGAAAAGCGAAGTTCATGGAGCAGCGAATGGGAGTGCTCCGGCTGGGCTTCTTGCGCTGACCAACGGAGGAAGCCGGTTCACGCTTGACGAAGGCGCGGGGACCGAATAGACCCTCGGATGCTGTGGTCGCCAGACACGCGGTCATCGCGACGTTTTTTTCTTTCGGGCCACAGTCGAACGGTTCTCATCGTCTCGAGGGCGAAGATGAAAGAAGCAGGCGCAACGCCAGCATCCGACGTCGTGGTGCCAGTCGACGTCAAGCAGCATATCGTCGAGTTCGTGAGCGACTCCGGTGAGGGCGCACAGACGGTTGGTCAGATCTTCGGTGCCGTGAGCGCGAAGATGGGCAACGGTGCCTGGACCGTGGAAATCATTCCAGCGGAGGTTGAGCCACCGCGGCGTTCTCGCGCGGGGGCAAGCGGCAATCGTATTCGAATTGGACGGTCTGAGATCCGCAACGCTGGTGACGCGGCCGATCTGGTGGTCGCGTTCAATGAGCAGGTCTTGTACAGCCGAATCGATGTGGGCGCGTTGCGGGAAGGCACCATTATCCTGCTGGAGAGCAAGTGGGCCACGGATCCTCGGCAGAGTGTGCGGCAGGAGTTTGCCGCTGCGCTGGAGGACTTCGAGCAACGCAAGTACCAGGTCTATCAGCTTCCCTTGGAGGCAGAGACCCTCAAGCTCATCTCGGATCCGCGCCGCGGGAAGAACATGTGGGCGCTCGGCGTGGTGTGCGCGATCTACGGGCGCGACATCGAGAAGATTCGAGGCGAGCTGGCCAAGAAATTTGCCCGCAAGGGTGAAGCCTTGATCGAGTCGAACATGGCCTTGGTGCGCGCAGGCCACAGCTGGGCAGAAGAGAACCTGCCGTTGCGCTTCCAGGTCATCAGCGAGCCTCGTGAGAAGCCGATGATCGTGGTCAACGGCAACCAAGCGGTGGCGTTGGGGGCGATGGCGGCGGGCATCGAGGTCTGCTCGATGTATCCCATCACTCCGGCAACCTCGGTGAGTCATTACCTCGCCGCGGCGCTGCCGCGGGTCGGTGGCTTCGTGCATCAGGCCGAGGATGAAATCTCAGCCATTGGTTTTGCCATCGGCTGTTCGTATGCCGGCAAGACCCCGATGACCGTGACCAGCGGGCCTGGGATGGCGCTCAAAACCGAGTTCCTCGCCTTGGCGGTGATGGCTGAGGTGCCCTTGGTGATCGTCAACGTGCAGCGTGGCGGCCCGAGCACCGGCTTGCCCACTCGCGTTGAGCAGGGCGATCTCCTCTCCGCACTCTTCGGTGAGCCAGGAGATGCGCCCAAGATTGTCATGGCCCCGTCGACGCACGAGGAGTGCTTCGATTTCATGGTGACCGCGCGGAAGCTGGCCGAGACTTTCCGCACGCCTGTGATCGTGTTGACAGACGCCAACTTTGCGACTGGGCAGCAGCCCATTCCTCGCCCGGTGGTCACTGAGGACTGGCTAGCGCCACCTTTCGATCAATCCGACTGGGTCGATGGGGTTGCACCCTATGATTGGGATCCCGTGACTGGTCTGTCTGCACGACCGATTCCAGGTCAACTTGGGGGAAAATACGTGCTCACTGGCTTGGCGCACGACGAGCAGAGTCATGTGGCCTACGAGTCGGAGACCAACCAGCGTGGGATGGAAGCGCGCAGCAAGAAGCTGGCGACCTTGCAGCGTTCCTTGAAGCCACCCACCGTTCATGGCGAGCAAGAAGGTGAGCTCTTAGTGGTGGGCTGGGGTTCGACCCGAGGTGCCATCGAAGAAGCCGTTGATCGTTTGCGCGAGGAGGGGCACAAGGTTTCGTCGGTGTTCTTGCGCTTCTTGAGCCCAATGGAACCAGGCCTTCGCCAGATCTTTGCGCGATTCCGCAAGGTGATGACCGTCGAGATCAACTACAGCGACGATCTCGAAGCCGCGCATACCAACGAAGACAGTCGTCGTTACGCGCAGTTGGCATGGCTGCTGCGGGCTCAGACCTTGGTGGATGTGGATTGCTGGTCACGTGTTCCAGGCATACCCTTGGCACCAGGCGTCATCGAACGGGAGCTTCGGCATCGACTCGAACTCTACGCTCAGACAGAGCGCTGATCGCGACAGACCAAGGACAGCTCGATACGCAGAGGTGGAACGATGTACGGCTTGAAGCAGGACTGGGCGCTGGAGCCGCGGTTGCGGCACTTCGTCATCGAGGATTACCAAGGGCTGACGGCGCGCTGGTGTCCAGGCTGTGGCGACCATAGCGTGCTGGGCGCGGTACAGCGACTGTGTCGCGATCTACAGCTCGCTCCAGAGAAGACGGTGGTTGTTTCAGGGATCGGCTGTTCGAGCCGCTTTCCGCACTATATGAATACATATGGGTTCCACGGTCTGCACGGTCGTGCCATGCCGGTGGCGTGCGGCGTTCGTGCCCGCAGGCCAGATCTCAACATCTTCACGGTTACCGGAGACGGAGACTGCTGCGCCATCGGAACCGCGCACTGGATTCATGCCGTTCGTTACAACATGAAGATGACCGTCCTGCTGTTGGACAACAACATCTACGGACTGACCAAGATGCAGACCTCGCCTACTACGGGTCGAGGTCAGTTCTCGAATACGCATCCGGGGGGCGCTCCGCTCTCGCCGTTGAATCCGTTGAGCGTCATGTTGGGGATTACCAACTGCTCTTTCGTGGCGCAGACAGTGGACTGGAATCCAGGCCACTTGATGGCAACCCTGCGAAAAGCCTTTGATCATGATGGCTTTGCTTTCGTCCGGATTCGCCAACGATGTCCACATTACATGCCCAAGGTGTGGGACGAGCTCATCAAGGATCCGAGCAAGCTGCTGCTGCTCCAGCATCCTGAAGGCATCCCGACCGATGACGCGGTCGAACGCGTGCTCAGCAATCGCGTCGAGCACGATCCGACCGACTACCTGCGCGCACATGAGCTTGCCGCTCGAGATGATGTCGTCCCCGTCGGACTCATCTACAAGAATCCCAACGCCGAGCGCTACGACCTCTACGCCCAGAAGGGGCTCGAGATGAGCCCCGAAGAGCGGGTCGCCGCGATCAACCGAGAGCTCGACCGGTTCACCGTCTGAGCCTCGCCCGTTTCGGGCCCTGTCTGCGTAGAGGGACCTTGTCGCTGAGCAGAGGAAACGCCAGCCATTCGCTTTCGGAGCGGCACAACCTGAAACCTGAAACCTGAAACCTCCTCAAGCACCACTCATGCGCTGCCGAGAGCCGCGCTTGTCAGGACACTTTTCACATGACGTCGCTTCGCGAGTCGCATCGGCGAGGCCGAAACTGACCCTTCGGTGAGGCAGCAGCGTGCTGCCGCGACCCGTCGCTGCTGTGGCCGTCTCGATCTTCCAGGGGGCATCGTGCAAAGCAGAGAAGAAGGACACAACGCTTCGATGGAGCAACTTCCAGACTCGCGTGATCTCGATGCCGCAATCCATGGTGGCCGCGTGGTCTTGCGCTCAGGTATCGATGCGGTCAATCTCACCGAACGGCTGCTCTGTGGGAGTGGAGCAGTCCAGTCCCCATCGGCTGCCGAGGGCCTCGCCTTGGCGGGGCTGCGAGCTGCCAATCAGCTGCGTAGCGATGGTGAGCCGCCCTCAGGCGTCGCCCATCCAGCCACGCGAACCCCTTGGATCTACCACCGTGTGCGGGCCTCCACGCCCATCGCTGAGGACCTGGTGGGCTTCGAGCTGCACGCAGGGAGCGCCCAAGAGGCGGTCGATCACTGCCTCGTGGCGCACTTCGTTGCCGCCAAGCTGGGACTGCCCGGCGTCTGCACCATCGGCAAGCAGCTCGCCGAGAGTTTTCACCTCGTCGAGCTTCCCAGCAAGGGCGCCGTTGACGCCTTGCCAAGCCCCGAGCCATCCAACAGCGATGCTTGGCCCAGTGACGAGCTGGTCTTGGCCACCATCGAAGACGCGTTCCAGGAGGTCGAGCGCCTCGTTGGGCGAAAGCAGAGAGCGTTCAAGCTCTATCACGCCGAGGGCGCGACCCACTTCGTGCTGTGCACAGGCGGACACACTGGACGGGCCCTCGATGCGGTGGAGCAGCTCAGGTCTGAGGGGTATGCGATTGCCTTGCTCGAGATCTCCCTCGTCCGTCCCTTCCCTGTCGCGCTGCTTGCCGAGTCTTTGGCCCAACACGAGGGGCTCGCAGTGGTCGAGCTCGGAGCGCTGCCACCACAACGCAGCGCACTCTTGGCAGGGGTGCGCGAGTGTTGCCCCAACCAGCACGTGCTCCTGGTCGACTCGTTGGCACCAAACCTGGTAGAGCGGATGGCGGCGTCTTTTCGCCTTCATCGAACAGCCAGCAGTGTGCAGCCTCCTGGGAAGAAAACGGTCGGGAAGACAGCGGTCATTGCCGCAGCACCGGCTGGAGCGCTGAGCGAGCGATTCTTGCTCGATGCCCTCAGCCAGTTGGGGAGGTCCCCCGCGCCGAGTGTGACGCGCTGGGAACACTCCTTGCGCCATGTCAGTGCGCTCTGCGTCACCGCAGAAGGCACAAAGCCCACAGAGCGAGATGAAATCGACGTCTTGTATCTTGCCCATCCTTCACTGATCGAGCTCCCTCACATTTTTCAGCGACTCGCCCAGAACGCTGCGGTTCTCATTCAAGGACACATCGGGAGCTATGGTTGGTCGCTGCTCGATGCAGACCAACGTGACATCGTCAGAAACAAACAGCTGCGCTTGTTCACGGTCGACCAGGCGGTGGTGCGCGAGGACGATCCAAGCCAGCATGGGAGCTCGCTCGCCATCCATGGCGCGCTGCTGCACGCAAGCCAAGCCCTCGCCACGGCCCTCGGGCTGAGCGGGGACCTCATCGAGCACATCGCCCTCAACGCTCACCCGAGCGAGCTCGAGCTTGCGCGATTGCGGGCGGGCGTCGAGGCAGTGCGCCCACTCGATTCGGCGATGCGCAACGTCGAAGGTGAGCCCTACTTCAAGCTGCACCATCGCTTGCCCAAGATGCCGCCCAAGGTCAACACCCCCCCGTCGGAAATGTGGAGAAGCTCCATTCGAAGCTTTTACCTGGGGGGACAAGAGGCGCTCGACGCGGCACGCCCAACTCCGGCGCTCTCCCTGCGTCCCATGGGACTCAACGCCCTGCTCGAGGCGGAACAGTCGCGGCGCGAGTATCCGCTCGTGCTCGATATGGAAGGGGCTGACGAGCGCTTCCCTGCACCACTGCGGGATTGTCTCGAGGATCTGGAGCTCGGGCCCTGGAATGTGGCTGACGTGCTCGATCGGCTCAATGCGTTTTGCGCAGAGCGCGAGCAGACCGTTCCCTGGCGGGAGGCCAAGCAGTGGCTTCGCGAGCAGCTCTTCATCGGCGTTGACGAGGCGAAACGAAGCGAACACGAAAGCTCCTTCGAACGCATCAGCTCCGCGTTGCCCGACTCCGCCTCGCTGCTAGGATTGCATCCCAACACCTTCATCTACCTCTACGCTGCCACCGTCCGAAAAGCGCGACGACCAAGAGTGCGCGCCTTCATCAGCGAACTGCGCTCTCTGCTCGGACGGCTGCGTGAGCTCCAGCTCATCGACGACAAGTATGGACCCGAAGGGGCCTCTGCCTCTGCGCTCTCCACAAGCTTTGGACGGGCTGGACAGGAGCTCATCGATCCTCAGCGCCTCGCTGGCCAGCTCAAGGCCTCCCGCGGTCACAAGCAGCGAAGCCCGCAAGAACGTGCGCGCCTCGCGAAGGCCATCGGCATCCTCGAGTCCTACCTCGAAAGCAGCGAGACCCAGCTAGAGCTTGTTTTGGTGTATTCTGACGAGTCCGTTGCTCCTGTTGCCATCCCTCGCACTCGTTCGGTCGTGCATCCCGATGGCTTGCAGGCAGCCATGGGCCTCTTCGATGGCGTGGCTGAACAGCTCGCCCGAGTCTTCAAGGCCGTTCGTTTGGCCCGACTGGAAGTAACTGGCTCCTACGATCCCGAGCTTCACCAGAACTTCCTTGCTCGCTTCGGCTGGCAGACCTTCTCTGACGAGGAGCTCCTGCTGATGCCGAGTATCGCCGTCCTAGAGGATACCCGACGTATTCGCGGAATGATGCTCGCGGAGCTCGCCGAGCTCGTCCGCTCAGGACGTATCGTCGATGTGCTCGCCGTGCAAAGCAGCGCAGGTATCGCCCCCGAGGAGAGCTGGGACACGCGCATTGGGTACTCGCCCAACTTCGGCTACCTCGCCGTGGCACACCAAGAGGCCTTCGTCACCCAGACGAGCCTCATCAGACCGCGTCATCTGGTCGAGGGACTGCGGGCGATGAATGCACTACCCCGGCCAGCGGTCGCCGTCATCGCAGCACCCGTGTGGAGCTGGCGGCTGCCACCAATGGTGCAACTCGCCGTGGCGCTGTACGCCAGAACAACGCCCTGTTTCCGCTATGATCCCGCCGCTGGAGAGAGCTGGGCAGATCGCTTCGATCTCAGCGAAAACCCACAAGCCGAGCACGCCTGGCCCTCCTACCGACGACACTATCACGACGAGCAAGGCCAGCTCGCCGAGATGCCCATCGCCTTCACCTTTGCCCATGCCGTGGCCATCGAGCCGGGCTATCAAGCCCACTTCCGCGTGCTTCCCCGTGAGGCCTGGCGAGAGGAGCAGGTCGAACTGGCAGAGTTCTTGGCAGGGGCGCGCTCCCAAGCCGGCACAGTACCCTACGTCTGGGTGGTCATCGACGGCGTGCTTCGGCGAGCTGTGGTCGATCACGACCTCGCCAGTGCTGCGGCAGACCGCTTGCGGATGTGGCGAGTGCTACAGGAACTCGCCGGCGTCAACAACGAGTACGTGCGCCGCGCCACCGAGACTGCACTCGCCGAGGCTCGCGCCGAGCTCGAAATCATGCGCCAGGACCTCGATTTGCAGCGCGTCGACGCCGTCAAGAAAGCAGAGGTTCTGCGTTCGGCTGTCAACAACTTGCAGCAACTCGTCGAACAGCTCTCCGAAGACGCGACGACGAGCAATGCAGCTGACGACCCCGTGCAGCCGCAGCGTGAGCTCGAAGAAGAGGCCGCGGTCGAAGCGCAAAGCTTCGAACTCGATGTCCCCCGCGCACCCCTGGTGGCAAGCGCTTCACGAGCGCCGGAAACTGCGCCCGAGGCCTCAGCAGCACAAGCAGAGCCACCTGCAAACCGAGAGACGAAGACCGACGCGCCAGCGCTCGAACAGGCAGCGCAGACGTCAGCAGTGGGTCCGCACATCGACAGCGACGCATGCATCTCGTGCAGTGAGTGCATCTCCATCAACGGGGACCTGTTCAAGTACGACGATGAGGGTCGCGCCTACATTGCGGATCCGACGGCGGGGACCTACGCGCAGTTGCTCGCGGCGGCGGAGAAGTGTCCGGCAGAGTGCATCTATCCAGGAGCTGCACCAGCACAGGAGCCATTGAGCTCTACCTCGGTGCAGGACCCACCCGAAGGTGCAGCTCCCGCCGCACCGAAGCCAGCCCGCATCGATTCGGAGGAGTGCATCTCCTGCAATCAGTGCATCGAGATCAATGATCAGCTCTTCGTGTATGACGACAATGGCCAGGCTCAGATTGGCGACCGCAGCGCAGGGAGCTACCAGGAGCTGGTGAGGGCGGCCGAGGAATGCCCCGCCGAGTGCATCCACCCAGGTGAGCCATTGCCTGCTGAAGAAGTCAGCGCCGAGTTGCTCCAGCGTGGGCGCCGGTTCAACGACTGACCGTCGGATTCGAGCGAGAACACGAAGCGTGTTCGCCTCACGCGGTCCAAGAGAAAACGGATTGTGGCGTGTCATCATGGCACGCCACGTGCCTCGAAGGTTTTTTTCTTGGCGCACTTGGGCTAGCCTTCGGCTGGTCGCGCGCAGCAGTCGTCTGCGCCGACGGTGTTGACGTTGCAGGGCGGTGAGGCCAGGAAGTCTTCCGCGTTCGACGGGCGCGCTGCGCCCTCGGTGCCAAGGAGTAAGCCGATGTTGTCTGCGGGAGTTCGAATTTCCCCGTGTTCTTGGGTTGTTTCTGAAAATGCTCGCCCGTCTGCGCGGTGGCGACGGTGCAGCTTTCCGCGTTTTGCGCTGCTCTGCGTTGCCGTGCTGTGTTTGGGCTACGCTCCGTCCGCCTGGGCAGCCGATGTGCCTGTGGTGGGCATTGCGACAGGCGACGCGACCCGTGGTCCACTGGTCGACTACCTGCAAGCGATGGCAAGTGTTCGCCTGCGTACACCAGGCTATTCATTGGTGTCTCCTGCCAATACGGCTCGTCTGGTCGAGTCGATCGCCATCTCTTCCCAGGCGCGAGTTGCTGAAAGTACACAGGAAGACTACAAAAATGCGTTGCGCGCTGCTGCCGACGCGGTTGAGAACGAGGAGTGGGTTCGTGCCCGGGCAGAGCTGGCTCGCGCGGTAACGCTGATGGAGCGTGATGCTGGAACGCGGGTCATCTTGGGAACGAGCGAAATCTGGTCAGCCACCCGCGTCGCTTGGGCAGCGACCTATTTCGATGAGGCGTTGTACGGCAAGAAACGCAAGAAAATCAGCGACGAGGCGCTGGCAGAGGCAGCCGAGGCCGTGCGCCCTATCTTCGATTTCTACCCTGATTACAACGCAGAAGGACAGGCCGAAGAGCTGGTCGAGCTGTTAGATGCGGTTCGCAATGAGCTCCGACGTTCAGGTGCCCTGTCGGTGAGTTCTTCTGCCAAAGGTGCAGACGTTTTCGTGAACGGTCATTTGGTCGGCCAAACGCCGCTCACCCAGTACCGGCTGACGGCTGGCAAGTACGAGGTCATCGTTGGGCGCATCGATCGCCCTAGTCGCGCGCACTTGGTAGAGCTGAGCCCTGGAGGACATGTCGAGGTTTACGTCGATCCCGCCTTCGAGTTTGATTTGACCACTGAGGGCTACGCCATCGTGGAAGCGCCCCCTGGACAATCGGCGTCGGCGACCGCCGTCTACGTTGGGAGCGGCATCGCGCGTCTCACCGATAGCCGCTACGCCTTGGTCTTCTCAGTCGAAGGCATCTCACCGCCGCGAATCTATGCAGCTTTGGTCGACGCCGAGAGCAACGTGGTGCTCAATGAGAGGAGCATCGAGGTCGCAGCGGGCCCCGTTCAGAGCGACAAACTCTATGAGGCGTTGCTCTTTGCCATCGAAGGCAAGGAGGTCGACCATAGCTGGCCCGCCTACCGCTGGGGTTGGGTGATTGGCACCGTGGCGAGCACAGTGCTGGCGGTCAGCACTGGAGCGGTCTTCTTCACGGCCTATGACTACTACGATCAGTCAGAAGACCCCAAGCTGAGCGCCGAGGAGGTCAAGCAACTCGAGGATGATGGTAACACCCTCGTCTACGTTGGCTGGGTGCTCGCTGCGGGCAGCGCCGTCGCCTTGGGGGTGACGATCTACTTCGCTGTGGTCGATGCAAGCACGGAGGAGAAAGAGGTGCTCGTTGAAGGCGATTGGTGGCTGCAGCCAAGCCCGATCGTCGATGGAGGAGGGAAGCTCGCTCCTGGCTTCAGTTTTGGCCTCGTGTTCTGAGCGAGAGGCCAAGCTTCGCCATGGGCAGGCCAGTGAGCACAGACCTACGAGGCCATCAGCGCTTCGGAGGCGCTGCGACCGCCGCTGGCCAGCTCAAGTTGCTTTGTCCGCAACAGAGGTCGCATCTGCGCGGGTGTGTCGCCGAGGCACAACTCAAGAAAGTTGGAGTGCGTTTCGGACGCGACAGCGAAGCAATGAAGAATGGTCAGGGACGGAATTGAACCGCCGACACGTGGATTTTCAGTCCACTGCTCTACCTACTGAGCTACCTGACCCCGCTCCCACACATCGTCCCCTCTGCAGAGGCCGTGACGCGAGAACGCGATGGTTTTTACTTGCAGTGCAGCGCGGTGTCAACAAAAAAACGGCTGAGGTCAAGCAATGTCGACACAGGGCGAGAAACATGATTCCCGACCCTCTCGGCTCTTTCGTCGGCCCCGCTCGTTCTCTCAGTGCTTCGTCGACGGTGAGCTGAACGACCACGAGACTTCGCGCTGCGATGCCTGCTTCGCCCCCAAGGTTTTCTCTTGTGCACTGGCGCGTCGCGCTGTGAATCAAGCTCTTGAATCGCAAGATGTAAGGTACGTTGTTTCGACGAAAGTGTGACCTCGATGTCGCATTGGACCTTGATGTCTCGCTGACTGCATGCCTCTGTACCGAAAAGGGCTAGTGATGCTGTGGGGGCGCTGCTTTTTCTGGATGGCACGTCTCTTGATGTGTAGGATGTTGGGAGACATCCGAACGCGCGCCGTTCGACGGAGGGACAACATGAAGCAGCTCTTCCTGGTTCTGTGGTTGATGGGTGCGATGAGCATCTTGGCATGTGGTTCGACGGGGACGACGAACCCCGCTAACGGCGACACCGCCTCGGACACGTTCGAGGTACCTCCAGACACGATCATCAACCCGAATGGGGGTGAGATTGGTGATCCCTGTGAGGCGGATTCTGAGTGCCTCTACAATCTCTGCGTCAACTTCTTCTGTGCTGACCCCAACACCAATGAGGTCATCGTCGGCACGGGCGGCACTTGCAACTGGATCGACAACCCTGCCGACTGCGTCGACTGGAAGTGCTTCTATGAGGACGGGCGAACGGTGTGTCGTCATAACGACCAGAGCGTGCCCAACGGCAACTACGGTTGGGATTGTGTCGACAACGGGAATGATACCATCTGCGTGCACCGCGGGGGCGACGCGCAGGTACCCAACGGCAACTATGACTGGGAGTGTGTGGAAAACGGTACCGCCGTGACCTGCACCTACCAGGGTGATCAGTCCGGCAGCGAGAATGGTCGCGTGCTCGTCACAGACCCGAGCTGGAACTGCAACTACAACGAAGCCCTCGATCAGACCGTGTGCACCTCGACGGGCACGGGTGGAACCGGTGAGGTCAAGAACACCGATCCCGAATGGCAATGCTCCTATTCCGAAGAAACCTCCACCACCACTTGCGTCAATGTCGCCGACAAGCCCGACGGCTCACCCGAATGGGCCTGCGAGTTCCCCGAGGGCGGCAATGGAACCGTCAAGATCTGCACGAAAGAAGGTGGCAACCCAACCCCCAACCCGAACTGCGCTAGCGGCAACATTGAGGGATTCTCCTGCACGCCGACCCAGGTCGCAGTCTCTGGTGCCACGGTTTCCATCGAGTACATCGATTGCGACGGCAAGCAGGCCATCGCCACGGGCGAGACCGATGCGCTGGGTTACTTCGTCCTCTCCAACGTTCCCGTTGGTGCGTGGCCTCTCACCATCACCAAGGGCCCCTACAAGCACACCGTGCAGGTCAGCGTGCAGGACGGCAAGACCACCTCGTATACTGATCCCGATGACGCTCAGCTCTGCTTCAGCTCCACCGACACCCGGATCGCCGTCGTTGGTGGTCACTACGACATGATCGAGAGCGTCATTGCCAGTCTGGGCTTCTCCTTCGACTTCTTCCCTGGCTACGCGCCCAACCAGGAAATGTGGGATGGCTGGGAGTTCCTGCTCGATGAGAACCGCCTCTTCCAGTACGACATCGTCTTCATCAACTGCGGTGTCTGGCCCGAGGCCAACTACGGCAGCTACATGACCGATCTCAACAAGATCGCCGCCAATCTGCGCCGCTATGTCGAGGCTGGCAACTACCTCTACGCTTCGGACTGGGCCTTCTACTTCGTCGAGACCGCCTTCCCCGAGAAGATCGACTTCCGTGGAGAGGATCTGCGCCCCATTGACGTGCTCACAGGCGCTCGGGGTCTCCACGTCGTCTCCATCGTCGACCCTGAGATGCGCGCCTTCACCGGAATGTCCCTGGCCACCATCGACCTCAACCTGACCCAATGGGCGGTTCCCGTCGATGTCTCCGCTGACACCAAGGTCTACCTGCGCGGTGACGCCAGACTCACCACAGGGGCCATCGAGACCGATATCCCCTACCTCGTCGACTTCCGCTACGGCTCGGGCTCAGTGGCCTACACCAGTTACCACATCCACCAAAACCAAGCCATCGACGTCTTCTTCGCCTTCATCGCGATGAACTTCAAGTAGACGGCTTTGCAAGCCTGGGAATGGCTTCGTTGATTCTGGTCGTCACCTCGTAGTTGATGGTCCCAGACCATTCTCCAAGCTGCTCCGCGCTGACCTGCTCCTTTCCGTCCGTGCCGAGCAGCACCACTGGGTCAGCCTCTCGCGCATCTGGGATGTCGGTCAGGTCGATCATCATCATGTTCATGCAGATGCGACCGCGCAGCTGTGCGCGTTGGCCCCGCACCAAGACGTGCGCCAGGCCTGAGAGAGAACGGTCATAGCCATCGTAGTAGCCCACGGGCAAGATGCCGATGCGGGTATCATGGGTCGCTCTGAAGGTACAGCCATAACCCACGGACTCTCCAACGGGTACCGTCTTGATTTGGGCGAGCTGAGTGAGCCAGCGCAGCGCGGGTCGAAGCTCGATTTCGTGTCGCCCAGCGAGCACCGCAGAGAGGAACGTCTCCTTGGATGGCCACATCCCATAACTTGCGATGCCCGGTCGCAGCAGCTCGAAATGAGCCTGCGGCCAAAGGATGCTCGCCGCAGAATTCGAGATCGAGCGAAGAAGCTTGTCGAAGCCAGCGTCTTCGAAGGCCTTGGCGGCTTCGGCGAAGCGGGCGAGCTGCGCTTCGGCGAAGCGATGGTCCGTGGTGTCCTCGACATTCGCGAAGTGTGTGCAAATGCCCTCGACACGCACACCTTCTAGACCACGGGCGAGCTGCGCCAGGGCGAGGGCTGCCTCGAGGCGCAGGCCTTGGCGGTTGGTACCCGTCTCGAGCTTGAAATGCAGGCCGAGCTCCCGCTGGCGGCGACTCGCCGCTGCGGCGATGGCGCGCAGCAGCGCTTCTGAGTAGAGCACGGTGCGACACTCCAAC
>JAVFAO010000168.1:0-13734 GCA_034002465.1 Myxococcota bacterium
CGTGCGCACGAGCAAAAATGAAGAGCGAGTGATCTACCAGCTCGAAGGCTCTCGCATCTTCGCCGAGGAGGCGATGATGGGCAGCCAGCTCGAGAAGTGGTTCGCGGCGAGCCGTGACGAGAGCGGTCAAGTGATGGTGGAAACCATCGACTTGCAGGGGCGGCTGCTCTCCTTTGCCGAGGACGATGAAGGCATTTACCGTGGTTTGCGAGACTACTATCGTGACAAGTATGGCATGACCTTTTGCGTCGACATGTCGAAGGCCGAGCTCGAGAAAGCGCGGGCGGAGCTGGGGCGTGGTGGACTGACCATCAGCTCCAACGACGAGGCGATTTCCTTTGTCGAGGGTGAGTCTGGGACGCGTGCGTCGCTGACCGCGGTGAGCTTTGTGCCAGGCGGTGAGAAGGCCTATGCGGTGGGCTCCAACGGGACGCTGCTCGAGAGCAGTGACGGCGGCGCGACTTGGTTTGACAAGCCGCTCGTGGACACCCGCAATTTCAATGATGTTGCCTTTGCGTCGGGTGGCGAGCTGGGCTTTGTCGTAGGGGAGCGTTCGGCGTTGCTGCGGACCATGGATGGCGCCGAGCGTTTCGAGCAGGCCTATCCCTACATCGACCAGGCGCTGTATACCGTTCATGTCTCACAGGATGGGAAGAGGGTCTTGGTGGGCGGTGCCGAGGGTTTGATTCTCGGCTCTGATGATGGGGGGCGTCGGTGGACACCGCGGCCGCTGGTGAATCAGCCTCATCTGCGTGATGTGCTCCGGCTCGATGGTGGCGTGCTCCTGGTTGTTGGCGATGAAGGACTGTTGCTGCGCAGCGAGGACCAGGGGATGACCTGGACTCGTCAGGTCAGCCAGAGCGTGAACACGCTCTGGGACGTGCTGGCGCTGTCCGCTCAGCGCGTGCTTGTCGTGGGCGAAGGGAATACGGTCCTTTACAGTGATGATGCCGGCTCGAGCTGGAACCGGAGCGCGGTGCGAGTGGTACCGGGGCTCGAGTTTGGCTGGGCTTTTCACGCCGCAGCGTTTCATGCTGATGGCCTGCGTGGCGTCTTTGTTGGGCGCAATGGCGCGTTGGGGCGGAGCGAGGACGGTGGTTTCAATGTCGAGCTTCGCTCGCACAGCCACGCGACCCGAATTCTGCTCGACGTTCTTGGGTCAGGGGGCAATCTGCCAGAGGCGCTGGGGTCGGTGCGGGAGGTGTCGAATCTCCCTTCGCTGCACGCGGCAGCGGGGGCGGGTGAGCAGGTGTTTGCGGTTGGCCGGGACAACACCTTGTTGGTCTCTCGGGATGGCGGCAAGCGCTGGCAGCGTCGCGCGCTGCCCTTGGAAGAGAAGCATGACCTGTGGGCGATCGCCTTTGCAACTGAGACTGAGGGCTACATCGGCGGTGCGCGCGGCTTGCTGCTGCATACCAAAGATGGCGGTCTGAGCTGGACTCGACTGGAAACAGGGACGGAGCGGAGCCTTCGAACGCTGCTTCCGGTGCCCAACAGTGTTCCACCCTTGTTGGCTTATGCGGGGAGCATGGGTTTGTGGGGCTACTGTCGTCCTACAGAGAGCAAGTGCTATCTGCGTGCGGGCAGCTCGGAGCTGGATTTTTATGGCATTGCTTTGAGCCGCGAATTCTCTACAGCCGCCACGATGGGCGTGATCTTGGTGGGCGAGTCGGCGAGCTTGTGGGCGGTGGACGAGCAGAGGGACGAACGGCAGCAAGTCTGGCATGCCAGTCCACTCGATTTGAAAGCGCTCGCCGTCGCAAAGGAGGCGCTACCCATGGCGCCGAACTTGCGGCAAGGCCACATGGGGCTGGCGGTTGGCAAGCAGGGTGCGCTGATGCGTAGCCTCAACCGCGGCCTATCTTTCGTGCCCGAGGCGAGTGGCAGCAGCGAGGAGCTGAATGCGGTCGCGCTCTCGCGTGATGCCCGACACGCATTTGTTGGTGGTGCGAGGGGAACGCTTCTCTACGACCAAGACGCCAAGTCGGACTGGCAGCCGCGCCCAGCACCGAGCCAGGAGGACATCCTCTCGATGCTCTACCTCGAGCAGCAGAAGCGACTGGTCGTGCTCACGAGCAGCGCTGTGTTTTATAGTGATGACCAAGCGTTGACCTGGACCCGTGCGCACGAGGCCGAGGCGACGCTGCGGGGCATGCGGCAGTTTGGAGAGCGGCTCTTTGCATTGGGTGACGCCTCCCAACTCTACTACTCGGATGATGCGGCGACGACCTGGAGCAGGGTGAGCTTGCCTGGCGAGCACGCGCTGCGTGACATGTCGCAGAATGACGCGGTCACTGTGCTGGTGGGAACGAGGGGCACTGTGTTGAGCGCTTCTGCGGGAGAGCTTGTCTTTCGTGCCCAGACGAGTGGCAGCAGCGCCGATTTGCTGGCGGTGGTGTCGTCCAAGGCAGGTTTCTGGGCGAGCGCTTCGGATGCCACCTTGCTCTTCTCTGCGACTGGCACGGTCTGGGAGCGCAAGGCGCCGCCATTCCAGAGTGCCTTGGTGGGAGCATTCGAACAGGATGGGATGTGGTTCGTGGGTGCCGGGCAGGCGCTGCTCTACTCTGCGGATGGAGAGCATTGGTCTGCGCGCGCGAGCATTGTCTCCGCCATTCATGACCTCGCCTTCTTCGATGACGAGGTTGGGCTCGCGGTGGGTGATGATGGGACGGTGTTGAAAAGCACTGACGGCGGTCAGAGTTGGTTCGAGCGCAGCTCGCGCAGCAAAGAAAACCTGTATGCGGTGGCGGTCGAGCCCAATGGCAACGCCGCGGTGGCGCTGGGTTCTCGGGGGGCGGCAGTGCGCAGCCGCAGCCGCGGAGACATCTGGACGAGCTTGGACACACAGTTGCCTGATGATTTCTTTGCTGTCCAGACTTTGCCGTTCGAGCACAGCCCGCTGCTGCTCGCCGGTGACAAGGGCATGCTCTTCTCCAGTGATTTCAAGCTCGCCAGGCTCGAGCCGTTGTCGGTGCCTCGGCTCGAGAGCTTGCGGGGCATCGCCTTCGACCCGGCGACAGGCAGCACCATTGTGGTGGGGGGAAGCGCCGAGCAGCCCGAGAGCATCTGTGAAGACGGCTATATCATTCTGCCTGGCGTAACACCCTCGAGCTACTGGCATTTCTTTGCTATCGCGCTGGCCTTGGCTGCGGTAGTGTTGCTGTCGATCTATTCGATCATCAAGCAGATTCGCCTGTTCTGGGCAGACTGAGCGAAGGCCCGCTCTGGTTGAGCGAGAAGCGGGCAGAGCGCTCCTGGAGGGCAGCTGGCTTTGCTGCGCTCGAAGCGGCGACGCCGCTCGCTTCTCTGCCATGCTGTAGGCTGCAGTTCGCGCCTCTGATGGCGGTCGAAGCGGCGATTTTCGTGCAGGAGCCAGAGCTGCGTTAGTATCGATGGGGCTGCGCAGGGAGCGCAGCGCGCTGTCAAGGAGGATGACCATGGCCAAAGCAGGTCTTTGCTGGTGTCTATTCAGACCCTGGATGAGCCTCGCCACGTTGGCGTTGAGCGTGATGACGTTGAGCGCGCCAGCGCGCGTCTTTGCAGACGAGGGTGCTGCCACGACGTTGGACGCTCGCTACGAGACGTCCGCCAGCGAGATGGGGGTGAGCACGCTCTTGGGACCTCGCGTGGGGCTGAGTGGTCCGCCGACGGGGTTTGCCGTGCAGCTTCAGTACTGGCATGCGCTGGATGAGCTCTGGTCGCTCTATGGCAGCCTGGGTTTGGCGGTCAGCGGTGAGCTCGAGCTTGGCTCGGGCGCGGAGCAACGAAGCTACGGGGGCAGCTCCACGCCGAGCGTGGGGGCGGGAGTGCGTCGCGTCTTCGAGCTGGGCGCAGAGCCGATGAGTTTCTATGGAAGGGCCGGGGTGTTAGCGAGTTTTCTCAACAGTGGTGGCTTCTTAGGGGGCATGTTCGGGCCGGAGCTCGGGGTGGGCTTGGGCTACCCCCTCATCGATGCGCTCTCCCTGGTGGCAGAGAGCTCAGTGGCCTTGGGCTATGCCGAGTACGAGGGGGAAGGCGGCTTGGGGTTGTGCTTCGAGCTCGCCGTGGGCCTGCAGCTTCAGTTCTGAAGACTCAGAATAGGCTTGTCATCAGCCTGATCCTGCGCAAGGATGGCCTGGATCGTGAGCGAAGGGCAGTCCAATCCCACGCGGCATCGAGTGGGCTTGCTACCTGGTCGCGAGCGAAGTCTGTGAGGAGAATGGATTCTCGTTGGACCTTGCTCCCACGCATTCTTGTTGATTGGGCGCTTGGCCTGTTCCCCCAACTTATCGTATGCTGTCGCATCGGTCATCGAGCTGCCGACGAGCTCTTGCGCCCAGCCGCACCCTGTGCTGCTGATGCTGGATGGCTCGTTGTCGTCCAAGGAGAAGGAAGATGAAAGGGGTCATTGCCCTCGCGATCAAAGAGTTGGTGACGGAGCGCTACGGTGTGCTGCAGTGGAAGGAGGTCCTGGAGCGGGCGGGCTTGCGAAAGGAGCCGCTGTTGATGCCGATCTCCAACCTGGACGACGCGTTGGTGTTCAAGATCGTGGAAGCGGTGTGTTCGACACTGTCGCTGAGTATGGAGCAGCTGGGCGATGTTTTCGGCGATTTCTGGGTCAATAGCTACGCTCCCAACTTGTACAAGGGCTATTTCGCGCGCTCCCGCAGCGCGAAGGATTTCTTGCTGAACATGGATGACCTGCATCAGGCCATGACGCACAGTCTTCCTGGTGCTCGTCCGCCTCGTTTCGAATACGAAGATCTGGGCCCCGACAGCCTTCAGATCAAGTACATCTCACACCGTCCAATGTTCTCGTTCATGGTGGGGTTGATCAAGGGTGTGGGGCGCTACTACGGTACGAAGGTGGAGATTGCGGTGGTCGCTGAGAATACGGTTCGCGTGGATTTTCAGTCGTGACTCCGCGCTTCTCTGTGCACCCCAGTGCGTGTGTCGACGAAGGGGCTGAGGTTGGTGAAGGCACGAGGATCTGGCACTTTTCTCATGTGATGCCCGGGGCACGTATCGGTCGCGATTGCATCCTTGGTCAGAACGTCTTTGTGGCGTCGGGTGTGCGCATTGGCGACGGCTGCAAAGTGCAGAACAACGTCTCACTCTACCAGGGTGTGATCCTTGAAGAGCAGGTCTTCGTCGGTCCCAGTGTGGTGTTCACCAACATTCGCACGCCTCGCGCCCACATCCCTCGAAACGACGCACGCTTTTTTGCCTCCACCTTGGTGCGGCGGCGCGCGAGTCTTGGGGCCAACAGCACGCTGGTTTGTGGTGTGAGCGTTGGTGTCTGTGCAATGGTCGGGGCCGGGGCGGTGGTCACCTGTGATGTGGCGGCGTACAGCTTGGTGATGGGCGTCCCTGCGCGCGCCTGTGGCTGGGTCTGTGACTGCGGCGAGGGCCTCGACGCGGCACCCGGATTGACGCTTTGTGCTGCCTGTGGTGCTCGATACCTGCTCGACGAAGTCGGGGCGGTCTTGACGCCGATGGCGCGAGATTGCGTCTGACCGCGGACGGCGTGAGGGGACCTCGATTGTATTCTAAGGGTGTTTCCGTTCAACGAGATAGGCTGCGTTCATGAACCCAGGACAGGATTCCACGGCAAATACACTTCGGCTCAGGATGCACGACGCCGCTCTGGAAAACCGTGCCCACCGTGACGAGCTTCGAGCGGCGTTCGAGCGGGTTCTCGACTCGGGGCGTTTCATCCTTGGTGACGAGGTACAGGGCTTCGAGCGAGAAGCAGCCCAGTACCTGGGTGTGCCCTTTGCCGTGGGTGTGAGCAATTGTAGTGATGCGCTGGTGTTGGCGCTGCGCTTGCTGGGCGTGAAGCCAGGCGACGAGGTGCTGGTGCCTGATTTCACCTTCATCGCCACCGCCGAGGCGGTGCTTCGGGTGGGCGCCAAGGTGGTCTTGGTCGACATCGACGCCGACACCTTGTGCATCGATCCGCTGGCGCTGGAGGAGCGCATCAGTCCTCGCTGTGTTGGCATCATCCCGGTGCACCTCTTTGGGCTGCCTGCCCCCATGGGTCGACTCCGTGCCATCGCGCGGGCCCATGGACTCTGGCTACTCGAGGACGCGGCACAGGCCATGGGCGCAAGCCTCAACGGTCGGCAGGTTGGCAGCATGGGGGAGCTGGCGGTCTTCTCCTTCTTTCCCACCAAGCCGCTCGCGGGGCTAGGGGACGGGGGCTTGCTCTGTGGCAGCGACGAAGGGCTCGACCTGCAGGCGCGTGCCCTGAGACAGCACGGAACCTCAGGCAAGCTGGTGAGCAGTACGATGGGGTACAACGCCCGCTTGGACGCCCTGCAGGCCGCCTTCCTGCGCGTGAAACTCGCCCGGCTCGACGCGCGCAATGATGCTAGAATACAGCAGGCAGGCATCTACGACCGGGGCTTGGCCCAGGTGCAAGGCCTTCGCCTGAGCGCGCGGCCGTTGGGTGCGCGGCATGTGTTCCACCAATACGCGATCAGGCTGCTCGACGGCGCGCGAGCGCGGGTGCAGCAAGCGCTGTGGGCAGCGGGCATCGAGACGCGGGTCTACTATCCCGTGCCGTTGCATGAGATGCCGCCGTATCGAGACAGCGCCCCCTTTCCAAGGGCGAGCGCCGCGGCGGCAGAGTTACTCTGCCTGCCCTTGGGACCCCAGGTCGACGAGGCGGCACAGCAGGAGCTCATGGAGCGCTTGAGCGACAGCATCTGAAGCCATCGCCAGTGCCGGGCTCGTAGTTCACACCCTCAGTGGGTCGGAAGGGGACCTCGCAGGAGAGGTCGAATTTCCCAGACCCAAAGCCGCCGCCCATCAAGGCAGGTCCTGCATCGCCGTCGCTGGTCCATTCGCGGACGTTGCCGCTGAGGTCGAAGACCTTTTGGAGGGAGAGGCAGGTGTCGAAGGATGCGGTGGGGGCGAGGCTGGTGTTGCCGCTGCCGTCATCGCCGTTGCAGCGACTTGCGTCATAGTTGGCAGCGTAGGGATAGGCGTAGTTGGCACCGAGGGAGCCACAGGCTGCTCGCCACTCCTCTTCGGTGCATAAGCGTTTTCCTACCGCTTCGCAGGCTTGCTTGGCCATCTCGTGCGTGACCTGGGCCCAGGGTAGCGCCGCTGGAACCGAGCAGGCCAGCTTCTCGTAGCTGCCTGCACTGTCGGCGCTGGCATCGGCACGGGAGGCTTCATATTTGTCGATGTAGAAGTCGATCCCCAACGCTGGTGCGTTCATGTGCACCATCTCGTCTCCAGCGCAGCGAGGAGCTGGCTGCTCCTCATCGCCGCACGCGCTCACGAGCGCTGCCACCAGGAGCACGCAAAGCGCGAAGCTGGTTTGACGAGATTGCTGTTTGCCCATTAGGCTCGAGCCGTCGCCCTTCGCAGAGTCGGTGCCAGGGCGCACAAGCAGCGCCCGCGCCTGATGACTTCGCTCGATGCGTGCTCCTCCGTCGCTGACCTGTTGCATGCGCAGCTCCTGTTCCATGGCTGACAGAATGCGTATTCGAAGGCCGACACCGCTTGCAGCTCGGCGTACTCATCCGTATCATGGGCCCAAGCGTCTCTCGCCGCAATGCTACGGCGAAAGCTCGGAGTCATCATGCTCATCGATGTGACCGTTTCTGCTCTGCTCATTGATTCGAGTACGGAGCAACCCGTGCTGTTGCTCCAAGAGCGTGGTGGTGAACGCTCGATGCCCATCGTCATTGGATTGGCGGAGGCGGGTGCCATCGCTGCGATATTGGAGGGCATTCCCTTTCCTCGGCCGATGACTCACGACCTCTTCAGGTCCACCCTACACGCACTCGACGCCCGAGTGGTGCGGGTGGTGATCACGGCGCTGCGCGACGACACCTTCTATGCTTCGCTGCATCTCGAAGGGCCATCAGGCCCAGTGCAGCTCGATGCGCGACCCAGCGACGCCATCGCGCTTGCCCTGCGCTTTGCCGCGACCGTGCATGTGGAAGCGGCGCTCTTCGAGGCTTGCTGCATCACTCCAGAAGCTCCTGCAGAAGATGTGGCCCATGCGCCGATCATGACCGTACCGCCAGGCATGGACGCCGATGAGCTACGCAAGTACCTCGAGAACCTCGACACCAAAGAATTCGGCAAATACAAAGTCTGATAAGGAGTTGTCATGAAGCGAACGATGCTCTACTGCCTCCTGGGGGTCTTTTTCGTGCTGGCGCTGGGGGGCTGCTCGAAACCAGAATCGAAGCTCGTCAACCATGTGGAAGCGCTCGATGAAATCCTCGAGGATCATGAAGACGAGCCCAAAGAGGGACTCATCGCCGTACGCAAGTATTTGCGCAAGAATCTGCCGACGATTCTCGAGCTCATGGGGGAGATTGTGGTCGAGCTCGACGAACTCGAGGATGCGGACGAGCGCAAGGAGCGGCTCGAGTCGTTCAAGGAGACCCTCGAGGAGCCGATGAAGAGCCTCTCCAAGCGGATCGAGAAGTTCGTTGCCGCTGTCGCTCGAGATCAAGAGGCGATGGAATATCTCAAAGAGATGAGCGAGCAATGGCAGGCGCTGCAGATGGTGCTGGATGGCGCTCAGAGCAAGGGCTTCGAGCCCAAGCCCCTGGGGGGGCGAGGGTTCTGAGTACAGCCTCAGCCGGCACCGCTGCGTCGCTGTGCAACGCGCTCTAAAGGGCGGCGGCCCTGCCTCTCTTCGTCTCGAATCTTGTTGACGTTTCCGGCTGAATGCGGTTCACTTGTTTGGATCTGCGCTTGCGTGAGCATTGAGCAAGCGTGGTTGGCGTCACCAGCAGGAAGCGGTACGCGAACTCGCTCTGAGGCTGCGCTCTCCTTCATGAGGCACGACTTTGGTCGGCTGTGCAGGGAGAGCGGGTCGTGGCGGGGAGCGGGTGGAACGCGTTTGAGCGCGTTTGGCCAAGGGGGGCACACGGATGGACATATGGCTCGCTGTCGGGACGGCCGCATTGGCTCTCTCCGTAGGCATCTTGGTGGTATCGCGTCTTCGCGCGCGTTCGAACCGCTTGGTTCGTCGCAGCAAGCCGCGGCGCGAGCTCGAGGAGCTGTCCTCGCCCGTGGTCGACGAGAGTGAGGCCTACTGGGGCGATGCTCTGCCCGATGGGCTCGGCGGTTCGACACCGCTGAAGGCGCAACCCCTTCCAGTTCCAGCGCGCGAAGCCAAGGCGTTGCTCACCCCTGAAACCCAGGCACAGCAACCGATTCGGGAGGCCATGCCAGAGCCACTTCGAAAGTCGGCGCCTGCCGAGAAGGCGCTGGGTGAGGTGGCGTGCACATTGGGCCAACAGTTCTTCTCCTATTTGCTCGAACGTAACTACTTTCTACCTGGGATGCGTGGGCGCTGCAGCCGCAACGCCTTGGTCCACGCCCAGCGCGCTTTGGAGCGCCGTGCACCTACGCTTCCTCTCGGACATGGCGCGGTGATGCAGCGCGTGGGCGAAGGCTTTGCTGTGCTCTTCGAGCCGCTCTGCGAGGCGGTCAAAAACCCGGACGGCGTGCTCGAGATCATCTCCGCAGCGGTTCGCGACGCTCAGCTCTTCGTGGTCATGGATGCATCGCGTGAGCAAGAGGTCGAAGGGGCCAGCGCTCACATCTCTCGTTTGGTGTCTCGCCTCGACATTTCCGCGAATCAATTCTTCCTGCTCGAAGAAGATGGCAGCTTTCACAGCGCCTTCGAGGACAAGAAACACTTCGTGCCCTGCCACCTCGATGCCACCCATCTGCCCGAGTCGTTCTTCGCCAAGATGGTGAGCTACGCGCAAGAGCGCTTCGACGCCATCGAACCCGAGGCGGCCCTGCGTTGTGTCGAGCCGCTGCTCGAGCCCCTCTGGGAGCGAAGCATGGATGGTCACTTCGACGGCCTTCTGCTCGCTCAAGCCCTCAACCTGCTCGGCACTGCGCAGCGCATGCTCGAAGCACATCACGCGGCGGCGGCCTGCTTCGAGAACGCGCTCTACTTGCTCAAACAGGCTGAGGAGTACGATGCCATCCAGGTGGTCGAGACCAACCTGGGGGTGAGTCTGCTCACCTTGGGCCGCGAGCAGCCTGATCTGCTGCGGGAAGCGACCATGCACTTCCAAGCCAGCGTGAAGCTCAATCCACAAGACTTCCTCTGCTGGAAGCGCTTGGGGGAGACCTACCGACTCCGCTACAGCATGGAAGGCAGCGTCAGCATGCTCGCCCGCGCCGAGCATGCCTACCGTCAGGCGCTGAAACTGCGCAACGATCAAGAAGTGCGCCTCGCACTCGAGGAAATCGCCGCGCCCTCTGCCTCTGCCTTTGCCGAAGCGGACGAGCTGCTGCTGCGCGAGGAGCTGCGTGAATCACAGGCGCGAGAAATCGAGCGCTGACTTTTTGTCGATTGGGCGCTCGGCCTGTTCCCCCAAGTTTTTGTCGATTGGGCGCTTCCCCAAGTTGTTGGGAACTCAGTCCTCGTCGAGCCAACTCACCTGTGGACGGCGTCGACGCCGCGGTCGGGCTTCGTCTTTCTCGGCTTGCGCTGGCTCAAAAGGATCGACCTCACTGCAGGGCAGCCTGTCGAGCTCGAGTCCAGCGAGCAGCTCCAAATAGCCTTCTCGGTCCGCCACTGCGGGCAGCTCGGCGTCGAGGCTCCATGCAAGGTTGTCGAGCTCGATGGCCTCTGGCAGTCGCTCATAGGTGTCGTGTAGACGCGGCAGATGAATCAGCGGACAGCCGCAATGGGTACGGGCCACCCATCGTAGTTCGGCGCAGCCACCCAGACGCCGGGGATCCTCGACCTCGTCCTCATCTTCGAGGTTGCTCTCGACCCGCAGGTAGCGATGCGCATCATCCGGATCGCGCTCGTAGAACAGGCGAAACCATGCCCGAGGGTGCTCTGGTTTGAAAGACACCGAAGCTCTGGGGCAGCCAAAATAGGTGGGATGCGGGCTGCTCTCCCGCTCGGTGAGTAAGTTGCAGGTCGAGCCCATGCGCTCGTAGCACTCGATCCCGCGCAGCAGCTCACTCGCTTCGATGGGATAGCCCATGACGTAGAAGCGCGGTGTGCTCCAGGTCGAGATATGGTCGTAGAGCTCACGGAAGCGGTGTAAATCCGAGCGCGCGTAGACGGTGCGGTGCAGCAAGCGGTGTTCTGCCGTCATCAAACATTGGTACATGGGGTGTTGGCGAGCGAGCTCGACGGCGGCAGCGCGATCTCGGCGTCGCTTCTCGTCTTGGAATTCGACCACGAGGTAGTAGCCACGGTCTACGTAGTTTGGGCGGTCGAAACGAGGCAGGGGGGCAGACGCGCTGCGTTCGTCTTGGTCGTTCATGTGCTTCAGTCGCGTTTCAGCGTCAACGCCCCGAGGATGAGGCAGAAGAGCGCGTTGATCGAAAGGAAAAGGCGATCGAGTAAGGCCACTCCCGGGATGACGAGCACATCGACGCTGGGGGTGATGGCCTCTACGCCCAGGACCGCGGCGCAGGCGATGGCGAGTCCTGCGGCGAAGTCCGCGCCGCGCTTGTGTCCGAGCAGGGTGGCCACAGCGAGGAAGGCGGGCAGGGCGCTGGCCAGCAGCGGGTTGACACCGTCGCTGCCAGCCCAGAAACGATCCCACATCATGAGGGGCTCGCCCAGGCCTGCGGCTAGCCCCAACAAGCCCTGTCGTCCCAGGAGAAGAGGCAGGGCGAAGAGCAAACCCGCCCCCAGCGCCCAGCCGAGGCCGAAGAAGAGACCAGGGCGACGCCCGAGCTGGCGTCGCCGCGCAAGGTAGAAGAGCACGCCCGCGGCGAGCAAGAGCGCCGTGAGCAGGCGCAGGGAGCCCGTCTTTACCGTCTGCCCGAGCAGGGCCGCGTGGACATCCAAAATGCCGTGCCCAAAGCGTTCGTCCCAGCCAGCCTCCCCCGCGTCGGCGGCGCTGTCATAGAGGCGCTGCGCCACGGCGTCGGGGTGCGAGGTGCCGTTCTGGATGAGCATCGCGGCGGCGGCGGCGACGTGGGGGCAGGCCATGGAGGTGCCCATGTAGAGGGAGAAGCTGGGCTCGAAGACGATGCGGCCATCACTCCCCCGACGAAGTGTTTCCTGAAGGATTCCATCAGGTTTTCCGTCGCCGTTCTGATCCACCCGAGTGTTTCCTCCTGGTGCGGCGAGGTCGATGTAGGGACCGTAGTTCGAATAGAAAGTGGTCGTCTTGTCGAATTGGGTCGCGGCCACGCCGATGACATGCTCATAGGCGGCGGGGTAGTGGGGGCGGCGCGAGCCCGCGTTGCCAGCGGCAGCGACGATGACCACTCCGTGCTCATGGGCATTGCGGACTGCGGCGTCGATTTCCTTGCTCTTGACGGTTCCGCCGAGGCTGAGGTTGATGACCTTGGCGCCGTGCTCCGTGGCGAAACGAATGCCCTCAGCGATGTCCGACCAGCTTCCGGAGCCTCGCGCATCGAGGACGCGGACGGGCATGATATGGGCCCCATGGGCGAGCCCTGAGACCCCGTATTCGTTGTTGGTGGCCTGGGCGATGGTGCCGGCGACGTGCGTGCCGTGGCCGTGCTGGTCGAAGGGCAGCTCGTCGTCGTCGACGAAATCGTAGCCTTGACGCAGCTTGGTGCCGCGGAGGTCGGGGACGAGGATGCCTCGTTTCTCACGCTCTCGGTCTTCGAAGGCGACCCCAGTATCGAGAACGGCCACCACCACGCCGTCTCCGTTGGCGAGGTCCCAGGCGGCCTCGGCGTTGACCTGGTCGAAGTTCCATTGGAAGGCATAGAGGGGGTCATTGGGGGTGGCGAAGATGGCCATCTGCCCGTTCAGTTCGGCGTGCTCGACACCGTCGAGGTCTTCGAGCGCTTCGAGCAACGTTTCAGCCTGGCTGGCTTTGACGCGTGCAAGGTAGAGCTGCTCTTCTTTGGAGTTCACAGAGTTGAGTCGCAGATCGATGCCGAACTCTGCTTCGATGGTGTCGTAGAGCTCTTCTCTGTCGTTCTCGAGGTTGACCAGAAGCTCGACGGTACCGTCACTGAGAGGGCCATCACTGGGTGCGAAGAGCCCATGGGCATCGTAGACGGGCTTGGCCTGCTGGTTGAGCGCATCGAGTTCGAGCAGCGCCTCGGAGCGCGGCCACAGGCTCCAGAGTAGGGCGGCGAAGCCGAGCACCACGAAGACCTTGAGCAGCGTCGAAAAGATGGGGTGTTGCTCGAGAATGCGCCTCATGATTGGACTCCTCGAGGCCCGCAGCGGGCAGCCTTGGTGGATGCGCGGTGGGCGCTCATGTGATTCGCTTCGACGGGGAGCTGGCAGCGCGCGTTGGCGCGCTTCGTCGCGTACCCCTTCGACAGCCTTTCATGTGTGCGCTGACGCCAAGAAAGCGAACCGAGCAGAAGCAACAATCCACCCCAAAGCGCAGCATCGCTCCAAGCGGGACCGCTCGAGATGCTGCACCCCAGACAGCCCTTCTTTTTCTCCGCTTCTTTGGCTTTGGCCGCCTCTCGCTCCTCCCACCACATCTCGTTTTCGGGTTCGCCCACTTCGAACTCGTCAGCGACTGCCTCATCGAGCTCTTCAGGCGGGATGATCAGGTTGGGGTTGACACCCTGATTGACGTCGATGAGCCAAGTGTCATCGACCATGACGAGCTCGATGCTGCGCTTGGTCCCATCGATGTCGACCTGGACCGTAGCCTTTTCGCCTTCGACAGCCTCCTCGAGGATCTTGGGTTTGAGACCATCTTCGGTGAGGATGCCTTTCATCATGCGGCTCCAGGAGCCACGCTGGACGCCAGTTCCTACATCCGAGCCGCTCCAAGCCGACTC
>JAVFAO010000169.1:0-13723 GCA_034002465.1 Myxococcota bacterium
CGCGCTCTACGAGCGGCTCGCCTGGGATGGCTCGCGCTCTGCGAGCGGCTCGCCTGGGATGGCTCGCGCTCTACGAGCGGCTCGCCGGGACGGCTCGCGCTCTATGTGCGGCTCGCCTGGGATGGCTCGCGCTCTACGAGCGGCTCGCCGGGACGGCTCGCGCTCTATGAGCGGCTCGCCGGGGGTGGCTCGCGCTCTACGAGCGGCTCGCCTGGGATGGCTCGCCGGGACGGCTCGCCTGGGACGGCTCGCGCTCTACGAGCGTCTCGCCGGGATGGCTCGCGCTCTACGAGCGGCTCGCCTGGGACGGCTCGCCGGGGGCTTGCACGCTCGCGCGCTTCGCGAGGCTCGCGAGCCCTCGTTTCCTCGTTCCTCCAATGTGGGGCGCTGCCCCACACCCCGCCAAAGGGCTAGCCCTTTGGAATCCCTTTCTTTTTCGTATCGAGGGGGGAATTAGGCCAAGGCGCCGCGAATGATCTCGATGAAGCTCTCGGGCTTCAGGCTTGCGCCACCGACGAGTGCCCCGTCGATGTCGGGCTGCGAGAGCAGGATCTTGGCGTTCGCCGCCGTGACGGAACCACCGTATTGAATGCGAATGGCGTTCGCAGCTTCGGTTCCAAAGCGCTGACTCAGCTTCCCACGCAAGAACGCGTGCACTTCCTGAGCTTGCTCAGGAGACGCGGTGCGCCCGGTGCCGATGGCCCAGACGGGTTCATACGCGACGACGAGGCTGCTTGCTTCGTCGTCCTTGACGCCCACGAGTCCACCCAGCAGCTGTCTTTCGACGACCTCGAAGGTCTTGCCGCTTTCGCGCTCGGCGAGCAGCTCGCCGATGCAGACGATGGGGAGCAGGTCGTTGTCGAAGGCGGCGCGCACGCGCTTGGCGACGGTCTCATCGCTCTCACCGAAGTACTGGCGTCGTTCGGAGTGACCGATGATGACGTGTGAGCAGCCGATGTCTTTGAGCATGCTGCCGGAGATTTCGCCAGTGAAGGCGCCACTGGCTTCCCAGTACAGATTTTGGGCGGCGAGCTTGATGTTGCTGTCTTCGAGCTTCTTGGCAACGGTTCCGAGGCAGACCGCCGTTGGAGCAACGGCGATTTCGACGCCGCGAACGGAGGCGGTGAGGTGGCGCAGGTCCATCGCGAGCTTGGCAGCCTCGGATGGCGTCTTGTTCATTTTCCAGTTACCGGCAACAAATGGGACGCGCATTGTTTCTCTCGTTCAAGGAGGGGAAATGGGAGCCGAGCGCGAGCTCGAGCGCTCGCGTTGGCGCGATGGTACTTGGCACAGTGGCGACGCGAATCAGCCGCGCAGGACCTCGATGCCAGGGAGCTTCTTGCCTTCCACGAGTTCGAGGGAGGCACCGCCTCCAGTGGAGACGTGAGTGACCTTGTCGTCGAGGCCGAAGGAGCGGATGGCAGCGGCGCTATCACCACCACCGATGACGGTCATGGCGGGGGAAGCGGCGAGTGCTTCGGCGACTTGGCGGGTGCCAGCAGCGAAGGGGGCTTTCTCGAAGACGCCCATTGGTCCATTCCAGAAGACCGAACCTGCGTTGGCGAGCACGTCGCTGTAGGCCGCGATGGTCTTGGGGCCGATATCGAAGGCTGCGAGCTCTGCGGGGATCTGTTCGCAGAGGGTGGTCTCAGTGCTGTCGATGCTTGGCGCGACCACGTGATCGCTGGGGAGCAGTAGGGTGCACTTCTTGGCCTCTGCTTTCTCGAGGATGCGTTTGGCGAGCTCGAGGGAGGCTTGTTCGACCCGGCTCTTCCCAACGTCGATGCCTTGGGCAGCCAGGAAGGTGTAGGCCATTGCGCCACCGATGCACATGATGTTACAGCGCTCGGTGAGGGACTCGAGGACAGCGATCTTGTCGCTGACCTTGGCACCACCCAGGACGGCGACGAAGGGGCGTTTGGGTTCGTCCATGAGACCGCCGAGGAACTGGATTTCCTTCATGAGCAGGTAGCCTGCGCCTCGGGCTTTGGGGAAGTGTTGTGCGACGGCGAACATGGAGGCGTCGGCGCGGTGGCTGGTCCCGAAGGCGTCGTTGACGTAGACGTCGGCGAGCTCGGCGAGCTGTTGGGCGAAGGCTTCGTCACCGGCCTTTTCGCCTTTGTAGAAGCGCACATTCTCGAGCAGCAGCAGCTGTCCGGGCTGCATTTGCTTGCTTTGGTAGAGCACGCCGTCACCGACGCATTCTTCGGAGAAGACGACCTCACGTTCTGGGAGCAGCTCAGCGAGCCTCTCGGCGACGGGGGCCATGGAGAACTCGGGTTGGGGCTTGTCTTTCGGGCGCCCCAGATGGCTGGCGACGATGGGAAAGCCACCGTTTCGGATGATGTATTGGATGGTGGGCAGGGCCTGTTGGATGCGGAAGTCGTCGGTGATCATTTTGCCGTCGAGGGGCACGTTGAAATCGACGCGGACGAAGACGCGCTTTCCATCGAGTTCGAGTTCTTCGATGCTCTTGATGCCATCGAGGTACGCCATGGAGAAGCTCCGTAGTCTCAGGTTGGGAGGTTGGGCTGACTCTGGAATAGGGTCAGCCTTGCTTGGTGCGTGTGGCGACCGAAGCAATCGAAATTGAGCGAAGGGCAGGCACCCTCGCGACATTCCGAAGGATTTGTTGCTGGCGCGAGGTCGGTGCCCGAGAGTGAACGAATACGGGACAGCGCTGCTCAGCGCCCCTCACACGCGGGAGCGACAGGCGACGCTGGAAGCGTCGCCGAAAGGGGTCGCGAGCGTGGGTCGAGTGATTTGAGATTACTGGGCTTTCTTGGCCATGTAGGAGATGACGTCGAGCATCCGGTGCGAGTAGCCGGTCTCGTTGTCGTACCAGCCGAGCACCTTGACCAGGTTGCCGAAGGAGCGGGTCTGGTCGGCGACGAAGATGACGCTGTGTGGGTCGCCGTTGAGGTCGATGGAGACGAGCTTCTCATCGCTGTAGCGGAGGATGCCCTTGAGCGGACCTTCGGAGGCGGCCTTCATGAGCTCGTTGATCTCGGCGGCCGTGGCGGGCTTCTCGAGGGTCGCGGTGAGGTCGGTCATGGAGACATTGGGGGTGGGGACGCGGATGGCGAGGCCATCGAGTTTGCCCTTGAGGTCGGGCAGCACCAGACCGACGGCCTTGGCGGCGCCGGTGGAGGTGGGGATCATGGACATGGCGCCAGCGCGACCACGGCGCCAGTCTTTGCTGTGCGGCTGGTCGAGGATGACCTGGTCGTTGGTGTAGGCGTGGATGGTGGTCATCAGGCCGTGCTGGACGTTGAAGTTGTCGTGCAGCACCTTGGCCATCGGGGCGAGGCAGTTGGTGGTGCAGGAGGCATTGGAGATGATGCGGTGCTTCTCGGGGTCGAGCAGGGTGTGGTTCACACCGTAGACCACCGTGATGTCTTCATCACCCTTGCCGGGCGCGCTGAGGAAGACCCACTTGGCACCGCCAGCGATGTGCGCTTTGGCTTTGTCGGCAGCGAGGAACTTGCCAGTGCACTCGAGGACCATCTCGGCCTTGAGGGTGCCCCAGCCGATGGCGGCAGGGTCTTTCTGCGCCGAGACGGGGATGCTCTTGCCGTTGACCACGAGGTTTTCGCCCTCTGCGCGCACTTCACCGGGGAAGACGCCATGCACGGAGTCGTACTTGAGCATGTAAGCGAGGGTGTTGGCGTCGGTCAGATCGTTGATGCCGACGAACTCGATTTCGGGATTGTTGATGCCGGCGCGGAGAACGGTGCGACCGATGCGACCAAAGCCGTTGATACCAATGCGAACTGCCATCTGTGTCTCCTGATGCGAAGCGTGTGAGCGCGAGTGGGTGGCCGTCTCGGATAGCATCATGCAGCTCCGAGAGAACCAGCGGTTGGCGCCGCGCGCTATGTACGTCCATATCGCAGCCGTGTCAATCCCTGAATCAACGAAGCGGCTGCCATGCCAGTGTAGGCGGTCCAAGTCTTGCCGCTTGGCCTCTTTCGAGCTACTAGCTTGAGAGTGCGGGTGCCGTGCGACTCGGACTTATGGCATGCGACGGCGAGCACTCTTCTCGACAATTTCCAGGGTATGGCTGTCGCGAGGACACAGCTCGGCGCAATCGAGAACAATCGAGAACAATCGAGAGCAGTGATGGCGGAAACGACAGTTCCTCCGGAAGAAGTGGTGGTCATGCCTGGCGAGACGCCGGTGCCGGGGCTTCGGGCCCTGTTGAGGCAATCTGGCTTCTTCGTTCCGCCGAAGCTTGCGCGTCAGGAGCAGGGTGCGGCTTTGGTACGCCAGCTTCGTGAGGGCAGTGCTGAGCAGGGAGCGGTGGATGCTGCCGATCCCTACCCTCCTTGGCGTGAGGAGGAGCCTGAGGAGGAGCCTCCCGTTGGTCGTGCTGGTCCGCGAGCCGGTGCAGCACCTGGACGTGCGGGCTTGTCGGAGGACGTGGACGAGCATCCCACTGGTGCCTACCAGAGCTCTGCTCCTTTGCCGGAGTCGACGGCGCAGATCGACTACCATGCCGCAGCAGCGCTGGCGCAGCGGATGGAGCCTGG
Organism: Myxococcota bacterium; assembly: GCA_034002465.1. Classification (GTDB taxonomy): domain Bacteria; phylum Myxococcota_A; class Bradymonadia; order UBA4248; family JAVFAO01; genus JAVFAO01. The sequence goes on from JAVFAO010000169.1 coordinate 4,533, forward strand.
CGTTGGGGATTCGACCACACAAGCGGCGCACGCCACCGAGCGCATGGATCTGTCGGAGTGGGGATACCTCTTGCGCATCGTGCTCATCAGTGATGGCACCTCGAAGCCCAACGTCATGCTCGAGGGCCTTCGACCAACCGTGGGGGAGTGGTTGCGCGCTGAGATCGAGCAGCCGGCTCGTTTGGAATACGATCGTCGATTCCGCCGCGACGTCGAGAAAATGCTCGCCAAATTCCTCACCGACAGCATCGGTCGTTTCCCGGTGGTGAAGGTGGATATTCAGTTCATTGGCTGAGCCAATGCTGTTTCTGTGAACGCGACGCTCGAGGAAGGCCGTTGTTTGCGCTTTCCCCTTGGATGCTGCGATGGGGGGCGCTTTTCGAGAGACCCATGACAGACTACAATCCAGAGCTCCCGTCGGTTTGGGAAGAATACGTTGTCCACATCCCTCTGCCAGAGCATTTCGGCGCAGCTCAAATGGAGCACCGTGCCCAGATGCTCTCTCGAGTTCGCTATCTTTTGGTGGTGGGAAGCCTGCTGCGCCCTCGGCGCATCGTCGAATATGCGTGTCGTGAGCTTGGTTTCGCTTCGCGAGGGAGTTACTTCGACATTCTGAAGGACCATGCTGTCGCCGATCGCGAGTTCAACATCGAGCTTCTCTCACTCGCCGATGACTGTGATGTTGCCATCGCCAGTCATGGTATTGGTGGTGCAGGTGCCGAGATCGTGATCCGGGAGCTCTGCGCTCTGGTGCACCTCATCGCCGACCGACAGGGAAAGCCGCTCGAGCGGGCCATCCGCGCAGTCGGACGCAGCGGAACGCGAGGCACCTTGGCTCCGCTGGAATACGGGACCGTGGGTATCTCCTCCCTCAGCTATGATGATCAGATGAATGCCGCTGCACCTGATCCGCTGTTACTTTCCTTGCTTGTCGATGCTGCCAAGAAGACAGGTGAGCCCTATGCCCTGGGCAAGGGCATCTCCACGGCTTTCTTCTGGAGCGGGCAGGGGCGGAGCACACCAAGCGAACGCCCTGAATCCAGCGCACTCAAGCAGCGCCGTCAGCAGCGCAATCAGGACCTGCTCTGGTCCTGGTTGGAGGCGGGCATCGATTTCGTCGAGATGGAGGATTATGCCGTCCACGCGGTCTGTGGCAGTATGGCCATACCTTCCGTCTCGGCGGGGGTCATCGTGGCGCGTCGTTTCGATGCGCAGACGCAGCGTTTCGTTTTGGACTACGACAAAGCGTCGAAGGAGCGCACCGAGCTGCGCCCTGCTGCAGCCATCCTTCGGGCATTCGATGCCCACCGCCAGCTCTCCACTTGAGCAGCCTTCCTCCGAGGTCGCGCCGAATCTGAGCGAAACGCCCAGCCAGCAGGAAGTTGGGTACAGGCAGGCCGAGCGCCAAATCGACAAGATCTAGGGGGAGCAGGCCAAGCGCCCAATGGACAAGAAGTCACCGGAGATGAAGAGCAACGCTGCTCACCAAGTGAAGCCGGAGCGAAGTCGTCAGCGCAAGATCCTGTGGCTCGTGGCATTGTCTGTCTGTGTGCTGCTCTGGTTGGTGTTGCAGACCATGGCCTCGTGGCGCGACGAGGAGGTCTTCGCTCAACGCATGCTCGACATCGATGAGATTGAGTTCCAGCCCAGCGGCAACGCGCGTGTCGAGCAACGTCTTCAGGAGAGTCTAGAGCGTTCCTTACGGGGGATCTCTGCTTGCCTGATCGATGGGGAGTCGAGCAGGGCACCGGCGTCTCTCGATTTGCGGTTGAGGGATGGCGCGCTGTTGGTCGAAGCCATCGAATGTCGTGAGCCTCGAGAGCAGGACCAGAGCTGCGTACAAGACGTGCTCGTGGAGCTTGCTGAGCTGCCGGCAGAGGAGCTGCTGTTGACCGTTCGTCTTGTTCCGTTGAGCGACCGCGACTGAGCACAGTTTTTGTCGATTGGGCGCTTGGCCTGTTCCCCCAACTTCTTGGCTGGCGCGCTGACTCTGGTGGAAACTGCTTGGGGTGTGCAGAAACGAGCTCTGTTGCCTGTCGGCAGGGTGTCGCTCAGGTCTTTGAGCTGAGGCGGGCTTGGACGAAAGCCTCGATTCGCACGTTGTTGGGCGCGATGGACCGCGCCTTGTCGAGCTCAGCCTCTGCTTCTCTGCGCCGTCCGGCCCGAAGAAGGCGCCGAGCGTTGCCGACGCGACGTGCGACGGCGCGATCGACTCGGTGAAAGGCGTTGCGATCGAGGAGCACCGCGTTGGTGATGCTTCCGACCCAAGGTGGGGTGTGGAGTCGGACCTCGACTTGCTGCCATTGACCTGCGTCGCGGACGAGAGCGGCGAGCCACGCAGAGTCGTCTGTGATGTTGTCGATGATCGCGGGTCCCCAGACCTCGAAGCGTCGAACCGTGGGGGGCAGCTTCTCGAGCTCGGAGAAGAGCAAACGCGGTGGGGCAGCGGCTTCCGACCAGAGCACGGTGACCAGTCGAGGCTCGAGCTCGAGCCATCCAAGCCGTGCAAAATACCACTGTCTCGACACGGCGGTCCAAGAGATTTCTAGTCGATGGGGCGCTTGGCTTGCTCCCCCACCTTCCTGTTCAGGAGATGGCGCTTTCCCTATTGTTTTTGAGCTCTTGTCGACAGGGTTGGAGTCGGCTTCCGCGCGCTCGGAGTGTCGGATTTCTAACTCTTTGGGGCGAAGCTCTCGAGCACTTGGGGCAGGCTCGATTTGATCTGCCCTGGGGGCAGGCAGTGCCTCCACGCCGCTCTCGACGAGGCTTCGTTGCAAGCTTCCGGTGGTGATGTTGTTGAGCGGCTCGCAGGGCGTGCCGTCCTCGACGGCGTTGAGGTTGACCGCGCTGGTGGTGAAAGCCCGACGGGGGTTCTCGCGAGGATCTGCGTATTCTGGAGTAGGAAGCGGCGAGCTCTCGAGGTCTGTGGCCGTCGACTGGGGCTCTATGGGATTTGCCGCTTGAGACAGCTCGAGCGCGACCGTTGCTTGTTGGGGTTCATCCCAGCGCTCTGGCGTTGAGTTCGTGCTGAGGCCAACACTCAGGCGGTACTCCTCATCGTCTGATTCGGGCGCTTGCAGGTGCACAGAAAGCTTCTGGCTAGAATACGATTGAGGCAGGTTCAAGCGTGCTTGCAGTTCATCGTGGTCGGGCTCAGGCTGCCATTCGTGTTTGGTGGACTCCTGTCTTCCCGTTGGAAATCGGATGTTTTCAGCAGACTCGGCGAACACTTCCAGCTGCTCTGGGTCAGCCGCATCGTCGAGCTCATCGGCGATGTGTACGATGGCACGCAGTTGCTCGGGGGCGCCATCCTCGTGGCCGATGACGAAACGCAGCTCACCTTGGTCGAAGTCTAGGTCGGGCGAGAGTCGTTGCTGCTCGTGTGCATCTCGGTGTTCGAAGTGTGTGACTGGCTCGGGGTACCCCTCGTCCATGCCGTCGTCCATGCTGAGCTCGAAGCTTCCGGCAGGGTCGTTGTGGACGGAGAAGCGCAGCTCGATTTCTTGTCCATTGGGCGCTTGGCCTGTTCCCCCAAGTTCTTGTTGATCGGGCGCCTGGCCTGTGTTCCCAAGCTCGTGTCCTGGGGCGTATTCTTCCTCTTGTGCCAAGGCGTCAGAAGGCTGCTCTGCATCGAAGGAGGGTATGGGCGCGATGGCGGCGGGCGGTGGTGCAGAACGCGCATCCTCAGGCGGCGAAGCCTCGGGGATGCTCGTCAAAGGGAGCCAATGCTCTTGAATTTCATCGCGTTGTGAGTCGGATGCGTAGCTCGAGAGCTCAGGCCAGTGGGAGCCCTCGTCGGTGCCGACGCAGAAGAGGGGCACGGGGAAATGATTCTCTTCTTCGTCGACGACAGCGGCGGCGAAGTAGACGGTGGAGCCAGCCGGCGAGAGGTCATCGCGGAAGCCGGGCAGATCGGGCTCGATTTCGAAGGTCCACCCGAGCGCGTTCGGCTCTCCGAGCTGCATGGCGTGGAACTGCTCGATGTCGTCTGGGGTCGCGCGGGACCAGGTGACGGGGGAGGCGAAGAGGAAGAGCTTGATGACTCTTGGTGAGGCGAGCTCGTGGACGCCGAGCTCCAGGGCGAGGGGCTCGGATTTGCGGCGACATAGCTCCATCTCGCTGACGTGGAGCAGTCGGTGGTGCAGTGGATCGTCTGGACAGTGCCAGATGACTTCGTTGCTGGCAGGCATACGGTTGAGGGAGCGTATGCGCAGGCCCTCGACGGGGGTGCAGCGTTGTCCTTGCATGCAGCCCACGAAGTAGTGGCAGCGGTCGTGGCAATCCATGTCGATGAGGGCACATCGCTCGGTCGAAGTGAAGAAGAGGCGATCGACCGTGAGGGGCAGCGCGGTGCCGAGTTGCAGCAGCGATTCGATGGATTCGACGGGGGGAACGACGCAGCGCAGCGCCACCATGTTTTCGCCGCCGCCACCGGTCCAGCTCAGTCGCAGCCCGACGAGAGAGGGATCGGCGGCATAGGAGCTCGGATCGAGGCCACTTCCTGATGGTGTCCAAGACAGCTGCGGTACTGCTTCTGGGGGGGGGGATGGCTCGGGGGGTGGGGGTGCTGGGGTGGGCGGCGGCGGTGTGGCTTCGGCGGCGGGTGGTAGGGAGAGGACGGGGACTGCAGGCATACTAAGGTGCGCTTGCCCGGTACGTTCCTGGAACCACTGGTGGAAGGCGGCCTCCATCATCGCCTTGCCGTGTCCCCACTCTGTTGCGTCGGGGTCGAGGTAGCGGAAAGGAATACCGCGTGCGATGGGGCGGTCGGAAAAGCGCAGCGGGAGCTGGACGCGCCCCCCGTTGGGGAGGCAAGCGAGCAGGGCGTAGCTCCAGTAGCGGTCGGAGGGGGTGACATTGTCGACGAGGGTGTTGACGAAGGCTTCGATGGCATAGGAGGCTCCGAGCTCGCCACGCAGCATGCGCAGGAACTCGCGAATGTCGGATTCGGAGCCAGTGTGTGGGCTGATGGCCTGTCGACTGACGATGAGGTCGTAGCCCAAGACCTGTGGGATGTGCTCGGGGTAGTCCCAGCTGAATACGGTATGATCACCTGGGCGGATGCTGACGAAGTCGAGTCGTCGCGGGTCTTTTCCGAGGGGATCGCCAGAAGGGTTGGACCAGAACGCAAGCGGTTGAAAAGCATCGAGGTTCATACCCTTGACGAACTTCTCGCTGCGCGCCCGCTCCACACCAATGTATTCGCTCTGTCGTGTCCTGGCGAGTATGAGATAGCGGTTTCGTTCGTGGATTTGGTCGTCGACGATGGCCTTGATGGGGCGCATGATATCAATTCGATCGGCGACGTCGCGGAGGTATCCGTCGAGCAAGTCGCTCGCGCAGTCATCGGGCAGGTTCTCTGTGGTGCGGAAGATGACGTATCCCAGCACGCGCTCCGCTGGAGGATCCCAGGTGATCAGACAGCCTTCATAGTCACCTTGGGTGTACCAGTTCAGCGGTGTGGGTGCCGAGCGAGCGTATACCAAGCGCACAGAATCGGGGACTCTACCCATGACCTCACCTTGCTTCTCGGAGTGCGGCGCAAACCCACTCATCGGCAGTAAACATCAAGCCTTGCTTAGCGTCAACGCCCTCTGTGTGATGGGCGATGCTCCACATTGTCACTGCCGGGCAGCGATTGCCTTCAGGGAAAGGCGAGCACAGCTTCTTCGCCGTGCTTGGCAATGACTGCGTCGACGTATTCTAGGAGATCTGTTCTTCGCTCCCAGAAGATGTCGAAGCGCTTGAGCTCGTCTTTGTTGGCGTTGGGAAACAGTCTGCGAAGTGTGGGATCATACTCCAGTCTGCGCAACGCGGAGACGTATTTCTTGGAGAAGCGGTGAACGTAGTTCAGTCGGCGCTTCACGCGATCCGTATGCCAAGGCGGAAAAGCAGCGCCGTTGTCAATGGCCACCAATCCTCCAGCTTCGATGTGGCAATTGGCACCGTAGAGCTCGGGGGAGCCAGCGAAGCGATCCCAGTTGTTGGTCAAGAAATCTGTCGCGACCAAGTCACTGAGCTGACGCATCAGGTCGTTGGTGCTGAGCCCCTCGACGAAGGCGACGCGCTTGCTGTGGTCGTTCCAGCCACGCTCGCCTGCTGCGGCGGCGAGGGTCGAGAGCCACTCTGAGGCTGGCGTGGCGAGCTGGCTGTGCTCCCCTGGGTCGAGCAGCGGGCTCCAGCTGCTGCTTGCTTCGATGGGGAATCCAGTAAAGGCAGGCACCCACTCTTTCGCGGTGGCGTAGAGGTACTCGCCATCGCCTTCGTCGCGCCAAGTGAGATGGCTGAACTGGGCGCGGTATCCTCTCTGTTTGGCTGAGTCGACGCGGCCATACAGGGTGTTGAAATCACTGCGTAAGAAGCGCACTTCCTCGTTGTATGGCACCCGGAAACTGCAGCGCAACAGGGTGCAGAGACGGTAATACGCGATCTCTGAGCGATACATGCTCTGTCCGAGATCCTGGTCGGGTTTGATGGCTGCGACGTTGTTCCCATCGACCACCAGCTTGAGGGTCACCGTCGAGCCTCCCCCCAGCGCCTTGAGGGCGTCCGCATCGTTGGCTGTGATACGACGCGCGCCTTTGGGAATCAGGTGGAGGTCTTCATCGATGGCTCTGTCGGCTGCCGCGTTGAGCAGCGTCGAGCCTGGATAGCGATCGAGAGCATCGAAAGACAACTCTCGAGCGAGTGCGTATTCTCCCGCATCGACGAGCCCCTCGCTGTGTCCTGCGAACAAGGCCTCACTGTCGTAGCCAAGCCCCTGGGCGCGCTCGAGCAGCATCAGTCCATCCTGCACACGCTTGTCGCGGTACGCGGCTTTGGCCGCGGCGAGCAGTATCACTTCGCTGTCCGGGTCGACGCCGCTGAGCGCGGTCATGAACTGGTGGCGTGCCGTGGCGAAGCGGGCTGCAGTCTCACTTGTTTGCAGCGCATCCAGCAACAGGAAGGAGGCGCGCAGGTTGGCGTGGGCGTTGAGGATGAGCCTGTTGGAGGGGCTGACGTCGAGGACGGGGCTGAAGTGACGATACTGCGGTCCGCAAGCGGCGAGGCCGAGAGCGACGAGCAGCACCAAGGGGGAGAGCTTGCTGGGTTTGGCGTGTTGGGGGTTCATTGCCCTACGAACGTGAGAGGCTAAGACAAGGGAGAGCGCCGAATCGCTGCATCGAGCGAGGCTTTCATCTCGACGCTGACCCTCGCCGCGGTGTAGACGTAATGCTGGTGTTGTGCAAGGGTCTTGACCGAAGCAGAGGGAGGAAGAGATGAGCAGGGCTACAGTGTTGTCGTGGACTTCGACTGCTGTCCGGGCGCTGAGGGGTTTCTCGCCGATTGGGCACTTGGCCTGTTTCCCCAGGTTGTTGCGTGCCATCCCTGGGCCGCACCCTTCGGCCTGCCGTCGCAGCGAGTCTCCGCCTGGCTTCGACTTCTCTTGCAGGCTCGTCGTGTTTGCTGCCCTGGCGACGTTAGGCTTGGCATGTGGAGCTCCACAGGTGAAAGAGGATGCAGGCGAGCCTGCTGACCCGAAGCTGCCGACTGCGGAGAGCGCTACCCAGAGCCAGGTGGTCGCACAGCCCTCGCTGCCGAGCGTTCCTTGGTTCAGCAGCGTGGACCTGGGAGAACGTTTCGTCTTCGCGGCCACGACGGCTGGGGACATCTTGCGTTTCGATCCAGAGACCGTGAGCCTCGAACGGGTGCATCGCTTTGCCGAGGTCTCGGACTTGCGCCTCTTCTCGGGTGGACTCTTTGGGCTCGCGCTGACCGGGGGGGTTCCACGGCTCTTCGCGAGCAATGCCGACGCCGAATTGCTGCGTTTCAACGCCTGGAAGGGGGCTTCCTTTTCGGCCAACGGCGTGCTTGGGCAGACGTTGATGATTGCGCGCGGCGATACCGTTGGGGTCTGGAACATCGCCGAGCAAGCCCGTGCCTATGGTGCGGGCGAGGGCATGCAGGACTTCATCAATCGCCAGGAGGCCAAGCAGGAGCTTACTTTTCCCGGGGAAGTGAGCGCGCTTAGTGTGCTTGACAGCTCGACCTTCGTGGTCGCGCTCGACAGCGACAAGGGAAAGGGGCTGCTCTACCTCTGGCGCGCCTCCTCGCCAGAGGACCTGGTGTTTCTCGGCAAGGCCAATGCGACGATCACGCAGGTTGCGCTGTCCTGGGACGAAGGGAAGGCTGCTGCGCTCAGCGAAGAGGGCAAGGTCTTTTTGGTTCGTACCAGCGAGCAGGGCTTTTCCCGCTGGACGGAAGCGCTGACGGCGTCGGGGCTGAGCTGGACTGGCAAGGGAAAGCTGCTGGTGCATGCCACCGATGGTACGACCCGAGCGTACGATGACGTGACCGGAGAGGTCCATTGGGAGTATTCAGGCAACTCCGCCCTCGATCAGTGCTGGGCGTATCACGGCAGACTGGTCTGCAGTGATGGGCGCGAGCTTGTATTCCTCAATGGGCAGACCGGGCAAGTTCTGTTGCGTCTCTTCGTGACCCCTGAGCGGTGGGGGGCCTATCTTCCCAATGGCGATTTCGTGGGTGACGGCGAGGCGGAGCTGCGCTTTTCCGATGGAAGCGCTCCCAGCGCAGGCTTCTTGGCTGAGCACCGCAGCGAAGCCAGAGTCAAAGCCGCCTTGGCCGCTTGGTAGACGGTCCCCACGGGTGTGACAGCTTGGCAGAGTGGCAGGCACGCGTCGAAGTGTTCGAGCTGCAGTTTGCGTTTGGCATGGCGCAGGCGGCCTCGCTGAGGTCCTGGCGTTCATACAGCGCTGCTGCCCTTCTGCGCGGCTTCGTTGCGGCACAGGCTTCGTCGCCGTTTCGCACTTGCCGAGTGTCTGTGTCCAAGGAAGCAATTGGCCCAAACCATGCTTCTGAGTATAAGGATGCTACGCTTTCGAGCGTGGCCAAGTCGCCTGGCAAAGCGCGCTTTGCAGCGTTGAGTGGGGCTTGAGAGCATAGGCCAAGCAGCAATCCACTCATTCGAAAACAGCGAATCGCTGTTCAAGGAGACTTGCTTCTGTCACGGTGTTTGGAGCAGACTCCGAAGGAGAGCTCGAACAACGGCCGGTGTACGGCGAACGAGGAGATGACCATGGGAGCGAAAGCAGGCTTGGACAAGAAAGACGCGAAGGACGTCGAAAAGAAGGCGACCAAGGAGCTCGAACAGAAGGCTCAAGAGGAAAAGAAGAAGGACAAGAAAGACGTAG
>JAVFAO010000170.1:0-13675 GCA_034002465.1 Myxococcota bacterium
CCCTCCTTGGATCTGCGCAACAAGTTGGAGGCACAGGCCACGCGCCCACTCAACAAGAAGTAGGGGCGGACCTGCGTGTCCGCCCTCCTTGGATCTGCGCAACAAGTTGGAGGAACAGGCCAAGCGCCCAATCGACAAGAAGTAGGGGCGGACCTGCGTGTCCGCCCTCCTTGGATCTGCGCAGCAAGTTGGAGGAACAGGCCAAGCGCCCAATCGACAAGAAGTAGGGGCGGACCTGCGAGTCCGCCCTCCTTGGATCTGCGCAGCAAGTTGGAGGAACCGGCCAAGCGCCCAATCGACAAGAAGTCCTAGCCAGGATCCCCAGAGCCAAACTCAGGGCGCGGGGACACAGACCTGGTTGGCGTCGCAGCTCTGCCCAGAAGGACAGCTCCCACCAGTACCACAGGCCTGCAGCGAGAGCGTGTTGCCATAGGCACCAGCCACTCCAGCGGTGCCAGAGGCGCCACTGCCAACAGAACCGCCACCTGCTCCGCCACCACCACCCGTGGGCACCTCGTTGCCGTAGACGACGCTGTTCTGCCCCAGGTAGCTTGTCACTTCGATGCCCAAGGCCATGATGTCGTAAGAAGGACCGCCGGCACCGCCACCACCGCCGCCGCCAGGACCGCCGTTGCCGCCGTCGCCGCCCTTGCCGCCCTTGGAGGCGATCCAACTCGGCGGCCCACCACCAAAACCGCCCACACCACCCAGGCCACCCATGCCGCCAAAACCGCCTGCTCCGCCGGCACCACCCTGGCCTCGCTCGAATAGGTTCCCCAAGAGCTGAGGCCGTCGTCCCGCGCCGCTGCTGTCAACCAGCAGCAGCGCAATCGACGCACCCCCTTGGCGACCCGCCTTGCCGCCAGCACCTCCACAGCCGCCAGCGCCGCCGCCGCCTCCAGAGGGTCCCTGTTCGTATTCAGCACAGTCGTTGAACGACGTGTAGTAATACGCCGTTCCACCACCAGCGCCGCCACCACCGCCAGCGGCCCCATGGGTGCCAGAGATGCCGTCCACAGCACCCAAGGGCGACGCCACCCAGCGTCCATCACGCAGAGACCCAACGAAGCCCACAGCGCCAGCACCACCAGACCCATTTCCACCATCCAAGCCATCCCCACCATCCAAGCCCACATTGCTCTGCGGATTGCTCGGATAGCCCGACTCCGTGGCATGCCCACAACCAACCCCCGAAAGGAAATCGAAGGTCCAATCGTAACCGCCGAGTCCTCGCTTGTCAGCTGAGCTCGTGTATTCTGCACGAGCTCCCTGGTTGGTGTTCAGGTCGAACACTGGACAATACGAATGGCCGCCGCGCGTCGCGGAGCTCGCCGGGCAGGCCGAGTTCGCTCCGCCTGGGCCCCCATCGAAGCGCGTCGATGAGGGACACGGCCCCGGACTGCGCGCGCCATCGCGCCCTTCGCCACCATCGAGCGCTGCGCTGCTCTGCCGTCCATAGCCAGCCTCGCCAGAGCTACCGCGACCACCAGGGCCACCCTCGCCTGCCCGGATATGGTTGGAACGCAAGCTCAAGCTCTCATTGCTGTCCTTGACCCACACCGCCACCGACGGCAGGCCAGGCACGTTGTCAGCCGCCATGGGCATGTCGCGCCCCTGAATCACGAAGCCCGACACCATCGCCTGGCCGGTGCTCACATTCTGCGCAATCACGGTCGGCTCCTCCCCCACACCCCGAATCACGGACGCATGCAAAACCACATCACGCGATGCAAAATCCGCTGCGTAGCCACCATGCAAGACCGTGCCGACCCGCACGGTGAGCGTCTCGTCATAGCGCCCTTCCGCCACCAAGATGTAGTCCTTCCCCGAGCTCGGAAGCGCATCCACCGCGGCCATGAGCGTGCCATAGGGCTTGGCCCTCGTGCCGTCGCCCGCTGCCGCTCCTGCTCGCACGAAGAGCGCCCGCGCAACCACACCGTCGACGCCATCACAGTTCTCGTCCACATACTCATAGCCCGGAGCGTAGGTCGCGATAAGCTCCGGACTATCCACAGTGGTATTGCCTTGACGCCGTCGGCACTCACAACCATCACTCGAATCGCCGTTCACATCGACCCACTCGTAGCTGACGCCAGCGATGGTCTCGGTCAGACAGGGCCCCATCACACAGCGCGGCGTGCCAGGCCCAGAAGCGTCGCAGATGCCATTGACGTGGTCGACCTCGGGAATCCAATACAACGCGCATTCATTGAAGCAGAAGCCACAGTGCTCGTCGCTGTCGTAGCGTCCCGTCGTTGGGTTGAGGTACCCCTCATCAATGCGTCCATCGCAGTTGTTGTCGAGACTGTCACAGATCTCGACATTGTAGTCCATGACGTTGCAATCGGTCCAACGGAAATCAATGCCGAAGCGCTCGCAACTTTGATATCCCACGCAAGTGTCGTATTCACAGGATCTACTCGTCCCCTCATTCACCTCGGTACACAAGCAGCTCCCGCTCTCAGGGACACACTGCATCCCCTGCCCTTCCACTTCGCAAGTGTAGCCCTCGGGACAGCTCGTCCCAAAGACCGAACCGGGGGCACAAGAGCGACCGCAGAAGGACTCGAACCCCCGCGTGATGCACTCACTCTCAGGCGCCAGGCAGTCCTCGTTCACCGCACAGGGCTTACACAAATTGGACGGCAGCGCCATGCAAGCCTGACCATCGCCGTATACGAAATAGCCCTCCTCGCAGGCTAGGGCGCGACAGGTCGGCACCCCGTCGATGAGCTCGCAGGTTGTGCGGGTGCTGTGTTCGAGCAGACGATCGCAGTCGTTGTTACACGCGCCACAGTGCGCCCGCGCCACGTAGAGACCTTGCTCATCGGCGAAACCATCATCAACCATGCCGTTACAGTCATCGTCGAGGCCATTGCACGACTCGAGCATCGGCTCTGGGGCAGGACACTGCCAGCCGGCAAATCCTAGGCACTGCTCGTCGGCCACACAGGTACCAAATTGATTGCTGACCGAGCACTCCAGAGGAACCAAGTCTTCGTCGATGAACCCATCGCAGTCGTCGTCCGCGCCGTTGCAGAGCTCCTCGCTCGCCGCCCCGGCTGAGCAGACGCCCCAAGTCTGATTGGGGCCACATTCCTCAACGCCGACACAAGTCCCAAAGTCGTTGCTCAGCTCGCAACCTCGAACCATCCCCACGGTGTCAGCCGTGCAGGCGCAGATCCCCGCGCTCGGCACACACTGCTGCGCCGGCCCTGTCGAGGTCACGAGGTTGGCGCAGTCATAGCCGCTCGGACAGGTACTGAAACTGCAGTCTCGGCCGCAGAAGCGGCCGTCGTCCAGCTCGAGACAACGATCCGCACCGCTCAGGCTGCAGCTCAGATCATCGTAGCAAGGCGCACAAAGCCGGTTTTGCACCACCGCACAGAGCGCCACGTAGCCCTCGCCGCCATGAGGATCGAGGACATTCTTGCACTCCCATCCGGGCGGACAACCCAGGTCACAACGGTGTGTGCAAAAAGAACCAAAATCATTGGTCAAGCAGTACGTGCTTCGGCACTCCTCGTTGTATTCACAAAGTTCACCAAACTCCTTGAGCCGACTGTCCTCGCTGGGTTGAAGCTCGTTGACCCCTCGGCCGCAGCCGGCAATCCACAGCCCCAGCAAAAGGAGCACGCTGACCAGGCTCTGCCAACGAGCGCGACGAGCGCGTGTGGCTTTCATCTCTCTACCTCCGGCACCCTTCGAATGCTGATCAAAACGCATGCACATCACCCGAAGCCCCTTGCGAACCGGTTTCCCCAGAGAAGCTCGGCCCCGCCGGAGACGGGCCGCCCTGACCACCGCTTCCACCGCTCTCCACCACGCCTGGGGTCTCGAAGCGGTTGCTCGACGAATAGACCTGGCTCGGGAGGCCCACGCCAGCAATGCCGAAGGACACACCTCCACAGCCACCACCGCCACCGCCGCCCGCGCCGCCATCACCGCCGCGACCGCCAGCACCGCCGGCACCAGCGCACCAGGCAGGCTGAACGATCAAACCGCCAGCACCACCCTGCCCGCCCAAACCGCCTTGGCCACCACCACCACCCTCACCGCCATCGCCGCCAAAACCGCGCCGAATACGATTGCCTTGCAGCTTGGGCCAGCTTGACAGCGAGGTGTCGACGAACAGGAAAATGCCAAACGAGCCTCCCCCAGCGCCACCGCGGCCACCACCCGTGGCACCACAGCCGCCAGCGCCGCCGCCACCGCCCGAGGCCCCCAGATCGCCGTTAGGAAGGCCGATGGTGCAACCCGTCCAGACGTTGTTGTTGACGACCGCGCCACCGGCGCCACCGCCGCCACCACCGTCCCCGTCGCTGCCGCGCGTGCCAGCGCTCGCCGCAGAAGGGCTCCAGAGCCCATTGCTCACGCTGCCAAAGGCGTTGCTACAAGCAATACCAGGCGCCCCAGCGCTGCCCTCGTCTCCTGCCTGGGCTGCGCCACCGTTACTCGACAAGGTGTCGCTGCTGCCCACTGAGCAGTCGTACTTGCACAGCTCGTATTGACTGGGGTCGGAGTGCTGGTACGTGTTGTTGACACCGCCCTCGCCATCTTTGCCAAATCCAGGATAGTCCTGTTGGCCGTAATTCCAGTCGCGCGCCATCGCGCCTGCTCGTCCGGCTGAGGCCGAGCAGCTCGCGTTGTTGCCGCCCGTACCTCCAGAGCGTGTCAGGCCGGCGCAGTCTGCCGTCGGGCATTCCCACGAGTCCAAGCCACGCCCGCCAGCACCGCCGTTTTCCCCGGCCTTGCCCACCGTGCCGTCTGGGCCATCACCGCCTCGACCGCCGATGATCAAGTTGTTGTACAGCTCCAAACGCTGGTCGCAGTTTCGGACATAGATCGCGTAGGAGCTCGGTGCCGCTTGGCCCGCCGCAGGATCGGCGTTCACGTCATAGCCCTGCACCATGAACCCAGACAGGATCGTGCGCGCACTCACCGCGTCCACACTGATGGTGCCCGGGAGACCGCCCGCGCCTTGGTCGGGCTCGTTGCCCAAGACCCATGTCGGGTAGAGCGCCACATCGCGCTTCGAGAAATCGAGCGCATAGCCGCCATAGAGCCGCACTCCCGAGCGCAGCACCACGTTCTCACGGTATCGCCCCGCCGCCACCAAAATGGCCACGTGGCGCGCCGGATCGAAGGCGGCCATCGCCTCGCCGATGGTCCGATAGGGGTTCTGCAGCGTCCCCTGAGAGGACAACGAATCAGACGAGACAAAGAGTGAACGCGCAATCTCACCATCGACGCCATCGCAGTCGCGATCCAGGTAGTTCTGTCCCGGCGGCGGATAGGCGTCGAAGAGGTCGGGCTCGTCAATGGCGTCGCCGATCGCCTGAGCACACTCGCAACCATCGGCGACAAGCTCGTTCGGGTTGTGAAAACGCAAGGCCACCACGCAATGCCCCTGCTCACACTTGTGTGCCGCCCCAAAGCGGGACTGACAGTCCGTGTTGCTCGTGCAGCTCGGACCACAGCTCGCCTCATGGCAAGCGGCGTCGACACAGAAATGCGCGACCGGATCACAGACCAAGCCAAGCTCACAGTCCTCGTCAGCCCGACAAACACCGCCGGCTCCCCAGCTCTCCTCGGTGCAACCCACGAAGCGACAAGCCAGCTCGCCGCCCTCGTCCACACAGGCACCCATCGCGTGCAGCTTCTCTGGGTTGTAGCGAGAGGGGCAGTTCATGTTGCACTCGCCGCAGTGCTCGTCGGTAACGTAACGGCCAAACTCGTCGACGAAATCCTCGTCGATCTCACCGTTGCAGTTATTGTCTTGGCCATCGCAGACCTCGACCACCACCGCAGAGGGCTCACAGGCGCTCCACTCGAAGTCCAGTGGCGCCTGCAGCGTGCAGAGCTGCTCGCCCTGACAGATCCCCATCGGGCCCTCGGCGATGCAGCTGCGACTCACCCCTTCACGCAACGCGTTGCAGGTGCAGGTCTCCCCCAGCGGAACACAGGCTGGCCCCCTGTCGGTGGCGCTGCAGAGGTAGCCATCAGGACAGCAGTCTTGCATTCCCGTCGCGCCGGTGCAGTTCTCATATGGAGAATCGGCAGCGCAGCTCTGCACACAATGCATCCCCGGATCGTCGGCAAACTGGGCGCACCAGTCCCAACTGGTCCCACAGTCGCTGTCGGCAGCGCATGGCTGGCATACGGGTGAGAGCAAGCGGGCACAGGTCACCGGGCGCAGCTCTGGGAAGGGATAGAAGCCGGCTTCGCAACGCAGCGGCACGCAAATCGGGGCCTCATCACGTAGCGCACAGGTCACCGCATCCTCGAGCACTGCCCCTTCCTCGTCTCGGGCGAGCCGAGGAACGAGCTCGCGACAATCGACCTGACAGGCACCACAGTGCTCGACGCTGACATAGCGGCCGAGCTCATCGACAAAGGGCTCATCGATCTGCCCATCGCAGTTGTCGTCCTGAGCGTTACACAGCTCTCTCTCAGGATCGGTGGCGTCACAGTGCCAACCGTATGCCGTCCCATCTTCATTGGCACCGCAGCTCCATCGACCAGCACAGCCAGACTCGATACAGAAAGGATACGGAGGATCTGCAGGGAGCTCGGATACGTCGATGCTCGGATCGAGATCGTCTTGTAGCCCATCACAGTCGTCGTCCATACCATTACAGAGCTCCGAACGGGGCTCCTCGGCATCGCAAGGCCCCCACTCGGGACCAAACTCGCCAGCGGCGCACTGGTGGCGACCAAAGCAGCGCCCGTATTCGTTGGCAACGTCGCAGCTCCGCGTCAGCCCCAACGTAGCCTCTGCGCAATCACAGCTCCTACCCTCAGGGATGCACTGTCTAGCAACACCGTACACCGTCTCGACGTCCTCACAGGCGTATCCAGAAGGACATGCCTCTCGGCTACAATCGCGGGCGCAGACGAATTCGTTGTCCAGCTCCAAACACAGATCACCCACCGCATTGCAATGCGCGTCGACGTTGCAGCTCTCGCAGAGCTGCTCGACCGTTTCCTGCACGCAGACCGCACGCGGCCCGAGCGACGAGTCGCTCAGCCAGGTCTTGCACTGCCAGCCCTCGGGACAGTCTTGGGCTTCGCAACGCTGCGTGCAGACGCCGCCGTTGCCTGGCCCTTGAGGCAAGCAGTAGCCGCTCTTGCACTGGCCAGCGGTGACGCAGCTGTCAGCAAATCCGCGGGTGGCCACGATCCAAGGCGTCTCGACCAGCTCGCGGCAGGTCCCGTTCACACAATAGTTGCCCTCGCCGCAGTGGCTGGCCTCGGCACATTCACACTCACCGCGCTCATAGCAATCGATGGTGCAGCCGCTCGAGAGCACGCCCAGCAAGAGCAAACATATTCCAACGCTCACCGCACTCACCCGAGCAGGGTGGACAGCGGAATCCCAAATGCGCGAGTGCTTCATCGTCAGGCGGTCTCCTCGCCGGTGACGCAGCGCTGCCGGGCAGCATCGCAAGGCCCCAGTGGCCGCGCCCGACGGCAGATCGCCGCGCGCCCAAGAGCTTAGCGGTGAGCGGGCCCTGCGTCTAGAGCTGGCGAGGGAACACTTGTTTCATAGGTCAGGAACACAAGGCGAGACGAAGGCGAGACGAATGAGAGGAGTGCTCAGCGCTCGATGGCAACGCAGCGCAACAGCGCCTCAAAACGGGCACAGCACCGCGCTTCGGTCGCGCAGCGTGTAGAGGGCGACGAGATTGGCGCGCACGCGCATCATCGGGTCGTTGAGGGCGTCGAAGATGACTGACATGTCCATCCTCGAGCGCACTGTCGAACACCGTGTCACACGGTAGCTACGCGCAAGGATGGAGGGGCGTCAAACGCTGGGGTCAGTTTTCAGTTTTCGGGCTGGATACAGGGGAGAAAGCAGAGGGCCGCGACCACCAGCCTCGTTGACGCGAAGGCGTTGGCGGTGCTCGACGAGGAGGTGGCCCGGCGCTACTGCGGAGGCGCGAGGTCGGCGGCGTCGGGATTCGCTGGCAGCGTGGCCAAGGTCGGCTCCCAGAGGAGCTCGATCTCGACGCGTCGGTTGCGCGCTCGCGCCACCTCATCGTCGCCGTCGACGAGGGGTTGCGACGAGCCCATGCCCACGCTCTGCAGACGCTCGGCCGGAAGCTGTTGCCCGCGCAGGTAGCTCACCACGCTCTCGGCGCGGCGCTCCGAGACGCGCTGTCGTTTGCGCTCGTCGCCAATGTCGTCGGAGTGGCCCCGCGCGATGATGCGCACTGCCGGATCGCTGCCGGCCAAGCTGAGGCAGGCGCGCACGATGCGCTCAGCCTCCGGCGGCAGCTGGGCCTCGCCCGAGTCGAAGGGCATGCTGCGTACCGTGCCGTGGTAGTCGACGAGGGCTTGCGGGGCGACGTCGGGTGCGCCGTCAGCATCCTCGAAGCCATTGAAGCTTTCGGCCTCGAGCGGGGCCGCGTCGAGCTCGTCGGGGATGCCGTCGCCGTCGTTGTCGGGGTCGGGGCAGCCGTCGTCGTCGTGGAAGTCGTCGCGATCTTCGGCGATGAAGCGGCAGCGGTCGAAGGGGTTGGGCACGTCGTCGTCGTCATCGTCGGCGCGTCGTGCCGTCGGGTCGCTCAGGCCCCAGCCCTCGTCGGGCGGCTCGGGCAGCGGTGGCCCACCGAAGCTCGTCTTCCAGAACACGCCGAAGCTGCCTTCGCCAGCCTCGCCGAAGACGGTGTCGAAGCTCCACTCCGAGCCTAGGCGGTACTCGACGTGGCCTTCCATCATGTTCGTGTCGGGCGGCGCGGCGTGGTGGTACACCGTCTCGACGTAGAGCGGTCGGGTGAGCTGTTTGCCGACGGTGAGGATGGGGTTCGCCACCGAGGCACCGAAGCCCAAGCCGAGGTTGTCGACACCGAGGCGGTCGAAGAGCTGTCGCTTGAGCGACGGGTTGTGGTAGCGCTCGACGAGCTTGGCGACCTGTCGCCGCACGTTGCCGTTGCGCTCGTCGACGGCATCGACTCGGCCGGTCACGAGGAGGGTCATGATCTCGTACTCGGGCACCGCCGGAATCGAGGCGAGTACGAGCTCGGGGCGACGCATGGGGCCGTGCACCTTGACGAGCACGTAGGTGTCCACGACGTAACCGTGCGCGACGATCTCCGCTATCGGCTCGAGGGGGGCGGCCTCTGGCGCAGCGTTGGGGTCGCGCGGTGGCTTGCTGCCATCGGCCGTGACCCGCGAGGCGCCGATCACGCCTTCGGCCAAGCTCACTTGCCCCACGCGCACGTCGAAGCGGTTCTCGAAGAGCTCGAACCAGCCGCCGGGCTTGGTCGTGAAGCCGCCGTCGACGCGCACGAGATCCTCTTCACGCGTCAGGATGAGCTTGCCGACGAGATCGACTTCGGCCGCAGGACCACGCACGGCGAGTGGCTCGGCCAGCGCCACGCTCAACACCCAGCGCCCTCGAGGCCGCACGATCATGGCCTCGTCGGTTGCGCTCGGGTCGACGATCGCCACGGCATTGTTGGTCGGAATCGCGACGGTCTTGGGTAACTCCTCGCTCGTCAGGTTGAGCTCGCTCGCCCCAAGCGTGAGCGCGAGCTCGGCGGTGTTGGGCTCGGCCTCGAGCACCGCGGCCATCTCGCCAGTCAGCAGGCCGACCGGGAAGCCCTCCTGCACGAAGGGGAAAGCGTCGAGCGTGAGGACGAGCTCGCCATCGAGACGCCAAGCGCTCCACAACGGCGCTTCCGCGGTCGCTTTGGGGCCCGTCGCTTGCCAACGTAGGCTACCGGTGCCGCTCAGTGTGCCTGGCTCGGACTCGGCCGTGAGGCTCGCGAGGGTGAGGGTGTCCCCGGCGATCTGTGCGTCGAGCGCCAGCTTCTTGAGGCGGCGGTTGAGCGCTAGCACCGTCACCGCACCGTCGGCCAGGCTCAGGCTGCCGTCGAAGCTCGGCGCGCCGAGGCTGCCGCTGATCGCCACCGAGCCCTGCAGCGCGCCTTCGAGTGTATCCAGTCCCGTCGCCACGAACGGGGCGAGGGTCTGGAGGGGCAACGCCAGTGCGAGCTCGCCCGCGAGACTCGCCGTGTCCATGCGCGCCGTGCCACGACGGAGGCCAGCGAAGGGAATGGCGGTACTCAGCGCGAGCACGACTTCGTCATCGCCCAAGCGAGCACTCACTTGCTGTTCGGCGGCCTCGACCACGAGCTCCACTGCCAGCGGCAGCGGCTCGATCCCTTCGCGTTGGAGCTCGCCTGCGAGTTTGCCGTCGAGACGGAAGGCGTCGAGGCTGCCCCCACCAGAGAGGCTGAAGGCCAAGGCCGTCTCGACGCCGACGGGGAGGCGATACCACGGGCGCAGGAAGGCGGCGTCGATGCTTGGGAGCTCCACGGCCAAGCGGGCCGGCTCGGCGTCGCGCCAGCTCATCGTCAAGCCGTGCAGGTCGAGGCTCAGGGGCAGCTCGAGTTCGAGGCTGCCGACGAACGCTTCGAGCGGCCCGAGTCTGGCTTGCAGCGTGCTCTGGCCAGCGTCGTGGCGCCAACTCGCGGCGAACATGGGGAGTGGTGTCCCCTCCCAGCTCGGGTTCGCGATCTCTGCCGTGAGCTCGATCTGGGGCTCGGTGCTGCTGCCGCCGAGGCTCGCCTGCAGGCTGAGGACGCCGTCGAACGGCAGGCCGACGAGGCGGGTGAAGGCCCCCAGGTCGTTCAGGCTGGCCGTGGCGCTGCCGGTGACCGGACCATCGGCCCAGACCAGTTCGCGCCGCCCCGCGTCGAGCCGGAGGTCGAGGCTCAGCGCAGCGTCGAGCGTCAACAGCCCGTCGTGCACGCGCACGTCGAGGGTTGCCTCCGGGGCGTTGGCGCTGCGCCAGAGCTCGAGCTCCACGGCGCCGAGGGCAAGCCCCTGCCAACGCAGCTCGGGGATGTGCACGCGCACGAGCTGGTGCACACCGAGCTCGGCGCCGAGGGCGCTCAGCTCGACCTCGGCGCTGCCATCGAAGGCGGCGAGGCGAGCTTCGTTGCTCACAAGCTCGGCGACGCCGATGCGGTAGCTCACGCGCGCGTCACTCGCCTCGGTGAGGAGCTGGCGCAGCTCCGCATCGCTCGGGCTGGGCTCGGACTGGGCCAGGGCCGGACGTGCAAGCGCCGCGAGGAAAAGCAGCAGTCCGGTGGCGACTACGCGGCCTGCGCGCGCAGTCGGAAGCGAGCTTCGGAGAGGGTGTCGATCGAAGTGATGGCGAGTCATCAGTAGGCCTCCCCAAGTCCGAAGTAGAGGCCCCAGCTCGGCTCGTCGGGGTACACACCGGTGTCGTTGAGGCGCAGGCCGAAGTCGAGGCGCACCAGGCCGACGGGGGTCTCGGCACGAAGGCCCGGCCCGGCGGAGAAGTTCCACTCCTCGGGCACGTAGGTCAGTTCGTCAGCTTGCACGTCGCCGACGTCCACGAAGCCGACGAGCCAGACCGGGCCGATGACGTTGAAGCGGATCTCGAAGTTGCCTTGGACCATGGTGTAGCCGCCAACCGGGACCGAGGCGCAGTCGCCGCCGTCGTCGCACTCTTCGAGACGCGGTGCGAGCTTGCGCGGTCCCCAGCCACGCACAGAGTTGGCGCCGCCGAGGTAGAAGCGGCGGTTGAAGGGGGAGCCAGGGTTGTCGCCGAAGGTCACCATGAGGCCCGTCGACACGCGGGTAGCGATGCGAATCCACGCCACCGGCTCCCAGTAGGCGCGCACAAGCGCCACGAGCTTGTGGAAGTCGAAGTCGCTACCGAGGTAGGCCGTGGCGACGCTGTAGCGCAGCTCGGCGGCGGCGCCGTTGCGGGGTGAGGTGATGGAGTCGAGCCAGAAGCCCTGCGCCGCGAGCTCGACGTCGCTCAGCAAGTAGGGATCGCGGAAGTCGCGGCCGAGGAGCGAGCTCTTGGCGTCGAGCTCGGGGCTCACGTTGAAGAAGTCGACCATGCGGAAGTTCTGGCTCACGCTCGCGAGCAGCCAACCATCGAACCAGCGGCTAACGCTGAGGCGACTCGACGGGGAGTAGTACTGATAGCCTTCCTCGACATCGACCTCGAAGCGTGGGCCGAAGCCCCACAGCAGATGCTTCTCGAGCCAGCCCTTCTTGGTGAACAACGGGGATACGGAGAGCACGGGGCCGTGCAGATCCGGCGCCCACGGGTTGGGCAGCTCGGCCCAACCGGCGATGGTCTTGAAGTCGAGGCGGGTGAGGTTGCCGAAGACGTTGGTGTGGGTGTAGTCGATGCGGGCTTGCTCTTGCCAGCGCGTGGTCTCGAGCGCTAGCTGCACGCCGACGGCGATGCTCTGTGGGTCGGCTTCGCTCAGCCGCACGGTGAGGGTGACGCGCCCGTCCTCGACCGTCTCGGGCGGCAGGGTTGCGACCCAACTGAATACGCGCATAGCCTTGATCGCCTGCTCAATCTGCTTGACCCGCGCGGGCGAAAAGGGCTGACCAAGGACGAACTCGATCTCGTTCTGCACAAGCTCCTCGGGGACCTCGCGCAGCCCCTCGAAACGCACGGCGCCGATGCTGGCGAAGGGCCCCGGGGTCAGGGTGAAGGCGAGCTCACCGCTTCGCTCGGCCAGATCGACCGTGGCGCCGCCGCTGACCCGCGCCAGGGGATGGCCGAGCTGCAGGAGCGCGGTGCGCAGCTTGCCGATGGCGGAGTTGATCGTCGGCACCTCGACGGGGTCACCGACCGCGATGCCCACCAAAGCCTCGACCTCGGTGCGCGCCTCGTCGGGAAGCTCGGTCGCGTCCTCCCACACCAGGTCGAGCTTGGCGATGCGTACAGGCTCACCCTCCTCGACGCGGAGAAGGATGTCGACCTCGTCGTCGTCGTCGTCGGGCACGAGGCTGAGCTCGAGCACGCGGACGTCGTAGTACCCGTACGCCGCGTAGAGCTCCTTGACGCGCTTGGCGTCGACGGCGAGCAGCGCCTCGTCGTGGTAGTAGTCGGGGGTGAGGGGGATCCAGCTCGTCTCACCCATGAAGAGGTGGCGCAGGAGCGTCTCTTTGCCGAAGCGCTCAACGCCCTCGAACTCGACGTCGTCGATGAGGTGACCGCGGCCGACGATGGTGTCGCGGCTCGCACCGCACCCAATCGTGGCGAGGGAAAGGGCGGCGAGGAGCGCAATGGATGGTGCCCGGAGAGCGACTGATGTGGCCCGGACAGGGCCGCGCCGTCGCGGCGACGCTTCGTTGCTCATGATGATCTCGCGCTGAAGTGTGCGAAGCTTCGCGCATAGAGCGCATAGGAGCTCTGTGCCGCTTGGTCCGCCGCAGGATCCGCCTTCACATCGTAGCCCTGCACCATGAACCCTGACAGGATCGAGCGCGCACTCAGCGCGTCCCCACTGATGGTGCCAGGCAAGCCCCCGGAGCCCTGCTCGGGCTCATCGCCCAAGACCCATGTCGGATAGAGGGCGGTGACGCAGCTGTCACCCAATCCGCGAGTGGCCACAATCCAAGGCGTCTCGACCAGCTCGCAGCAGCTCCCATTGACGCAATGGTTGCCCTCGCCGCAGTGGCTGGCCTCGGCACATTCACACCCACCGCGCTCAGGGCCATCGATGGTGCGGCCGCTCGAGAGCACGCCCAGCGAGAGCAAACAGATTCCAACGCTCACCGCAGCCACCCGAGCAGGGTGGACAGCGGAATCCCAAATGTGCGAGTGCTTCATCGTCAGGCGGTCTCCTCGCCGGTGACGCAGCGCTGCCGGGCAGCGTCGCAA
>JAVFAO010000171.1:0-13658 GCA_034002465.1 Myxococcota bacterium
CGTGCCTCACGGGAGCTGGCGATGCAGCGCGCACACCGCCTCGTTCGTGCGCTGGGCAGTCCTGCTCAGCCCCAAGAGCTCTGAACGACCGCTTCTTCCAGGCGCTCTGCCGTGGCGGCCATCGCCTCCGCACGCTGCGCGGGCGTGTCGAGCGGCGCGCCCCGTTTGAGGTCCACAGCGTGGCGAATTCCCAGGGCATCCAGCGCAGCTCGGTCAACGCAGAGACGCCCCACGAAGACATCCAGAGGCCGGCCCACGACAGCGCAGCGCTTGGCCAACACCGCGAGCACCTTGCCGTGGCCCGTTTGGACATCGAGCGAGCCTTCGGCAGACAAGACACGCTGTGCCGCCGCAATCCGCTGCTCTGCATCGAGCAGGCTCATCACGCTCTCGGCCCCGGAACACAAACGCGCCCCCAACAACAGCATCGCCGCCCCGAGGCCCCCCGCTGCCCCCGTCCCCGGCTCGGCGCCGAGCTCTACGCCGCACTGTGACTTGGCAAGCTCGGCAAAGCGCTGGAGCCCCTCCTCCAACACCGCCTCCTCGGACGCTGTTGCGCCCTTCTGTGCCATGTACATCCGAGCACCACTGGGTCCCAGCAAGGGGTTGTCGACGTCGGCGAGGGCGCAGAGCTCCACTCCACGTAATCGGCGCAGGGCGGCGTCGAGCTCGAGCCGATGCAGTGACAGCAGCCCCTTTCCACCTGGCGCAATGGGCCGTCCATGGCGATCGAGCAACGAAGCTCCCAAGGCCTGGAGCGCACCTGCGCCGGCATCGACGCTCAGGCTCCCACCCAGGCCAATGAGAATACGACGATGAGCTGGATACCGACGCAAGACGCAGTCGAGTTGCTCTCCCACACCCCAAGTGCTCGCCGAGAGCACCTCGCGACCAGGGCTCCGCCCGCAGCTCAAGGCGCTCTCGATGATCGCCCCTGGGCAGGGTTCATTGAATACAAGACTCGCTCCACTCCAAGGATGCAATCGAATGTGAGCGAAGGGCACGCATCCTCGCGCCATTCCGAAGGAATTGTCGCTGGCGCGAGGTCGGTGCCCGAGAGCGAACGAATGCAAGACGAGTGGACGCGCGCCGAAGAGGGCCAGCTCGACGTGAGCGTGTTCTCCCGAGGCGAGTCGGGCAGGAACCCGCAGGCGCTGGGCCGCGAAGCGCTCAGCGAGCAGCTCGAGGGTACCGTCTCCGCCGTCGGCGAGGGGCATATGGTCAAGCACGGCTGAAGACGATGCGCGGATGACGCCACGCGCCATGGCTTGCGCAGCGGCACGCGCGCTCAGGGCGTGCTTGAAGGCATTAGGGGCTAGCAAGACGTGCTGCATTCCGCTCGCATTGTGGGTGGGGACGCCAAGCTCGAGCATGCGACTGCGCGTCAGGCTTGGCGCCAGCGCCAACTCACGATAGCATGACAGGGCACCAAACGAGGAGACTGTTGCAGCCACTCGTTGACGCCACCGTTCGGAGACCAAGAGATGATTCGCCCACTCTCGCTCAACCAAGAACTGTTTCGCGTTCCCACGTTGCGCATCGACGCGCGCGGCCTGGCCACAGGCGAGCGAGGGGTGCTGCGCTTCGCGATCCTGCCGCACGTGGTGGCCTTTTTTCAGTCCTATTCACACAAGCACAGCCTGGACACCATGGCCCAGTCGCTACGTATCCTAAAGATCCGCAGTCGCACTCACGGTCTGGAGTTCATCGTTGACCTACCCGTTCAAGGTTCTTACCAGCTCGATGCCGCAGCACAGATCGCTCGTATTCTGCGCGGCGAAGTTTTCACCGGTTCATGGCCGCACTTCGTGCCCTACCGCGACCGCCAATCTCCGATCGGATACGACGCAGAGCAGCTCGTCAAATGGGATGAAGGCCCTGTCTTCTATCACCGCCATGCCGCCGACAAATTCAGTCTCGACGGAGAGATTGCGTTCAACAGCCTGCTCTTCGACCTGGCCTTGCTGCGCAGCAAGCCGAGCGAGCACGCCCGCTGCATGCTCAAGCTGCCCATGGGCTTGCGCGCCCCGATGCAAGCGCTGCTCTGGCGGCGAAAACTGAGCGCGAGCATCGCTCAGGTGGTCAGAGAACCCAAAGGCAAATTCGACCAAGCCGAGAGCTTCTACCTCTTCGACGTGCAGAACCCTCCGCGATCGTTCTACGGCATGCTGCAAGAGATGCCTGGTGTAGAGGTCTATCACGCAGTCAATCCGTCGATTTACGTGGAGAGGGGCTACACCCACCCCTTTGCCTTGGAGAGCTGCGTTCGATTCCTCGAGGGCGACACGATTCATTTCTTTTCGGGCAGCCGCAACGCCGTCGATCGCTGCGATGCAAGCCAGCTCGCCTTCGTCGACATCGAACATGCCCGGGCCCAGGCGTTCCGGCTCAGCTCAGAGCCCAGAACCCAGCAGCTAGCCCCCATCGAATCAGCAGATGAGCAGCTTCTGGGCCGCCCACTGTCCGAGGCGCTGCAGCTGCAGGTCAGCCTCGTCGCCGTCCAATCGCCACACTTCGAGCCCGCGACTGCGGCTTGGATCAACCACCCGCGAGAGCTGGAGTGGCTGAAGCGACTCATCTTTGGGCTTCCCCAACAGGCGCTCGACGAGTACCGCATTGCGCTGACGCGCCAAGGCGTGATGATCACGCACAAGACTCAGCTCGAGTGGGTGCCGCTCGGGATGCAGCTACGGCTGCTCGCGCCCAACGTCTATGCCCCCTTGGGCTACATTCTCAGCCCGCGCCTGAGCCCAGCGCAGCTCGCGACGGCGCTCGCGCAGCAGCCCAAGCAGGTCTATGTGCTGCCCGGCACCATCGCCGAGCACTTTGCCATCCCCGAGAGTGCTTTCGTGCCGCTCGCTCGCCGCGTGCTCGCAGGCTTGCGGACCAACGCGGCCGAGGTGCTCGGCGTTGACGCGGCCGACATGCCCGACGTAGTGGAGTACCAGAGTGTGCCCGCAGGGCGCTTCGCGTTGTGGCGTCAAAACTTGCTGCGTCCGAGCTTGAGCACGACGCGCACGAAGGCCCTCCCCTCTGAGCCGAGCTGAGCACGCTGCGTTCTGAGCCCTTGTGGCCGCGGCCGTGCTCGGACTATGATGCGCGCTGGTTCGGGGCGTTGCTCGCAGCGCTTCCCTGTTGCAACCGAAACTAAGCGAAGGGCACGCAGATTCTTGTTGATTGGGCACTTGGCCTGCTTTCCCAAGTTCTTGTCCATTGGGCGCTTGGCCTGTTCCCCCAACTTCTCGACATTCCGACAGAATTGACGCTGTCGAATGGTCGTGTCCGAAAGCGAACGAATGCAATGAGATCTTCACCCATGCCGATCCGTCCTCATCTCAGCCCGCTCCCACGCCTCGTGGCGGCGCTCGGCGTTGCAGCTTTCCTGTTTACCCTCACCCAAGCCTCGATCAGCTTTGCCCAGAGCACCGAGCAGCTGCCAGAGGCCAACTTCCAGCGCTGGCGGCCCTCCCCGTTCGCCTCGGACTTTCTGATGGTGCACAGCTCTCTCATCGACGAGCACCTGGGCTTCAACGGCGGCTTCTATTTCAATTACGCCAATGATCCTCTGCTCGTTCGGCACTCCTCGGGGGCTGAGCTGCAAGCCGCCATCGACTATCAGCTCTTTGCCGATTTCATGTTCAGCATGTCCTTCTTCGAATGGTTCGAGCTCGGCATCGTGCTTCCCGTCGGGATTGGGACGGGGACCTCGATCCTCGAGATGCCCTTCGAACAGTTGCGCGACGAGGCAGGGCTGGGCGACATGCGCTTTGCCGCCAAAGGGCGGATCCTGCGACTCGGCGATTTTCCTGTCGGCCTCGGCCTCATCGCCATCGTCACCGCCCCAACCGGCGACACCAAGGCGCTCTTTGGTGACGACGGTGTCAGCTTCGACATCATCTCGGCCATCGAATTCAACCCCTGGGGCAAGGTCCGCATGGCAGGCAACCTGGGCTTCCGCTATCGACCAGAGCCAGCGGTGGTGAAGAACTACACGATGGGTCACTCTCTGCTGCTCTCAGGCGCAGCAGCCATCCCGTTCTTCAGCGAAGACCTGGACCTTCTGCTCGAAATCCATAGCGAAATCACCGTCGATGGTGCCAACGAGGCGCTCAGCAGTGAGGAGCGTCCCGTCGAAGCGGAGCTTGGATTCCGCTACCGCCTCTGGAAAGAGCCAGGCATCCTCGAAGGCTTGGCCGTCACCGGCGCCCTGGGGGCCGGGACCACGGGCATGGGCTCACCCAGCATCAGAGCCATCGTCGGCATCGGCTGGCAATGGGTCTCCGGCGGGGCATGGGCACACGACTACGACTACGGTGGCTACCTCTCCGAAATCGAGGAGTGCCCCGATCCAGAGACCACGCCGCCCGAGCAGATCCCAGACCGGTGCCGGACGAAGAAGCCTGTCGACAGTGACGGCGACGGCGTCCCAGACAATCTCGACCGCTGCCCCTTCCTCGGCCAACCCGGACAGGTCGACCAGTCTGGTTGCCCCAACAACGATCGCGACGCCGACGGCATCCCCGACCACGTCGACAAGTGCCCTGATTCACCGGAAGACTTCGATGGCTGGCTCGATCAAGACGGCTGCCCAGAGCCCGACAATGACCAAGACGGCATCCCCGATGTGGTCGATGGCTGCCCCATCGAGGCGGAGATCTTCAACGGCATCGACGACGAAGATGGCTGCCCCGATGACGACCCCAACGCCAAGGTCTCGGTACGACACGGAAAACTCGAGATCCGCGAGCAGGTCTTCTTCGAAACTGGGAAAGCGGTCATCCTCCCCTCGAGCTACGCGCTGCTCGACGAGGTCGCCCGCGTACTCGATGCCAACCCACACGTCGGCCTCATCGACATCGAAGGTCACACCGATGACCGAGGCGACGAGGCGATGAACAAGAAACTCTCACAGGAGCGTGCGGATTCAGTACGCAGCTACCTCATCGAAGCAGGCGTCGAGAGCAGTCGACTCAACGCCATCGGCTACGGCGAGGAGCGCCCCATCGACACCAACGACACCAAAGAAGGCCGTGCGCGCAACCGACGCGTCGAGTTCGTCATTCGAGGTATCGACGACAAGCCGTAGCCAGGGGGCGAAGACTCGCTGCGCAGCAAGCCCCAAGGGTGCGCGCCACGGATGACGCGCAACAACACGCCGAAGGGACCTTGATTGCTGCGTCGCGCATGAGCTCGAGAAGGTCCTGACATGAGCGAGCCAGATCGCGCTGAGTCCATGCACAACGACGGCGAAGCGCTCGACCAACCGCCATCCGAAGCAAGCCAGGTGGGGTCAGACGACAACCCGATCCCCCCCACTTCGGCAAGCACCACTTCGCCAGCGCTCGACGCTCAGGACGTCGACACCCACCAAGCCGAGCGCAGCATGCGCCGACGATGGCCGCTGGTGCTGCTCCTCGTCCTTCTCTTCGGCGGCGCCACCGCGGCCTTGGTCTACCACCTGAGCCGCCCAGAAATCCATCTGGACCGCGTGCTGCTCATCGTTCGCAGCAGTAACGAAAACGGGCAGCTCGCCTACTCCTGGAGCCGTGACAACGCCGCTTGGGCGCTCGAGAAGGAATGCGGCAAGGCACTGCGAGCGCTGGGCTTCGAGCTCGCCCTCGGCCAGAGCGAAGAACGCGAAGCTTTTCTTGAGCAGATTGATTGGGACAACGCGTGCTCGCTCGCCCCCGACTTTGGTGCCAGCACCGTGCTGCGGCTGGACCTGGCCATCCAGCACAGCGCCCCACTCGATCTACATAGCACCGATTTTTCCATCGCTTTGAGCGCCGACTACTGCGACGTCGAGGAGGGCAAGTACCACCCCATCGAGGCTACACTTCTCTTCTTCGAGTGGGGCAGCACCGGCGAGGAGGCCATGCAGGACGTGGTCTATAGGGCAACCCAGGCGAGCCTCGCCCCCATCGCTGCCGCCTTGTCTAGCCTGCCCAGAATCGCTCCCTTGGGACAAAGCAGCGCCAAGCTCGACCGCGAACAGCTCAAGCTCAGCGGCCGCTTCGACCCTCTCTTTCGCCTAGCAGGGCATTATCAGAGGGAGCTCGAGCGCAGGGCTGATGAGGCCCGCCTCGCCGCACGCAACAGCGAAGCCAGGGACAGCTCTCCCATGCGCTTCGAAAACCTGAGCTCACCCCTGAGTGAGGAATACTACATCGGCGCACTGCCAGGTGAAGACTTGCTGTTCCTCGAGGAACCGCATTTCGTCGACGTTCTCGTCAGCACAGGGGAATACGACATCCGGCGAGAGAGCGAGCGGCTTTTGGCGTTTTCACCAAACAACAGCGATGAGGCAAATCGTCGACGACTGATTTTTGAACACTTCAACTTCTACAGCGCACCTGCAATCAGCGCCGATGGCTCGGTCATCGCCGCGGTGCTCGACAACCGACAACGCTCCAAGTGGTTGGTTGCTGTGCGCAGCGACGACGCCAGCCTGCAGCTGCTCGCCAGCTCCGCCTCCCACTACTACAGCTCGCCGAGCCTCGCCCCTGATGGCTCGCGGGTCGTCTTTTGGGAATCCCCTCGGAGAAGGGCACCGAGCACACTGGAGCTGATCGAGCTCGACTCAGGCACGCAACGCCGGCTGCTCGAGGCCAATTGGAACATGAGCTACCCACGATTCGGCGACGGGCCCCGCTTCGTCTACCTCGCCATTGGGGAGAGTGAGCGCACCGCGATCGTACGCATCGACACCGAAAGCAGCGCCGTCGAGCTGCTCCTGGGCACCGACCCCTTCCTCTCCGCAGACGACGCAGAGGCTGTGCTCGATGCGCCGCCAAACGAAGAGCAGCCCGAGGAAGCCTCCGACGGTGGAGAAGAGGTCGAGCCAGAGCCCACACCGAGCCGCTTCGACCAGCCCATGCCCAGCGCCGATGGCCGCTTCGTCTATGTCGCTGAAGCCGCTGGCGACGGAGACTTCCTCGGTCGACTCTGCCTCGCGACGAGGAGCTATGAACGCCTCGTGCCGCTGTCGTTTCTCTACGCCGAGCTCTCGCCCAACGCAGAGTGGCTCGCCTTCAGCTCGCGGGCTCGCCTCAACGCGGACGATCCGAGCATTGGCGACACCGAAATCGCGGTCCTCCACCTGCCCACCCAATCCTTGCAGGTGCTCACCAGCAACGACCTCGACGAGCAGCTGCAAGGGTGGAGCCGAGACTCCAAACATGTCTTCATCGGTCGGCATCGGCCCGACCCAACGGGTCAACGCTACACCGCCAATGTGCTCAAGTCCGAAGCGCTGCTCCCGCCCTCGCAGGGCCGCGAGTAGGCGGCTGGGAGTGGATGCAGCCGCTGCGCTCAATTGGGCGAATCGTCTTCGCTCAGCCGGGTGACGATGAGCCCAAAGAAGTCGTAGCCAGGAGGCGAAGACTCGCTGCGAAGCAAGCCCGAAGGGTGCGTGCCAGGGATGGCACGCAACAAGGCATGGCTTGCAGAGCAGACAGACACGAAGCGCCACCCCAGGTGCGTGCCACAGCCAGCACAGCTTGCGACTTGCCAGGCGTAGCCCTCGAACCAAGTGAAGAGCGTGCTCGCCTCGGAGCTGGCCATGGCGCCAGGGGCAACGGAATACAGTGCGATTTCGAAGATGAATCCATGGAGATTGCTTTGAACGTGGTGGTGTGCACCAGCGACGCTACAGGCATCCTCTTGGCGACAGACCAAGTGACCACAGCGAAGGCAGCGAAGCCAGCGTGTGTGGCTTTGTTCGTTGTCGTGGGAGGGGCGCGCTTCAGAGTGCGCGGATGGCTCTCCAGCTCCCCCCGTCTTCGACTGGGCTCGCTGTTCGTGAGCGTGAGAAGGAGGAGCAAAAGAGCTTTCCCCCTTCTCGAGGATTGGTATATGATCGCGTGGAGCGTTCGCTGCAACCCAGCCCTCAAGAAGTCGCGGCTGGCGCGCGCCCACCTGCAGAGTGATACCGGAGCCGTACGCCCCCCATGCCCATGGAAAGCGAGCGAAAGGCAAGCACATTCGCACCATTGCGAAGCAACTGCTGCTGGCGCGAGCACGGTGCCCGAGAGCAAACCAGTTCAAGCGATCGTCGAGCTGAGACACAGGGCGTCCTTGCATCAGAGACCATGGCTCGGTGGCCATCTCAGAGAGAGTATGACACGGAGAGAGCTGTGGAAGCGAGTGGAGCCAGACTCGATTCGGCGTCCGAAGCCAACAACTTGGGGGAACAGGCCAAGCGCCCCATCGACAAAAAGTTGGGGGAACAGGCCAAGCGCCCCATCGACAAAAAGTTGGGGGAACAGGCCAAGCGCCCCATCGACAAAAGGCCCAAAATGAATGGCCTTCGCGCGCTGCTGTTGCTCGTCTTGACGCTGGCTCCTGGCTTGTCGACTGAAGCTTGGGCCTGGGACCCTGCGCTATTCTTGCAACAGCAGGAGGATGCGCACCAGCTCTTCCTTGCATCCGACTATGGAGCTGCCTTGCAGCGCTATGAAGACGCGCATGGGATGCTCGAGGCAGCCCTGGAGCGCGGCGAATTGCCGGAGGAGCAACGTCCTGCGGCAAACAACGCGCTTCGGACTATCGAGTACCAGCTCGCGCGTTGCCTGCAGCTCACTGACGAATGTGCTCGCGCAACCGAGTCATTTCAGTCTCTGCTCGAGGCAGAAGCAGTGTTGCCGGACGTCAAGGCGAAGCTTCCACTGCGCCTCGCCGAGAGCATGCTCTGCAGCGCGAATCAGGCCGCCAATGGCGGTGACTTCGACGAGGCCGAAGCACATCTCGCTGCAGCAAATGAGCAGGCCCAAGTTGCTGCAGCCTCGTCCTCTGAGACGGTGCTCAGCAAAGCGGATCGACCCGTTTTCCAGGAGGAGCTCGAGGCGGTGAAGGCCGCCATCGAAACACGTCAGCTCAGCCTGTCGAGCGAACGAGAAGCGGCGACGTTGCGAGCCGCACAACAAGAGCTCGACGCGATCGAAACGCTGCTCAGCCAGGGTGCCTGTGAGCCCGCCCAGGTCCGCCTCGAGGCACTCTCGCTACCGGAAATGCTGGAGCTACGGGAGCGCCAAGATGCCCTCTTGCTGAGGCACCAGTCCGAATGCGGGCTCAACCTGAGCTACGTGGCCTGGGGACTGGGCGCAGGGGGTGCAGCATTGCTGGTGGCCGACCTGATCTTCGAGGGTGTTCTTTTGGGCACGGCGTCGGACTTCGAGGATGCGCGCGCGTCCTGCTTGCGTGGGAACGGCCAATGCAAGCAAGCCGTGGAGCTGAGCGAGGAGCTCGACACGGGTCGGATGGTCAGTGCGGTGCTCCTAGGCAGCGGGCTCGCTCTCATCACCGCCAGCGTCATCTGGCTCTTTCTGGACACCGAAGACGAGAGTGATAGCTCAATGGGCGTGTGGACGCAGCCAAATGGTGGCGGGCTATCGTTCACGCTGCTCTTTTGAATCCCAGCGACGCGCGTTACGTGACGAGCGCCGAGCTGGAGGCTTTGAGGTGGGTACGAGCACTTCGAGCAGCTCGCGAAAGTGGACGAGGACATGAGCATGCAGAGCTTTGAAACGATGCCCAGCCCAGCGCGAAGCGAGTCCAGCAGACTCCAAGCCAGAGGCCCATTGGTGGCAGTGGCGCTGGGGGTCTTCAGCCTCCTGCTTCTTCTGGGCTGTGGGCCAAAGACAGTAGCTGCTCCCGAGCCACACGGCAGCTCGCCCCGTGTGGGCCTGAGTCTGGCGAGCCTGCCAGACCGCGCTCGCGCCCTGGAAGAGGCGGGCGCGTACGACGCCGCAGCGATACTGTACGAAGAGGCACTGAGTCAGGGGGAGGCGGTCGGCATCGAGCTCGCTTCGGTCTATGCCAGACTCGGCGAACAGGAGCGCGCCATCGCGGTGCTCGAGAGTATGCAGGAGACCAGCGATGGCCAACTCCAGCTCAACAGCGCTGCCCGTGACGAACGCCTAGAGTCGCTTCGCGCGCTGCCTCGCTTTCGCGAGCTCACAGGCTTTTTCTCACTGCGGCTGATCAACGCCGCTGGTGAGGCGGCGCTGCTCAACTGCCACCGGATCGCGACGGAGCTCACGAACAAAGGCTATCCCCATGTCGACTTGGTGCCGACCATGCAACCGCTCAGACTTCGCCCCAGCATCGAGCTCAAGCCCCAGTTTCGTGACCGCCTCGTTGAGCTCGAGCAAGTTCTCGAGACCCCCGGAATCGAAGTGAGCGAGCTGGATGAGAGCAGTCCAGACGACATCATTGTCTACTGGGGCCAAGCGGATGCGCTGGCCTTGTACGGACAACAGCTCAGCTCCCCAAGCGTTGAGGACAGCGAGGGCGAGACAGCCGTCTTTGATCCGAGCACAGTGGAGACCGTGCAAGGCCGGCTTCTGGTGCACAGTAGTGATGAAGGCAGCGACGTGCGCTTTCCTCGCTTGCGCGAAATCGAGGGCGATCTCGTCATCACCGACCGCTCCCTGCGCTGGGTGGAATTCCCAGCATTGGAGCGGGTGAGCGGCGATATCGAGGTGCGCGATGCCGAAAACCTGAGCGAACTCAGCCTACCCCTGCTCCATGAGCTAGGGGGTCGCTTCGAGCTCGACCGCTGTCCCAAGCTGGAGAAGCTCTCCTTGGCCCGCTTGCTTCGCGCTGGCGATATGATCCTGGTTTCCGACAACGAGCTGCTCAAGTCTGTCTATCTGGATCGCTTGGAGTCGGCGGATCGCATCGTCTTTGCGCGCAACCCCCGTCTACAGGTGCTGGAGCTGGGCGAGCTGCAACACCTCGCGGCACAGCTCAACCTGCTCTCCAACACAGCGCTACACACCCTCAATCTCAGTCGGCTCAGCCAGGCTGGCAGCGTCCTCTTTGCCGCCAACGACGCGCTGAGCACGCTTCGACTCGAGGCCTTGACAGAGAGCCAAGGGCTGCAGCTCGAGGACAACGTCGGACTCGAGAGCGCCGCCTTCCCCACGCTCGTGAGTGTGCGGGGTGATGTGGTGGTGCTAGGGAACAAGAGGCTCGAGTCCATCGAGCTTGGCAAGCTCAGCAGCGTCCATGGAGAACTGCTGTTCGTGGATAACACCGCCCTCACCCGGGTCGACATGGGTGAGCTCGACAGCGTCCGCAAGGGCATTTCGATCGCGCTCAACGACGCCTTGGAGCGCTTCGTTGCCTCCCGCCTCGTCAGCATCGGTGGGCAGCTCACGGTCAGTGACAATCTGGCGCTTCAGGACATCTCCCTGGGCAACCTACAGCAAGTCGATGGCGTACTGACCATCGACAACAACGCTGCCTTGCCGCCGGTCCTGCTCGACGCCATCCAACGCAAACTGAAGGACTGACGCAGGGCATCGCCCGACGAAGAGGTTCGACAGACACAATGCTGGCGGATGGCGCTTGACATACGTTGTGTGCTTGGGTATAGGCAATCGGCCCATGAAGAGCCTGACGCAGTGGCGTTGGCTCGCTGGCTTTTTCGCTCGCCGTCTCGGCTTTAGTTAGGAGAGTCCCCCGGTCATGAGTCGCTACACTGGCCCGCGCGTCAAGATCATTCGCCGCTTTGGACAGCAGCTGCCCGGTTTGACTCGCAAGAGTCTCGATCGTCGGCCCTATGCCCCCGGACAGCACGGTCCGCAGCGCCGTCGCAAAGCAAGCGACTACCGAACTCGCCTCGATGAGAAGCAGAAGCTCCGTATGAACTACGGAGTGCAAGAGGCTCAGTTCCGTCGCTACATCACCAAAGCTTCGCGCTCCAAGGGCGACACTGGTGTTCGTTTGCTTCAGCTGCTCGAAGGGCGTTTCGACAATGTCGTCTTCCGTGCTGGCTTTGCGCCCACGATTCCTGCCGCTCGGCAGCTCGTGACGCATGGTCACATGCGCATCAACGGCAAGAAGGTGAACATCCCCAGCTACCAGCTGCGGCCCGGCGATGTCATCACCCTGCGTGAGCGCTCCAAGAAGATCGACTGGATCGTCGAGTGCACCAAGTCTCCTGTGTTGGTGCGCCCGAGCTACCTCGAGGTCGACGCCGAGCAGCTCACAGCAACCTTCAAGGCGCTTCCCGCCCAGGAAGACGTGCCGCTGCAGATTCAGGTCAATCTGATCATCGAGTACTACTCGCAGCGCATCTAATCACTCGAAGGCACGGCTCGACGACTTCTGCGCCATCCTTGGACGCACCCTTCGGGCTGGGTCGCTGAGCTGTTCGCGAGCTACGCTTCTTGTCGATTGGGCGCTTGGCCTGTTCCCCCAACTTCTTGTTGATTGGGCGCTTGGCCTGTTCCCCCAACTTCTTGTTGATTGGGCGCTTGGCCTGTTCCCCCAACTTCTTGTTGATTGGGCGCTTGGCCTGTTCCCCACAACTTCTTGTGGCAGCGAACAGGGTTCGTGCTTTTCTCTTGCGTCGAGCAAGGTCTTGGTGAGCGCGCCGTCGTGCGTGCTCTCTGCGCCTCGTGTCGAAACCATGTTGCGGCCTGCACAGTCGCAGCGTCTGAGCTTTCGATGGCCCGATTGACCTACCTGCCTATTGGCTCGCCACTGCAGGCTTCACCAGAACGCCAAGCCAACGCGGCTCGAATTCTCGAGCGAGAACAACGGCTCAGCGCGCTGCGTGCGGACGCTGCCTTGGCATGGGGTGAGAAGTACCGCCAGCGGGTCCACGCCAAAGGCAAGCTCACCCTGGAGGAACGCCTCAGCGCTTTGGTCGACCCCGGGAGCCGCCGTTTCGAATTGGGGAGCTTGGTCCATCACGGTCGCAGCTTCGCTGGCCGCACGGCCCCCAGAGCAGGCGTGTTCACGGGAATCGCACAGGTCCAGCAGCGCTGGGTCATGCTCATCGGCAATGACAACACCGTCGCCAGCGGGGCCTGGTGGCCTGGGACCCCTGAGAAGATCCAGCGGGCCCAGTCCCTGGCGCTTCGTCTTCGGATTCCTGTCGTATACCTGGTGGACAGCTCAGGGCTCTTCCTGCCCGAACAAAGACACAGCTTCCCCGGCGCACAAGGGGCCGGGGGAATCTTTCGCATGAACAGCCTGCTCAGCGATGCTGGCGTTGTGCAGCTCGCCGCCGTCTTGGGCGACTGCATCGCAGGTGGTGGCTACATGCCGATCATCAGCGACTACGTGGTCATGAGCGAGCAAGCCTACATGGTGATTGCAGGAGCTGCGCTGGTTGGCGGTGCCAAGCATGAGCTCATCGACCCGCTCTCCATCGGTGGGGCGGACGTCCATGTGCACCAAAGCGCCTGCGCCGACGCTCGGGCTCCTGATGATCGGGCAGCCATCGCCATGCTCCGACAGCAAGTCGCGCAGCTCCCGAGCTCGGCACACCCATTCTATCGCCACGGCGTCTGCGCTGCGCCGCCGCTCTTTTCTCCCACGGAGCTAGCGCAGCTCTTGCCCTCTGAGCCGAGCCAGAGCTACGACATCTTCGAGATCTTGGCGCGGCTGCTGGACGATTCACTCTTCTGCGAGCTCCTCTCCGGCTTTGGCACCGAGCTGGTGACTGGCGTGGGACGCATCTCGGGGCTGCCGGTTGGCATCATCGCCAATCGACAGGGGCTCTGCCCCGACAATGTGGGTGCCCGAGCTGGCGGCATCCTCTACCGCGATGGCATCTGCAAACTCTCCCTCTTCAGCCGTGCCTGTGACGATGACGGTCTCGTGCTCATTTGGCTGCAGGACGTTGCCGGTTTCGACGTCGG
>JAVFAO010000172.1:0-13617 GCA_034002465.1 Myxococcota bacterium
TGGACGAGGTGATGCGCGCTTTTCGGGCTTTGAGTCAGCGCATCGAGGAGGCGCTGGAGCTGGCGCAGGCCGAGGGCCTCTCCCTGGCTGCGGCACGTCGCCTCAGTCATGCCCTAGCCGATGCGAGCCTGCAGCCCAGTGCGACTCCCTTCTCCCTGCGCTCTGACGAGAAGAAGGTTTTTGACGAGGTGGTGTCCAAAGTGGACTTGTTGAGGGAGCTCTACGAAGACTATCCGCTCGTCTTCGTGACCAGCTCCGACCCGACCGATGTGGGGCTCACGGTGTCTCAGGTGAACACGCACAAGATCAGGGGCGCTTGTTGTGTAATGATCGCCGAAGAGAACGCTGCCTTGAGGCAAGCCGTCAGCCGTCCTCCTGCAGACAACCCCTACTACCGCTCGAGCTACATTCGCTTGCCGCGCACTGACGACAAGCTGATGCTCTTCTTTTCGGCGACGGTGGTGTTGCAGCGTCTAGCCTTGCGGATGAGCCTTCTCAAGCAGGAATACTTGGAGCGCTTGGGATTCGATGGGCACGGCGTGCATCCCGATGTGCCCAAGAACGTCAGCAAGTCGATCACCGTTGACTGAGCGGATTGGACGCAGCCAACGACAGCGACGCTTTGCATTCGTTCGCTCGAGGGCACCGACCTCTCGACAGCAGCAATTCCTAAGGAATGTCGAGAGGATGCGTGCCCCTCGCTCACTTTCAATTGCCATCCTGGCTTCGCGTTCGAGCGACTCGAGCATCCCTTTGATTTTTTGTCGATTGGGCACTTGGCCTGTTCCTTCATCTTGATTTGATTGGTCGATGTGGGGCGCTGCCCCACACCCCGCCAAAGGGCTAGCCCTTTGGAATCCCTCTGATTTCCGTGTTCTTGTCGATTGAGCGCTTGGCCTGTTTCCCCAGCTTTTTGCTGACGGGGCCATTAGGGGCGGCGAGCCAGCACGAAGGCCGCGAGCAAGAGCAGGAAGGGTGGGGCGAAGCTGAAATTGAGGCTGCGCACGTTTGCGTCCCCTTCGCAGAGGGAGGCGCCATCGCAGAGGGATTCACCGGCGTCGTCGCCCTCACAGCCGCCGCCATCCGAGTCGCTGCATTCGACTTCTGCGCAGATCGAGCCGACGTCGCAGAGGACATTGGCGCAGTCTGAGCACCCATCGTCGTCGTCATCATCACGTTCGTTGATGTAGTCTGGGCGATCTTCGGGGGGAACTTCTTGGACTCGGGACTGTTGGCACCCGCTGAGGGCGGCGTCGCAGCTTGCGTCGCTCAAGAAGGGGCGCAGCTGGGTGAGCTCTTCGAGCTGCTGGTACGGGGCTCCCTCGGCACCGCAGCGTTGGGCGTCGATGGTAGAGTAGAAGCAGGCGAGGTTAGTGTTGAGGTAGCTGTTGTAGCAGGCGAGATAGAAGCCTTCGTTTTGGTTTTCTGCGAGGGCGCTGCATTCATCGCGTGTGCCTTGCAATGAAGGCTCGCTGCTGGAGAAGAGAGGACTGCAAGTGGAGCTGGGCTGCTCGCTGTTGCAGTCTTCGCAGCGCAACCTGAGCTCTGCGACGCAAGAGCGAATGAAATCGGAGGCTAGCGAGTAGTCAGCGGTGGGGGGAGCGCCGCCCCAGCCGGCCTCGAGCTGCTGGCCCTCCTCGTCCAAGAGGTAGAGGATGTTGGGGTTGATCAGCAGCGTAGGCGGTTCGAGGAGCAGAGACCAAGCGAAGGGAGCACGTGCAACGCGCTCGACGACGACGCTCTGGTGCTGCAGTCCGTTGGCGAAGAGCTCTCGTCGCAGAGCTGGTTCGAGGCGTTGCAGTGCAGCTTTTTCGCGCTCGCTCCCGCTATCCAGTCCTGCATTCCAACTCTTTGCAAGTACCAATTCCCCAGAGAAGAATGGGTCAAGCTCGCCCAAGGGGCGCACGGTGAGCCTGGCTTGCGTGGAGAGCCCGAGCTGTTCTGGGGCGAGGGGTAGCGTCTCGAGGGCTGCGTTCTCGTTTTCGTTCGGGGCGGGTCTCCATTCGGAGCGCAGCATGGGTTCGAGTCCGAGGCGCGCGCGTTCTTGGTCGATGGTGGTGACGGCCTCGAGCCATTGAGGCAGCTCTGCGGTGGCGCTGCAGGGGGTCTCGCTTTGCTCGCGCCAGACGGAATCGAGTTGTTTGACGAAGTGGGCTTTCTCGGCGGCGTCGAGCTCG
This sequence comes from Myxococcota bacterium, assembly GCA_034002465.1. Classification (GTDB taxonomy): domain Bacteria; phylum Myxococcota_A; class Bradymonadia; order UBA4248; family JAVFAO01; genus JAVFAO01. Next base: position 2,178 of record JAVFAO010000172.1, read on the forward strand.
GCGACGCGCTCGGGGGCAAGTCCGAGCAGGTCACGCAGCGACATGTCGAGGATTGCGGGCTCGTCTTGATCGCCGCAGGCGATACAAGCGCAGGCGATCAGCAGGGTGAGACTTGCGCTGATGGTGTGCTTCATGTTTCGACCTCGGGGAGGCTGTGCGCTGGAATCACAGTGGCGCAAGAACAATGCGCTGCAGGAGAGCTGGAGTTGTTTCAGGGGTGTGTCGCCGGGCCGCTTGGGCTGTCCGAGCTGTTCGGCGCAGTGCAGCCTATGCGACTTGTGTGCCGGTGGATGCGCACGAGGGAGGTGCTGGAGCAGGCTGAGTGGGAAGTTCAGGGAGAGGCGTCTGGGCTGAGGACTTGGCGCAGAGGGTGGGGGTGAGCGTCGATGTCGAGGCGGTGACCGATTTCGATGGGCAGGGCTAGGTGTGGTCCATCGAGGTAGACTTTGCCTTTGAGCATTTTGGAGACGAGGCGTAACTTTTCGTGATAATGGACGAATCCGTGTTGAAGGCGAGGTTGCAGGCCATCTTTGGGCGCCGCTTCACGAACGCGAAACTGTAGACGTTGGTCATCGAGCGGCATGAGTTCACCGCCAGCGGAGCGCATTGCTGCGGTGGAGCCTGCGGCGGTGCAGACCCAGATCCCGCTGGACTGTTGGATTTCGGATTCTTCTTGTGTTTCGATGACGTACTTACTGGTTGCGGCGGGGCATTCGTGCGTGTACAGGACATCGTTGAGCACGGGTACGGGTACGATCTTGTGATCGATGCTGAGGCGCATGCGGTGGAGAGTGCGCACGCTCAGCTGGCCGTTCAGGTATTGTTTCAGGGCGTGCTCTGCTTGCTCGGCGCGGGTGCTACAGAGAAAGCCAGTGGAGCTGAGGGGGTCGGCGTTGAAGGCGAGGACTGGGAGGTCGAGGGCGAAGTGGCTGGCGTGCAGTACGGTCCCATCGCCGCCGACGACGACGAGCAGGTCGACGTCTTGGGTGTCGTCGAGGCTGAGGTGGTCGCGGTGGATGACCCGCAAGTCGAGTTGAGCTTTGCTGAAGAGCTTGATGACGGCGTCGATGCTCTTGATCTGTCGTTCGTGGCTGGAGCGCCATCGCGCGACGGAGACGTCGTTGTCATCGAGCAGGCGGGCGATTCTTGGGTGTTCTTTGGGGTCGAAGTCTTGCAGCATGGTGCTGCGGTGCACGAGGAGGAGCTTTGGTTTGTGGGGAGGTAGAAGTCGAGCATTTCGCCCGGATTCACACATGTTGCTCTCCATTGGGGCGACGACGATCAACGGCAGGAGGCTATCAGGAGTCATCGAAAAGACAAGGCTTTTCGATAGGGAGTGGGTGGAAGGTGGTATTCCGGTATTTGTTTGCGAAATGTCTTGGCAGCCGTTCTTTGCGCAGTAGAGTAGTCGTCGACTTTGGGGCAGAGTCGCCTACGCGGGGGATGGGCGAATTCGCTCTGGCGCACAGGGGTGCAGTCCTCTAACATGTTGTTGGTTCTGGCGATGGGGATCTTTCGGGTCACCAAGACACAGAGGCCTTTGGCTGAGTGTATGAGAGGAGCGTGTCGTGAGCAAAGCGAAGAAGCGAACGCGTGTGGAGCGCTCGCCGGTTGAAGCTGAAGAAGGCATCGAGTTGCCGGCCCCGGAGCAGGAGAAGGCGCCGGAGGTGGCTTCTGCCGAAGCGACTTCGTCTCAGAAGAGCGCGCTGGCGGAGGCGTCCGAGGATGCATCTGCCGAGCCTGTGATGAAGGACCGTCGTCGGTTTTTGGCGGCGATGGGTGGCTTGGGCTTGGCGTGGTGTGCAGGCGCGATGTATCCGGTGTACAAGTTTTTGGCGCCGAAGGCTGCGGAGCCTCTGTTTGATGAGGAAGGCAAGGCGGTGGTGGAGAAGATCACGCCTGCTGACGTTGCGCAGCCTGGCATGGGCAAGAATGGTGGCTATGGGAGCCGCGGTGTCATCGTATACCGAGACGCTTCGGGCAATCTTCGCGCCTTCGATTCGAAGTGCACGCATGCGGGGTGCAACGTTGCGTTCAAGACGACGGAGTTTTACTGCGCTTGTCATGGTGGCGTATACGACCTGAATGGAAAGAACGTGTCGGGTCCGCCGCCAGAGCCGCTGCCTGAGCTGAGGGCATTCGAGCGCGATGGAATTTTGTATGTATCCCCGATGGGTGAAGAGGGGAGGTCTTGAGGATGGCGAAGAAGCAGGCTGAGATACCCGATTTCGCGCCGATTCCGGAAGAGCTCGAAGCGCACTTGGGGGAGCCGAGCACGGTGACGGGCAAGGCCGCGCGTGCCTTGTTGCATCGTTATCCGGTGTGGCCGGTGCTCAAGTTTTTCGCGCACAAGCGGGTCCCCCAGTACCGCCACTCGTACTGGTACATGATGGGCGGCATGTTGCTGTTCTTCTTTGGTATTCAGGTCGTCACGGGAATCCTGTTGATGGTCTATTACCAGCCGGGCTCGCCTTGGGCTTCGGTCAACTACATCGTCAATGAGGTGCCCTACGGTGCATTGATCCGCAGCATTCATCATTGGAGCGCCAATTTGATGGTGTTGACGGTGTTTTTGCATTTGTTTTCAACCTTTTTCATGAAGGCCTATAGGCGACCTCGGGAGCTGACTTGGATCACGGGACTGGGGCTCGCTGGCTTGACCATGCTCTTTGGTTTTTCGGGATATCTCTTGCCCTGGGACGAGTTGGCGTTTTTTGCCGTGCGCATTGGCATCTCGGAGCTCGAGAAGCTCCCTCTGCTTGGCGAGTGGGCCGCGGGTATTGCGCGCGGCGGGAGTGATGTCAGCCAGGAGACCATTGGTCGTTTCTATGCGCTGCACGTCATGGTTTTGCCGTTGTCGGTGATGGGGCTCATTGGGCTGCACCTGTTGTTGGTTCAGATTCAAGGTGTGAGCGAGCCGGATGGTTTTCGAAAGCTCCCTGCTTCACAGCGTAAGTATCGGAATTTCTTTTCTGATTTTCTCATCGCCGAGATTCCTGTCTGGCTGATGATGGGGGCTCTCTTGGTCTTGCTCTCGGCGCTGATGCCGCGCGAGCTGGGTACGGAGGCGGATGTTTTCGCTGCTGCGCCTGATGGGATCAAGCCTGAGTGGTATCTGCTCGCACCCTACCAAGGCCTGAAGCTGTTTCCGGGGTCTTTGGAGCTACTCGGCATGTTGGTGATGGGCTTGGTGCCGATGGCGCTGGTGGTGGTGCCATTTATCGACAGACAGATTCCCGCGGATGCCCGAGGGCGTCTGGTGACCAAGATCGGTGTGCTCGGCTTGATTGGCTTCGTGCTGATTACGGCCTGGGGCTTCTTTTCCTAATCGCTTGGGGGCCTTGGATGAACTACCCCGTTTGGAACGTTCCTGGGATTGGCGCTGGATTGGTGGTGGCGATCATCGCGACCATCCACGTGCTGATTTCGCATTTCGCCATTGGCGGAGGTGCCTTTTTGGCGGTGGCCGAGTTTTGGAGTGATCGCCAGGCCGATGGCGAGCGCATTCGCGCATGGCTCCACAAATTCGCGACCTTTTTTCTGGTTTTCACCACTGTTTTTGGTGCGGTGACCGGGGTGGGCATCTGGTTTTCCATCCAGCTTGCCAGCCCTGAGGCGACGAGCTTGCTCATCCATCAGTTCGTCTTCGCTTGGGCGACCGAGTGGATCGTGTTCCTCGCCGAGCTTTCAGTGCTCTACCTCTACTACTATGGCTGGAAGACCAATTCGCGGTCCTTCCAGCGATTTCTCGCTGCTGCGTATTTTGTCATTGCCTGGTTCTCGCTCTTCGTGATCAACGGGATCCTCACCTTCATGTTGACGCCTGGGAGCTGGACCTTGCAGAACCACGATATCGCCGGAGCCTTCTTCAATCCTGGCTTTTGGCCGGCATTGTTCATTCGCACGGCGGTGATGATGCTCATCGCTGGTCTGGGTGCGATGTTGGTGGCAAGTCGGCTGCACGATGATGCGCTCAAGGCGCGGATCGTGAGCTTCAGCGCGAAGTGGGTGATTCCAGCAGCGCTCTTGGTGCCGCTCTTTGGGTACTGGTACTGGAGCACACTGCCAGGTTCGAGCATCGACCTCTTCCAGTCTGGCGCGACCGGCGTTGGTGGAGGCAAGATGGCGTCGATCAATCGTTTCTTCTGGCTTTCCGTGATCTCTGGTGGACTCATCATGGTGTCGACCATGGTCATTGCCTTGCGTCCCAAGGCTCTACACACCAGCGCAGCGGTGGCGCTGATGCTGCTCGCCTTGTTTGGCGTGGTGGGTGCTGAGTTCTTCCGCGAGATGGCTCGAAAACCCTACGTCATCAAGGATACCTTGTATTCCAATGCACTTTGGGTTCATGACGCGACGCCAGAGCAATTGGCCCAACCCTACTTCTCCGCCTCCCGGTGGGAGCCTGAGACGCAGCCGCTTAGTCTCGAGCACGGCGAGTGGGTCTATCGACTGCAGTGCGCGACCTGCCACACGCTCAACGGCTATCGCGGGCTCAAAGGATATACGGCGCAATGGACACCGGTCTCAGGGGTACGCTTCCTCGAAACCTTGGAGGCGCAAGGCGTGATGCCGCCATTCCAGGGCAATGTGGATGACCGGGCAGCGCTGACGAGCTTCCTGCTCAGTCTCGATCCGGAGCGGGCGATCGCCGGTTCCGACGTCAAGATCCTCTACGAGCAGGCGCAGGAGGCGCAACAGGCGCCGCAAGCGGCGTTGCCCTTCGTCGGCTCGCTCTTGCTTGCAGCCGAGCGCGGTGCGCAAGGGGCAAAGGAGGGGCTGCGATGATGGCTCTCGATTGGCTCGTGCTCAGCGCCGAAGCGCTGCCCATTCCTTCGCCGGATCCCTTGGGTTTGGCCGCGCCGCCAGTGCTGCTGCAGGCCTTGGCCTACTTGACCTTCACCCTGCACATTCTGGCGGTGGACTTTACCTTGGGCGGCGTCCTGCTCAGCCTCTGGGCCCGTTGGCGAAAGCTCCCCGGACACGCGTCGATGACCCGTTTCTGGCGCCTGTCGACGCCGCTCGGCTTTTCCTACTTGGTGACCTTTGGGGTGCCGCCGCTGCTCTTCCTCCAGGTCATCTATGGTCAATTCATCTATAGTTCCAGCGTTATCTTGGGAGCCATGTGGATAGCGACGGTGCCCATGCTCATTTTTGCCTACGGTGCACTCTACCTGCACAAGCTCAGCCACGAGGCGCGGCCGCGGTGGCAGTTGCCGGTCTTGCTCAGCAGCGCTATCGTCATGCTCTTGGTGGGCTTCGTGTTGGTCAACAACATCACCTTGTCCATGGTTCCGGAGCGCTGGGCGGCGCTGTATCACGCGAGCCCTGGTGGTGTCTCGAGCAACTTGGGTGAACCCACCCTCTTTCCTCGCTACCTGCTGTTCATGAGTGCGCCCTTCGTGATTGCTGGGATGGTCATGGTGATGGTGGGAGCGGTGCTGAAGCGCTGGAAGGAGACCGAGAAAGCTCGGCAGTTCTCATCGCTTGGCTGGAGTTCCATGGTCCTGGGACGGTTCTTGTTGGTGCTGACCGGCGCGCTGCTGCTGTGGTCGTTGCCGCCGGAGATCGCCGCCAAGGTGAGCGCCGGGGGCATGGAGACGCTCTTCTTCGCGCTGGGTTTGTTGTTGGCCATGGTCTCGACGGGGCTTGTTTTTCAGGCCTCGAGGCTGGCTCGCCTCGATCTGTCCATTGCTGCCTTGGTCGTCGCGAGCCTCGAGGCTGCCGCCTTCATCATGTTGCGGGATCAGGTTCGACTCGACTATCTTGCCCCGCATTTCCAGCTCAACGAGCTGACCGTCAATGCACAGTGGGGGCTCTTTGGCCTTTTTGCGGTGAGTTTGGTGGTTGGCTTGGTCTTTCTGATCCTGGTCACCATCCGCGTCGCGAGGGGCCTGCTCGCAGCGCGCGCGCAGTGATGGCAGAGACAGCGCGTGACAAGCGCTTGCAGTGCGCCACGCTTTGTGCTTCATTTCCTGCGGTGTTGGAGTGTCGGCGCTGCTGACGAAGGTCAGTCATCGCGTCGACCGTGGATTTGCCGCTGTGCAGATGCACTGCTTGGCACGCCGTTTGGGGCCGCTTGGGCTGAGTTGGCGTGCGCGAGAGGAACGAGATGAATTCGAGCTCGACATCGCACCCGCGCGTCATACCCCCAGAGATGCGTCGTTCTGGCGTTCAGCCTTGTGTGACCCTGGCGGCGCGCGCGGTTTCGTATTCGGTAAGTGGTGAGGCGTGCCTGAGTGAAGCAGGACAGCAGAGCCTCTTCGTGCATTTGCATCGCTTCCTCTCTCCTGTTCTGCGGAGCCACTCTGTAGAGCGCTTGTGGCTGCTCTTGGGCTTCGAGGGGAGCGCGATGAAGGCGGATGCCATCGAACTGCGCTTGGACGGCGCTTTTGCAACCGACATTGGGGTGTCGTTTGCAGAGCTTGCCAAAGCCTATCGCGAAGGAGGTGACTGGTCCTCCTCGGCACCCAAGATGGGGCGAAGCTGGACGGCGTTACCCATTTGTGGTGTCGCCGAGCAGGGCGTTGCGCCCATCAACGCCTTCGTGGTCAGCGATGCTCAGCCTGGGTTGCAAGCAGACGGTGCGCTCGAAGGCGAGCTGCAGCGACGCGTGAATGAGGCAGTGCGTGCGTTTCGTTGTAACAGCGTTCGCATGCTCTTCGAGGATGCCGAGCAGATGGGCGTCAAGGAGTTCGTCTACACCTTGCTCGAGCGATTGCCCGATCTGTGTGGCGTGGACCATTCGGCGGCATTGATACTGACCGGCTCGCTCGAGGCCATGGTGATGCAGCGCTCACGTCCCGGCGATTTCGAGATCGTCGCGGAACGCCTTTTCATCGAGCCTGAGTCGGGGCAGCCGCCCTATGAGCGGCTGGTTGGCCTCGAGCTTGGAGGAGAGGGCGAGGAGGGAGGTCTTCTGGGCTATGCCTTCGAGCAGCTGCGTACGACGGGGCTGCCGGGTATGCATGTTTTCGTTGCGGATTCGGCCGAGAGACTGTGGCTCTTCTTGGGCGACGAAGAGCGCAGCGCCCCGTTCTTTGCCACCCGCATTGCTCGCCCGACACAAGAGATGACCATTTTGCTTCCTCTCTTGGCGAATAACGAAGCGGGTATTCAAGAGCTGCTCGGCTTTCTGAGTCTGAATTTCCGTCAGCCTTGTCCGTTGGCTGCGGGGGTGTCGGTTTTGTTGGAGGGGCTGGCGGCTCGTCTGGCGCGGGCGCTTCGGCGCTCCTCGTTGTTCAGCTTGTCTGCTCATCAGCTATACCTCTTCGAGCGATTGCGCGAGGCTTCTCTGGCGGTGCAGTCGGTCCCTGAGCAGGCGCGTCTGGCTAGCTTCATTGGCGACGTCAACCGCCGCATCGCCGAATCGACACGGATTCCATGCATTGCCGTGGGATACGTGGTACGCGAAGCTGCTGCCGAGCCGCTGCTTCGATTCGTGCGGCCTCATGGCTTCACGCATTTTGGTGACATCGATCTTCCGCTCTCGAAGGTGTCGGATGTGCACCAGACCAGCGTTGCATGTTTGGCGGTTCGCCTCGGGCGAGCGCTTGCTTTGTCTGGGGGACGCCATCGGGACGGGCAGACTGTCTTCAAGAATCACCTCTGGGTCAACGAAGAAGCGGGCTTGGTGGTCGACTCGCGGCGACGAGATCCTCAGACGGCCTCGGCGCGAGGAGCCTGGCGGCCGCTCTCTGAGTACTACAAGCCCTCACGCGACCAGAGCTATGCCACCCTCGCCTTCCCCATACTCTTCGATGGAGAGGTGCTGGGTGTGATCGCCGTCGAGGTCGACAGGGACACCCAGTGGCTTTGGTGGACTGGCTTTGGTTCATCGCTTTTCTATCGCTTGCTCGCCAACGAGCTTGCGACGACGCTGCGTAGCCTCGGAGCTTCGTGCTGAGCTCGGCTTCGTTGGCACGCAGCGGGCTTCTCTTCGCAGTCAACGATCCGCACCGACCTGAGCGCTCTTCGGCGCTGTGGGTGGTGTCTTTGCGGGTCTGATTGCATTCGTTCACTCTCGCGAGACCCTCGCAGCGCTGCGCAGGCGCATCGGATGCGCCTGCGACAGACGCTGACTCGTGCCTCGCTTCGCTCACTGGTTTGCTTGCCCGACGAGCCGTGACTGCAGTTGTCGACGTCGGCCTCGCCCACGCAGGACGTCGTCGGACAGAGCGCAACGACACGCAGCAAGCAGACTTTGGCCTCGTTGCCGTTGGGATGGGCATGTACGAATTGCGGGCATCACTTTTCAATCCGCCACAGCTCTCAGCGGTGTTGCATCGGGACGGCCCGGTGTTGGTGCTCGCGGGTGCAGGCAGTGGCAAGACCCGGGTGATTGCACACCGGATTGCTCATCTTGTGAGCACTGGTGTAGAGCCTTCTCAGATTGTCGCGCTGAGCTTCACCAACAAGGCGGCCGCTGAGATGCGCTCTCGCGTGGCCGAGCTGATGGGGCCCCAGCTCGCCAAACAATCGCGGCTCTCGACCTTTCACTCGCTTGGGGTCGAGATTCTGCGCCGCGATATCGAGGCCTTGGGGCTGCGCAACCCTTTCGCCATCCTCGATGGAAGTGATCAAAAGCAGGTGCTCCGAGAGCTGCTCAAGGAGCTGAAGCTGAAGGGGACCAAGCTCGACCTCGACGAAATCCTGAGCCTGATTTCTCGAGCCAAGATGGCATTCTCCCCAGCGCATCAAATGCCGAAGATGCGCTTTCATCCCTTGCGACCCATCATCCGGCGGGTGGCTGAGCGCTACGAGCAGTCTCTGCGCTCGCTCAATGCGGTCGATTTCGACGACCTGATCACGCTGCCCGTCAAGCTCTTCCAGGCGCATCCGCAAATCCTGGCGCGCTATCACCAAGCCTGGCGCTACCTCTTGGTCGATGAGTATCAGGACACCAACCATGGACAGTTCGTGCTGCTCGAGTTGTTGGCGCGGGGGCACGGCAATGTGATGGTGGTCGGCGACGACGACCAGTCCATCTATGCGTTCAGAGGTGCCGTTGCCGAGCACATTTTGGGCTTCGAGCAGCACTTCCCCGGCGCTCGGGTGATTGCGCTGGAGCAGAACTACCGTTCAACCAAGAATATCTTGGAGGCGGCCAATGGAGTGATTGGTGCTTCCGCGCGTCGTCGCGACAAGACTTTGTGGACGGCGGGGGAGCAAGGAGAGCCGGTGCGTCAGGTGCTGTGTCGAGACGAGCAAGAGGAAGCTCAGTTCGTGGCTCGTCAGCTCGAGCGGCTGCGGGTCGAGCAAGGTCGCGCCTACGCGTCGATGGCCATCTTGTACCGCTCCAATCCCCAGAGCAGGGTATTTGAGGAGAGCCTGCGTCTACATCGTATCCCGTATCGCATCATCGGCGGTACGCGGTTCTATGATCGTCAGGAAATTCGAGAGGTTGTGGCGTACCTTCGATTGTGCCACGCGCCACAAGACGATTTGGCGATTCGGCGAATCATCAACGTGCCGCCGAGGGGGGTGGGCCCTGCGCTGATCGCAAAGGTCGACGAGCTGGCCAGGGGTCAGTCGTGCAGCTTTGTCGAGGCGTTGCGGCGCATGCTCAAGGATGAGGCCGCGTGGCAGGGGGTGCGTCAATCAGAGCTCGTCAGAGAGCGAGTGAGGCAGCTCTTGCAGGTGATGGAGCGCTTTCGGATTCGATTTGCTTCTGCGGAGCCGCTCTCGACGGTGGCGCGTGCGATGCTCGTGGAGTTGGGCTATTTCGAGCATTTGCGCAACGAAGCGAGCGAGGAGATGGCGCTTCGTCGCATCGACAACGCGTCGGAGCTCTTGGAAGCGCTCGCTCAGTTCGAGGCAAGCGGCAGCGGACGCCTGTCGAGCTTCTTGGAGCGGGTTGCGCTGGAGCCTCCCGAAAAGGACTCGGAGCAGGACGAGGGGGTGACCTTGATGACCTTGCACGGCGCCAAGGGCCTGGAGTTCGATGTGGTCTTTCTGGTGGGTTGTGAGGAGGGCTTGTTGCCTCATGCGCGGGCGCTCGAAGAGCTGGGGGGGGTCGAAGAGGAGCGACGTCTGTGCTATGTTGGGATCACGCGAGCGCGTCAGTGCTTGAGCATCAGTGCATGCCGAACGAGGACGCGCCATGGCGAGGCGATGCCTTGCTCGGTTTCGCGGTTCCTGGCTGATATTCCAGAAGCGTGCATTGAGCGTCCCGACGCAGACACGGCTGCGAGTCGAGAGCTCGCATCGCTACAGCGGGAGCGAGATCAGGGACATTTGGAGGCGTTGCGGAAAGCCATCTTCGAGCGATCGTGAACGCTGGTTGACGGTCCGTTCCCAGACACGATTTGCTCAGACCTGCGCATGGGAGATGAGGGAGCAGCGGACTCGAGGCAGGCTCCAGTCGTTTTCAGCGGCTTGCGGTGACGATGGGGTGGAAGCTGCCGAGGATGGTCTGCAGGGTACTGACGCGCGAGTGAAAGGTCTCGACGCGGCAGAGCGCGATGAGGGTGAAGAGCACATCTTCCACCGGCACGAGCGCAGCGAGTCCTTTGAGGCCTCCTGGCACGCCGTCGAGGCGAGCAAGGAAGGGCAGCAGTTCGTAGGCACACTGCTCGTCGTCGAGCTGTTCTTGCGGTGTTGCGCTGAATTGCTCGAGCTCTTGGGAGAGAAATCTGGGCAGAGGGTTGGGCATGAGCAAGGGCGTGGCGAGCGGACTGTCGACGTGTGTCATGAGGAGGATGAAGGCCACGTCGCGTCGTGCGGCGGGGCGCATGCCGATCCAGTCATCATCACGGAGTAGGTTCCAGGGGCTGGGTTTGAGCAGACTGAAGGCGATGTCCGCAGCTTTGCTGCAGCTCACTTTGGAGACGGTGATCCTTTGAAAGACCTCGTTCAGCGCTCTCTCCTGTGGCATTCGTTCGCGCTTGGGCTGCAACCTCGTGACAGCGCATATCCTTTGGATTGCCGTGAGGGTGCGAGTCCCTCGTCGACGTTCGATAGCATTGCTTCGTTCTCGGGCCGGACTCCGCTACAGGCACCGATTCCGATAAAAAATCAAGGCGATGAGAGCCGCTCGCTGTCTTTCGAGAGGATGCGATGGGTCTCGATGGCTCGGCATCGGGATGCACAAAGCCGTCGAGGGCATTGTATCTTGGCGAGCGGGGTGTGTCAGCGCATTTCTTGTCGATTGGACACTTGGCCAGGTCCCCCCGAGTTCTTGTCGATTGGGCACTTGGGCAGTCTCCCCGAGTTCTTGTCGATTGGGCACTTGGGCAGTCTCCCCGAGTTCTTGTCGATTGGCGTTCTTTTCGCCCTCAGCAGCGCAGGCGTTGCTTGCGTGGTGCTGGCGCGCGGGTGCGTGTAGCCGAAAACGTGAGATGTTGTCCTACATCTCGCACAGCAACCTTCATCGCACTCTCAACACCGATTTGATAGAGGACTCCCTTGGGTTGATCTGCCAGGATCAAAGGAGTCCTCA
>JAVFAO010000173.1:0-13590 GCA_034002465.1 Myxococcota bacterium
AGAGCCGTTGCGTGCAAGGAGAGCATGCTATGATGGCTCAGGAACCCCTCTTCGATCTCGTCATTCAAGATGACGTCCTCGACGTCGAGCTCATCCCTGTCGATGACGAGTCCGACATCGCGAGCGCGAGCGCCATGGAGCTCGGCTCGCTCGATAGCTCTACTCCAGCCCTGCTGCTCGGTGAGGACGAGGACGACGAGAGCTGTTTCACCATGATCGATAGCTCGCAGCTGCCCGACAACGACCAGTGCTGGCTGATCGCCACCGATGCTGCCAAGGCCCTCGGCATCAGCACCCGTCGTCTGCGCAAGCTCGCCGCGCTTGGCAAGGTGGCGCGGCGTCGACAGGAAGGGCGCTTCGTCTATCAGGTGCCTGGCCTCGGTGCACAGTTGAGCTCGGAGGTCGAGAATACGAATAGCGGACGCATGAGCGCCTACGATCCTCAGACCCAACCTGGTTCGAGCATCGCCGCAAAGTGCTCACCGTCCAAGCGCGAAAGCTCGATCCACGATGAGAAGACCGTGATCGTTTCGGCGGAGGAGATCGAATACGTTGAAAACGATTTCGTACCGACCGAACTGATGCACACCAACCGTGAGCTCATGCACCTCATCGACGTGGTGCTCGGGAACTGGACTGCCGTGTCCTCCCAGCGCACTGTCTCGGCCGCCGAGATCCGGCGCGCCCTCTCCTATTCGCTCGAGCTGCAGCACTGCCTCGGTGAATGGAAGCAGTATTCGCAAAACCTCGAACGACGTCATATGGAGAGCGCACATACCGCTTCGCGAGCCCTCGATATCGCCGAGGAGGTGCTCTCCAGCCGCTGGGCCTCTTCGCGCCGTCGTCAGACCTTGCGCGATCGCGTCAACGAGCTGCGCGCGCGACTCTGAGTCTCAGTCCACAGCGGGCATCAAAAGCTGAAGGACTTCGGTGATCTTGGGCTCTGTCGCGCAGTCGACGAGCTTCTCCATCGCCGGCTCCACAGCCTGCATTCGAGGGCCGTAGCTCTGCTCCATCAGCTCATCGACCTCTGGAGGGAGGTTGACGAGCCGTCCCAGCGCGACCTGCATGAGCTCGATCTCTGCCTTGTTCTCCTTGGCCCAGCTATCCAGAGCGTTGGCAAGCTTGGTGCAGTCTCCTTCGTTGGCGTCGATCACCTTCGCCATACTGGTGAACACCTTGATCACCAGCTCTGCGTCGGCTTGAGCCTCGGCCGACACGCTGGGGGCTGCCGCCACAGGAGGAAGCTCCTGAGCGAAGGCGCTACTCGTCAGGGCGAGCACGGCAGCAAGCGCGACTAGGGTGCACGGTGAACGAATTGCCCTCGGGCTGTGTTGCTTCATGTCTGTCTCCATGCGCCGTCGCCGACACCATTCGGTCCTCTTGGCGCTGCTCTGATTCGACGGGTTCGTCGCAATTTTTTTGTCGATTGGGCTCTTGGCCTGTTCCCCCATGTTTTTGTCGATTGGGCTCTTGGCCTGTTTCCCCAGGTTTTTGTCGATTGGGCTCTTGGCCCATTCCCCCAACTTCGTGCTCGGTGTCGCTCTTCATTTTCTCTCGCCTCCGGTCGATGACGCGCGAGCGGCGAGAGCCCTAGCCTCTACTCATCCCCCTGCAGAAGCTCCATGGCTGCTTTGACCTCTGCGTGAGTACCGCAAAACAGCGTGCGCGCGATCGCGTCCTGGCACAGCTTCAGGGCTTCCTGCTGCACCGCCTTCTCATCCCCTGAGGCTGTCTGCGTTGCTCTCAATACGCGCTGAGCTTCTCGACGAACGAAGAGCTCCTCGAGTGCTTTTCCCAAGCCCACGCAATCTTGCTCATGTGAGTCCAGGACGCTGAGCCACTCTGTGCACAGCCCTTCGAGCTCGTCGTCTGCCTTCGTTTTGACAGGCTGTTGCGTTGGCATGGCAATCAGCTCCAGAACTGCCGTCAGCTCTGCATGCGCGGCACAGGGCTGCAGGCTTGCCGAGAGCTGCAGGCCCACCGCTGTGAGCCGTTTCTGGTAGGTTTTCGTGAGGAGCTTCTCCCGCTCTGGCTCCAGGCTCTCCAGTTGAGCGTTGAAGAATCGCATCTGCTCTCCGTGTTGCATCCCCCACGTTCGCATGGCCATCACCATGGTGTCGCAGTCGCGCTCCCCTTGCATCACGTCGACGAGCGATTCCAGGAGAGAAACCATGCCCTCAGCAGCGTCATCAACTTCATCGGCCTGGGCTGGGCTGAACACCAGCAAGAGCGGCAGCAGACTTGACATGAACCCGATGGTCCTCACCTTTCCCCCCTGCTGGCCAGTCGCGCTGGCGCTCATTTTCCTTCTTTCGCTCTGAGCGACCCAAGGCGCGACAGCGATACTCTTTTCGGCATGGCTGGTACCTGCGACGCGATCCCTCGAAAGTCTCGTTCCAAACGCCCGAACAAGCCCTACCACAAAACGGCGAAGAGAGCTTCGTGTGTGCGACAGCTTCTGCTTCGCTCTTCGAAGCTGGACGCAAGAAGCCATGACGAAAGCACCGTTTCTCGTATTCATCGTCGTCTTGAGCATGGCAGCCGCAAGCTGCGAGAAGGGCAAGACCGAGAGCGCTGCAGGCAGCCCCGATTCGGCCGTGAGCCCACCAGCCGCGCCGAAGCCAGTTGAGAACTTGGGGGAACAGCCCAAGCGCCCAATCGACAAGAACCCTACCCCAGCACCAGCCGCCCCAACTCAGGACGAGAGACCAGACTTACGCGTGGTCGACGCACCTGCGCTGCAAGCCGCGATTCGCGATGCCAAGAGCCGCTTCGTCATGGTCAACATGTGGGCCACGTGGTGCGCACCGTGCGTGGAGGAAATGCCCGATATCATTAAGTTTTATCGGGAAAAGCAGAGCTCTGGCTTGGCCCTGCTGCTGGTCTCGGCAGACCTGGCTTCGCAGAAGAATGAGACCCTCGCGTTCCTTCGCAAGGTGGGTGTGGACTTCCCAAGCTATCTGCAGAGCGGCGACGAAGACGCCTTCATCAACACCATGAACCCCGACTGGGATGGCGCCCTGCCTGCCACCTTCTTCTTCGACAAGGATGGCAAGCTGCTCAAATTCATTGGCGAACCGGTGACCTATGCAAGCCTGAAGAGCACATTCGCCGAGCTCGACTCGCCAGCTCCCTGAGCCCGGTTGAGTGGGGAGGGGAGCTGTAAATTCGAAACAATGGGAATTCCAAGGCTTAGCGCCCGCGTTTGTATTCCTGTTTTCGGGGACTCGGCCGGAAGGCGCTTCGCGCTCAGCGCTTCGCGCTCAGCGCTTCGTTGCGAAGGCGAGCTCGACCAGGTTGGGGGAAACCAGCAAACCGAGCTTGGGCAGGAAGACGTAGGCGTCTTTGACCATCTTGCTCTTGTCGAAGAAATCTTCCCGCTCGAACTCGAAGACGGTGCGGCCGTTTCGCTCCACGAAAGCGCAGGGGACCTCGGTCATCTCTCCGTCTTTCATTGCATCTTCGAGCCGACAGCCTTTCTCCTCGAGGTGAAGCGTGCGCAGTGGGCTGATCGTGAGAGCGCCCTGCTTCTTCTGTCCAATGTCGAAGACCTCGCCGATGCCCATGTGCAGCTTGCTCTCCTCGTCGAGGTAGGCACCGAAGAGGTACGACGAAGCATCGGCCTGGCGAATGCCGATTTGGCCGGGATTGAGCTCGAGGCTGCCTTCATAGCTCTCTTCGGTGCAACCTGAATCGGGGCTCATCTTGGCAAAGCCGAGCTCGGTGCTCTCGTACATGCAGTTCTTGTAGGCAAAGAGCACGCTGCCGTCCTCTCGAAAGCTGACGCTGCCGTAGGGCCCAGAGTATTCGCCTTTGGCCGCTGCTTCGAGGGGATTGGCCGGGGCAGGAGGCGGGCCGGAGTCCTTGGGGGCCGGGCTCTCCTCCTTCTTGCAGCCGAAGAGCATGACTGTACAGATGAGAATAAAAAACAGAATACGAGGCATGCGAAAAATCCTCCGAAGCACCATGAGATATTCAGCGATTGTAGACGCCAAGGACTTTCTTTCGTCGCTCATCGGGTACAGGATCGATCTTTCCGCGGAGCTCAGCGGCGTTGCTGGGACGTGTCAGGTCGCGATCGTAGGTGCGTTTCGTCGGCCCAATGGGGGCCCTGGTCTTGCGTTCGATGCCAGAGGGGACAGGGGGCTGCTCTTCGACGAGCTTGGGGGCGGGTGGGGTCAGCTCGGGTTCCACGCTGGGCGCAGGCGAGAGCCGCGCGCTTGGGGCGGCAGCAGGGCGGGGTGCTGGCGTGTTGGTGTTGGTGGCCTTGATGCAATCCCGCTTCAGCGCGCCAGCTTCACCGGAGACCACGATCTGAAGAGAGCCATCTTCGAAGCGACGGCAGATGGTGAACAGGATCCCCATGTCGTTGTCTTGGAGCCACTGTTCACTGGGGCGCAGGTTGATGCGTAGGTCGTAGCGGGTTTTGGGGATGTTGGGCGTGGGCAACTGGATGCTTCCCTGTACCTGCAATGCCATGTCCTCGCCTTCACCCTGAAAGTCCTTGAACTCGAGGCGTCGTTGCTTGACCTCGACGCGTCCCTTGATATTCCCCATTCGGGTCAGGGGCAGATCGAAGAAGGGCACATTGGGGTTGGTCATCGCCACCCGCTTCGGGCAGAGCACCACGTTTCGCATGTCGATGGAGAGGAAACCTCCGCTGAGGCTCATTGACTCGCCGAACGAGAGCTCGGCGGCACCGTTCAACTGCCCAACCAGATGCATGCCCAGCTTGTTGCGCAGCAGCGTGAAGCGCTGCAAGGCGACGCTCTCGATGCTGGCTTCGAGGAGGTCTTCTCCATCGCTGCTTCCCAACGAGCCTGCGATGCTACCGCCAGCAGCTTCGAGTCCAAAGCTGCCATCGAACTTGCCGCCGAGCAACGCGAACCATGAAGGATCGACCCACAGGCTGTCGATGATCATCGGCACGGGGTCGACCGACGCAGGGCAGAAATACTGGTTCTCCGGAGCCTCCGGGTCGTCTGGAAGCGGCTTGGTACCCAGCTTGTCGTCCTCACTTGCGGTGAAGCGTGGGCTGAGCATGACCCGCTCGAGGCGAACGCCACTGAGCAGGCTGAAGTCGAATCCATCCATCTCAACGCGGTATTCGTGATCGAGTGCCTTCTCGACGTTGCGCTCGACCAAGAGTTGCAGCTTGTCTTCTGGGAGGGTCAAGAAGATGAAGACCACCAGCGCGACGAGGCCAAGCAGAGGGAAGAGCAGCAACTTGAGCAATATTGCCTTCATGCTTGCCTCCGGCGCAGCGCGCGTGGCTCGAGAAAGGTGCCCGGAATCTGTAGGCAACAGCCCGAGAATAATGGGAAAACTGCATTACCCCCAAGTAGCACACGAGAGCGAGGGCAAGCTCGCCATGCACAGACGCAACGCTTCATGGGCTTTGCTCCAGGCGATAGGCGAGGATACTGAGTGAGCCGCTGAGTTGCGTCTCGGTGCTCTGAACCGTTCGGCCAGCGCTGCGTCTGATGTCCATGCGGCGGATCACGATGGGGGCCTCTGACTGATCGATTTGCCAGATGAACTCGAGGAACTGATCCCGTAGCGCGTTGTTGATGACGATTTCGAATTCCGTCTCCTCCACGGACTCCCCATCCGGGGTGACGATGCTTCGGCCTTCTTTGGGGGTGACGTTCAGGTCGAAGCCCAAAGTGGTGGCCGTTTGAGACAGGAAATTGGCGACTTTCAGGTCGGTGTCAGCGAGTCTCTCCCGCATGGCGTCTTTGATGCGCTTGTTCTCGACGTACCTGAACTGGCCGTCTTCGAGCGTATTGAGGGCTTCGCGGTACTGTTCGATCTCGAGCTCCATGGCGTCGAACTTCGAAGAGACAATGACAACGAGCACGAAAATGGCGAGCGACGGCAGCACGGCCATCATGATGCCGAGCAGCAGGCGCTCTCGTGGCTGCAGTTGTTGCCACTTTTCACGTAGGGAAGATGTCATTCTTCCTCCGAATTTGCGTAGCAACGGTCGGCTTCGATGCGAAGATCGAAGATCACACGGCCGCGCAGCTTTTGGGTCTTGGGCTCGGGGATGATTTTGGGGAAGCACTCGTAGCCTTCGAGCACGTCCATGACCTGTGGGATGACCTCGTCGCTGGCAGTATTGGCCTTGATGGTGACCACCTTGCGTTGCGTGTTGATCTCCATGTTCTCGAACTCGAAGTCGGCTTCTGGCAGCGCTTGCGTGAGGGCGTTGGAAATCCAGGTGAAGTGGTCGAAGGCGGTGCGCTCAGGGATGAAAGTGTAGGCTTGCGCTTTCTCGAATTCTGCGTTGACCGCTTCTTTGGAGAGCACCTCGACGCCAAAGACTTTGCTGCTGGCCTCGGCGAGCGAGGCCTTCAGGAGCTCGCGTTCGTGAGCGACAGCGCGGTACTGCATGGCGAGCATGAAGACCAGGGAGAAGAGGAGCAAAGCGGCCAAGAGTGCAAAGGAGATGGCGCGCTCCTTGATGAACTCGAACACGCCCTTGAAAGCGAAGCTGCCTTTGCGAAGGTTGAGCGAGAGCCCATTGTCGTGGCTGCCAGCGGCAGCAAGCGCGAGCGAGAGCGGAGCGAAGATCTCGGGGAGGGCCAGCGGGTTGGGGCTGACCGTGGTGAAGGCAGGCCCCTCGAAACGCATCGCCTTGACGTCGATGCCGAGCGTATGGGCCAGGTACGGTGCCAGCGAGCGTAAGCGAGCTCCACCCCCAGCGAGTTCGATGAAATCGCAGGCGACTTGGTGCTCGACACTGAGTGCGGTGAGGCTCTGCCGCAAGGCCAAGAGCAGCGGGAGCAGCCCATCGCGGCAGGCCTTCGCGATACGTTCAGCGTCGCAGGGCAGCTCGGCATCGAAGGCTCCGCGTTCAGCGAGCTGCTGAAACCAGGTGTTCTCGAGTCCGCGAGGGGCGACGAAGCCAAAGTCGTGTTTGAAGTTGGTGGCGGCGTGGGCATCGAGGGGTATTGCGTCCACCAGCGCTTGGTCAATGTTCGCGCCTCCCACCAAGAGGCTGCGGCTCGACAGGAAGCGTTCGCCGTGCATCAGGGTCAAGACCGACTGCTGTCGTCCGATGTCGAGCACACCGTAGACGCCGCCCTCGCCAGGGTGGAGAAAGCGGGCGGCGCAGTGTTGGGTGAAGGGGAGCACCGTGGCGATCTGGGGATCGACGCCAGCATCGCCGAGCTCCTGCAGTCGCGCGCCGAGGATGTCCTTGGGGTAGGCGAGCACCAAAACATCAAAGGACTCCGTGTCGTGTGCGCGAAGCACCGTGAAGTCGGTGACATGCTCGTCCCCCACGGGCAGCTTGCCGCTGAGCTGGGAGGCGAGGACCTGCTCAATCACCTTCGGGTCGTCGAAGGGGAGCTGAACCACCGCGCTGAGCGCTGACGCCGAAGGCATGGCAGCGGCAATCACCTCGGCCTGGGTGAGGTTTCGTTGCACGAGGGTGCGCAGGGCGCTGTTCAAACCCTGAGCTGAGTCCGCGTCGAAGGCTATCTCCTCGTACGCGTCGACCATCAGGCTCCGTCCGCTGCCCGAGAGCCGCACAGCGCGGACCGCTCGTCGGCCGATGTCTATTCCTACGAAGCGTTCTGCCATCGCTCAATACTCGCGCCAGAAGAGGTATTTCCCCTCGGGTTGGTTGAAGTCGATCACTGCGGTGAGCGTCTTGCGGGTTCCGTTGTACTCGCCGACCGCAATGATACGAAAAATACGGGGGCTGACCGTGCTGATCGCATTGATGATCTTGGCATCATCAAAGGTGATGGTGGTGGTTCCAAGGAGCGCTGGGTCCATCAGGGCGAGCTGTTCGCCGAACATGAGGTAGGCGCTCATCGAATACGCAAGGAAGCGCTGCAAGACGATGGGATCGTTTTGCAGTGCGCGCAAAACAGCAACGAATTCCGCTTGGTTGCGGAAGGGAACCACCGTCCCTGGAGGGGTGACCCCAGGGATCACCGAGAGCTCCCCCATGACGGTATAGAGGTGCAAGAGGTTGATCGGGTTGAGCACGAACTGCTGATAGCCCTCCAAACCCATGGAGAGCAACATCAAGGGTGTCGAGATCCGCGGGTCTGCGCAAGCCCAAACGGCGTTTTGGTAGCCCTCGGCTTGGACGGCATTGCAGAGCAGCGCGTACATGAGCTGACCGGTGGCGAGGTTGACGTTGATGCGATCGACTGGGTAGACCGTGAGGGTGTCGCGGAAGGTCTCCATGAAGTCGTCTGTGACGCCGTGGACGAGGTAGAGCTCGTCGAGGGTGGTGAGCTTCGCGTTCTTACTCTCGTAGCGTCGCGCTCCGTCCCGATATCGACCATCTTCATCGCCGCCGACGCCGTCGACGACGCAGGCATTGGTGAGGCGGATGCGCTCGCCGTCAGGGTCGACCCAGTCGATCATCGAGCCGATGACCTCGGTCCGCTCGTCGCGTTTGCCGGACTTGTCAGCAGGGTTGAAGAGATCATCGAAGTGTTGCGGCGCGGTCATCATGCACAGGTTGTAGAGCACGACCTGGTCGATGCCCGTGGCGAAGCGGTTGATGTTGAGGCGCCCCTCTTCAGGCATGATGCGGACGCTGTAGTCTCCCGATTCGTCACCCAAGCCGGTGGCACCAGCATCGGCGAGGTCATACGAGGCGATGGGGCGCTCCCCAGGGACGTCGACCATGACCGCGCCGGTCTTGAACGGGTCCATCAACAGATCGACGATCTGGTACATCTGGAAGTTGGATTTGCGCATCCGTGGTCCGAAGAACTCGTCCTTCTCGAGCTCGTATTGGTAGGCCAACATGAGGCGTCCCAGGTTGAGCGCGCTGCGGGCCTTGTAGTAGGCCTTGAGATCGTCACGGACATTGACGGAGATCGCGAAGGTGACCTGGCTGTTGTAGAAGCTCGAGATGACCAGCGCGGTCATGACGGCGACATAGCTGATGACCATCAGCATGGCGACGCCACGTCGGCCCCCGTTTCTGTAAATGACAGGACGGCCAACCCAACGTACCCAGCGCAAGCCGAGCAAGCCCAGGCCAAGCAACACGCGCTCGAGCGTGTTGGCTTGCGCCTGGCCGTTGGCCGTTGGCTGTTGCTGGTGAAGGCCCATGGTCTAGAAGTCCAGCGGATCGACGAGGCGAATCTCCGCCTCGCTGGTGAAGAGCAGCTCATCGCGACCGACTGGGTCGGGGATACCGATGGTGATGCGCACGCGGCTGGGCAAACGAAGTCCTGGCTCGCTGTTCTGCGTGTCCCAGTCGTCAATCCAGCCGTCATTGCCTACGGCGATCTCGGCTTTTTGGGGGTCCCAATACTGAAGCTCGAAGGTGCTCACATCCTCGAGCAAGGTCATCACGGTGCCGCCTTTTTCGGGGTCCTCGTCAATCGGGGCCTGTTCGCGCCGTACCAGCGCTTGGACCCAGTTTCCGTCCTCGTCACGGACGCGGCGCAGGTAGTAGGCGAGCTCGCACTGGTCTCCCACCTTGTCGTCGCGAAACATGCGGACATAGGCCAGGCTGGCGAAGTCGATACGATCTTGCTTCCCAATGAAAGCCGTGCGATAGCGGATCTCGACCTGGCTCTCTTCGGCGCCGTGAGGGGTGACGAAGGCCATCGAAATCTCTCTCACCACACGGTGCATCGCTTGCTCGACCCCATGCAGCCGGTTGTTGATCTGCTGCATCCGCTCTTGCTGCCTAATGGCCGAGCCATAGGTCCCCCACGCCACCACCATGATGCCCGCCAAGATGGCGATGGACATCATGATCTCGAGCAGGGTGAAGCCTGCTCGCGACCTGACTGTGGCATGTTGCGGTGACGGGGGGCGAATCATGGTGTGAGCGGTTCCTGTTGGACTTCCTCGGGCAGCTCGAGCTGCACGATGTACTGGGAGAGGGTGAGCGACTGTTCCTTGCCGAGGTACTCCCACTCGATGGTGAGAGTCAGTCTTCGAATGCGTTGGCCGAGCTGATTGATCATGTTGGGGAGGTAGCTGACCATCAGCGGCAAGAACTGGCTAAAAGCCAGGTTGCCGCTCAAGGAGCCGGTCTCCTCACCGGCGCCGTAGAGCTGCTCATTGATGGCGGCGACGAAGTCGTTGGAAGCGTCGTCGCCGATCTCGATGGCCTCGATGACGGCGTTCCAGGTGATCTCGTCGTAGCCCTCATCGGAGAAGTCCCCCGACATGGTCTGCTCGAAATTCTGGGTGAAGCCCTCGCTCAGCACTTCATATTCGATGTCCTGCATCTTGCCGCGGGCCAGCATCCCTGCAACCGCCAAATTGTTGGAATAACCCATTAAACGAAGGCTGGTCGACTGCGTGCCCAGCAAGATGGTGGCGGCGACCGCCAAGATGAAGATGGCCATCATCAGCTCGAGCAGGGTGAAGCCCGAGCGCGAACGAATGCAGTGACGGGAGGAAAGGAGAGAACGCATCAGTCGGCCTCCTCCTCGAAAAAGCTCTCCTCAATCTTGACGCGGCCCATCTTGATGCTGGTTTGACCCGTAAGCGGATGAACGAGAAGAGAATACACGACGCCTTCATCGTCGCTCTCTTTGGCTTGCTCGTCGCCGATGTAGATGATGCTGCGCTCAACGAAACCGCTGGGGAAGAAGTTGATCGTGGCCACGCCTTCGGTCTGCAGTGATTCATGGTGGCTGGTCATGACGCCCAAAAAATAGACTGCTGGGCTCAGCTCACGGTCTTCGTCACCGAGCAGTGGACCCGCCATGGTGGTGCGCTGGATGCGGGTGAAATTCTCGTCTTCCTCATCGAGCCTGTTCGCGCGCTTGCCGAAGGTAGACTCCTCCATCTCGCTGCTCTTCAGGGTCTTGCCAGCGAGCTCTTCGAGGGTCAAGCCGCCGGAGACGTCGAGCTCATCGACGGAGAGGGTGCCGTTGTCGAGGTCAATCATCAGCTGCAAGGTGCGGTTCTGAGTGGCCGAAGCGTTGTAGACGAAGCGAATGATGCCGCTGACGCGCAACGCATCGCCCTGCACATCGGCGCGTGTGAGAAAGCCCATCCCAAAAGCAGTGATGGCCATCAGACCCGCGATCAGCCCAATCACCACCATCAGCTCCATCAAGGTCATACCACGGCGATGCACAGCGCCCAGCCCGCGGCAGCGTGCGTGGGGCGCAGAGCAGGAGGCAGCCCGTGGGGGATGCCCTGCGCTGGTCTGTGCTGGTCTTCGCCGCAACATGTTCGATTCCGTCTTGATTGCCTGCTGTGCCGGAGCAGCGACGAGGCGCGAGCTCGCGCTTCGATGCCTGCCCCTCTTTGGCGTGGTGGAGGGGCTATTCGCTGATGGTCTCAACGATGTCGTCGTCGTTGTTCGGCGAGCCGTCGGGCCCAGCCGAGAAAACCTTCGCGGATTTGGAAGACTTCTCGTAGATGTAATCATTCCCCCAAGGATCCTTCGGGATCTCGTCCATCAGTTTGTTCCCATCGGGGGTACTGATCAGGTCCTCGAGCTTGTCGGGGTACTTTTTGTAGTAGAGCCGGTAGGCTTCGACGGCGGTCTTGACCTTGCGCACCTGAGTCTTGGTCAGCTCGATGTCGGCCTTGGTCGATTGACCAATGACGAACCAGCCCACCACACCCATGATCGCTGCCATGATGGTGACCACGATCATGATCTCGATCAGGGTCATACCCTTTCGGCTTGCTGCCAGTGGCGCTCGCCAAAGCGCTTTCCATCGCTGCGAAAAGGTCTTCAATTTCGTTGAGTTCTCTTGCATCTCTAGTCTCCTCAAGGGGCACGGGGTGACGGCGAGGGTCGCAGGGGGCTAACCGAATCCGTCGTTGAGTTGAAGGATGGGCAGCAGAATCGAGAAGACGACGAAGGCGACCGCGCCACCCATGAGCAGGATCATCATGGGTTCGAGCAGCGTGGTCAGCGCCGCCACCTTTGCTTCGACCTGTTCCTCGTAACTTTTGGCCACGCTGTTGAGCATCTCCTCCAGCTTTCCTGCCCGCTCGCCGACGGCGATCATGTGGGTGACGATGGGCGGAAACTGACCCGAGCGGCGCAGCGGACCGGCGATGCTCTCACCTTCGCGAATGTTGTCGCGTGCGGTTTCGACCACCTCGATGAGGGTCTGGTTGCCGAGGATGGTCTTGACGATGTCCATGGCCTTGAGCAGCGGCACACCGCTCGAGAGCAGGGTGGCCAGGGTCCGGGAGAAGCGCGCGATGGCGATCATTCGGATCATCGAGCCAAATACGGGTGACTTGAGGGTCAAACGATCCCAGATAGCCTTTCCTTTCTTCGACTTGCGCCAGCGAGTGAAACCCCATACGGCCGCCACGATGAGCAGCAGGAAGAGCCACCAGTAGCTGCTCATGACGTCCGCAAAGCCAAGCAGCATCTTGGTGATCATCGGCAAGGGCTTGCGCTGCTGCTCGAAGATCGCGGTCACGCGGGGGATGACGAAGGTGAACAGGATGGCCATCAAGACGATCCCCACCAAGGCCATGATCACCGGATAAAACATGGCCCCAACGACCTTGGAGCGCAGCCTCACCTGGCTATCCAGGAAGTCAGAGAGGCGCTCGAGCACGATGTCGAGGTTGCCGCTCGACTCGCCGGCTCGCACCATGTTGACGTACATGCCGTCGAAGATCTTGGGGTGCTCGCCCATGGCGGCAGCCAGGCTCGAGCCCTCGTTGACCTTGCGTTTGACGTCGGCGAGCACCGTCTTGAGCGTGGGTTTGTCGGCCTGATCGGTGAGCGCGGTGAGACTCTCGACGAGGGGGATGCCCGCGCGTTGCAGGGTGGCAAACTGTCGCGTGAGCAGGGACACGTCGCGTTTGCTGACGATGGCGAAGTTGATTTCGACTTCGCGGCTCAGCCCCTTGCCCTTGACCTGCTTCTGGCCCTTCTCGATGGCTTCGGTGAGGTAGACTCCCGTGCGCTGCAGGGCATCGCGCAAGGCGACCTTGTTGGGGGCGTCTTTGAGTCCCTTGACCGCTTTTCCGTTGGCGCCTAAGCCTTTGTACTCATAGAGGGGCATGGATCACTCTGGCATGAAGGCCGTTAGACGACGGAGTCGTGGGTGACGCGCAAGACCTCTTGCACGCTGGTCATCCCTTTGAGAATTTTGAAGATACCGTCCTCGCGCATGGAGTGCATGCCCTTGGCCTCGGCAGCGCGGCGGATGGTGGACGCATCGGCGCGCTGCATGACCAAGTTGCGGATGTCGTCGTCGACGGCGAGCATCTCATAGATGGCGGTACGACCGGAGTAGCCTGTCTGAGTGCATTCTTTGCAGCCGACGGGGCGGTTGAGGCTGCCTCCAGCTTGGGCGAGGCGCTCTGGGGGGATGCCAATCTGGTGCAGCTCCTCGGGGGAGGGTTCATAGGGCTGTTTGCACAGTGGGCAGAGGCGACGCACGAGGCGCTGTGCGACAGACAAGCTCAAGCTCGAGCTGACCAGGAAGGGCTCGACGCCCATGTCGAGCAAGCGGCTGAATGCGCCGGCCGCGTCGTTGGTGTGCAGCGTGGAGAACACCAAGTGACCCGTGAGCGCGGCTTGAATGGCGATCTCGGCGGTTTCGACGTCGCGGATCTCGCCGACCATGATGATGTCGGGGTCGTGGCGCAGGT
>JAVFAO010000174.1:0-13527 GCA_034002465.1 Myxococcota bacterium
CATTTGAGCGCGGCATCGAGGGTCAGCGCTGGCGGCTGCTGACTGGACAAACGGCGGCGCTGGCAGTTATTTGAGCTAAGTTCGTGCGTGTCAGGCCTGGCACGCACCCTTCGGGATTGCTTTGCAGCAAGTCTCTGCCTGCTGGCTACGATTTGTTGCGTCTGCTGGACGCGGTGGCGAGGACGAGGAGAAATGGCCCATGAGCCCCAACAAGGCTGAGCCCAGCGGTGCCCGCCGATTCGAGACACGCGAGCTTCTTCTCATGGCGAGCGGGCTCGTCGCACTCGCGGGACTCGTATTCTCTGCGCTTCTGTATCACGATAGCGTCAGCATTGCAGCCGGCCTGCGTGCAGAGATGATCTGCGCACCAGGAGAGAAGATGAGCTGCACACCCGCTTTGCGAAGCGAGTATGCACATCTCTTTGGAATCTCCTTGACCGTGTATGGCGGCGCTTTCTACTTTGCGATTCTAGCGCTGATCCTCGGTGTGTTTTTTGGTCCGCGTGAAAGACGTCGTGATGCGTTACTGGCGTCTTCTCGCTTCCTGTTTCTGAGCTATCTGGGCTCAGTCGCCTTCTCGGTCTATTTGGGCTATGTCGCCTTCGTCCTCTTACCGTCGCCCTGTCCTTTCTGCCTCGCCTTGTATGTCGTCAACGCGCTCGGCTTTGGGCTTGCCTGCGCCATGAAGCCAAGTCTGCTCGATTTTCTTGGTGATCTGGCCGGAGGGCTACGTCGGATTCTGACGCAACCAGCCACTGCAGCGTTCTTCCTCGTCTTCTTCGTCTCGGTGGGGGTTCTTCACTACTCTCAGACTTGGGCCATCGAGCGCACACGCGCTGCCTCGGCAGCGCAAGCGCGCAAAGAAGGTCAAGCGGCAGCGGCGGCATTGACAGGCGAAGGCGACAAGCGCATCTCGCTGGAAGGCTTGCCGATGAAAGGCAACGCGGAGAGCAAGGTGGTCTTCGTCGAGTTTTCGGACTTCGAGTGCCCCTTCTGTGGTGAGTTTGCGCGCTCGCTGCACCGCCTCTACGAGGCCTACCCCGATGATATTGCGCTCTATTTCGTACATTACCCACTGGGCCCGTGTAATCCGGGCTTCTCCATGCATCCCAGCGCATGTCTCGCCGCGCTGGCTTCGATTTGCGCACAAGAGAAAGGGAAATTTTGGGAATTCCACGACCGTGCCTTCCAGCATTTCGCTGAGCAGCGCGACAAGGGAGAACGGGCTGAGCTGGAGGAGAGCGATGTGCTCGCTTGGGCGAATGCGCTCGGCATGCAGCCCGAGGAGTTCTTGCTTTGCCTGAATTCCTCGGAGACCGAGGCTCGCTTGAGTGAGCAAATCGAGAGGGCAAAGTCGCTCGAGTTCAGAGGCGTTCCGACATGGACGGTGAACGCACACATCCGCACGGGTATCGTCAGCTTCGAATATCTCCAGGCGCTCGTCGAGAGCTTGCTCAAGCAACAGCAGAAACCATGACTGCGCACGGGCGGCGATGCCCTGCGCTCCGGGAGGAAAGATGATGAGGAAAGGCCACTGGCACTTGTTTGCACGAGCTGCGATCATTGCTTCGCTGACGCTCTCTGCAGCTCCCCTCTGGGCTCAGGACGAAGCGCCAGCGCCGGAACAGAGCGCTCCAAGCAAAGCCGACCCTAGCGACGCCATCATTCTGCACATCGATGCGATGACCCTGCTCGTGCAGCAAAACATGGAGAAACCCGAGGAAGCCAAGAAGCTCATCGCCGCCTACATCCAAGAGCATTCCAAAGAGATGAAAGCGGCAGCCGAAGGCTTCGAAGCCCACCTCAATTCGCTCAGCGGCGCTGAGGCCGAAAAATACAAAGAAGGCCTGCAACGCAAGCTCGAGAAGTCATTGGAGGCGTTTCTTGCTGCGATGCTCGAGTTCTCTGAAAAGCACCCCGAGGCAGCCAAAGAGCTCGACGAGCTGCTCAAGACCAAGTAGCGCCCTGCGCTCCTGAGATGGCGCTGCTTCCCGCATGGCTGCACGTACAGGTCAATTCTTCGAATCGAGAAGATTTTTGCTTGCACGCCTCCAGAGCGCATGTTATACGGCGCCGACATGCGGTTGAGCCGTTCGACGGCACGACCCGTGGCTCCTTGACAAGATGAGGGTCTGTGACGCTTGGCATCGGTGATGCGTTGATGCTTGGCGTGAGCGTGGAGAGGTGGCCGAGTGGCTGAAGGCGCTCGCCTGCTAAGCGAGTATACGTAAATACGCGTATCGAGGGTTCGAATCCCTCCCTCTCCGCTCGTACTTCTTTTTTGCACCGGTAGCTCAATTGGATAGAGCAACGGCCTACGGAGCCGTAGGTTACAGGTTCGACTCCTGTCCGGTGCGTGTCTCCTCGACCGACAGCCAAGGGTTTCGGTGGCAGCGCGAGATGCAGAATTCATGCAGCTTGCGCTGCACTATGCCCGTCTGGCCGAGCTCGCAGGAGACGTTCCGGTTGGTGCGGTCGTCGTCGTGTCGGGTCAAATTGCGGGCTGGGGTCAAAATACCCGGCAAGCACAGACTCATCTGTTGGGACATGCCGAGCTCAATGCGCTCGAAATGGCCTGTCGGCACGTCGGCGATTGGCGTTTGCCACGCAGCACACTCTACGTCACGCTCGAACCCTGCGTGATGTGTGCAGGTGCCGCGTTGCAAGCCCGCGTCGAACGGCTCGTGTTCGCCTGTCGTGATCCCCGTGCGGGGGCCGTGCGCAGCCTCTTCGCTCTCTGCGAAGACCCGCGCCTCAACCACCGCATCGAAGTCCGTGAAGGCGTGCTCGCCGAGGACGCGCAAGCCCTTCTCGGGCGGTTCTTTGAAAAGCTGCGAGTTGACTCGAGAAAGCTCTGAGCACCGCCCTTTGTGGAGGGATGGCCGAGTGGTTGAAGGCGCGTGACTCGAAATCATGTGTGCGGTTTACCGTACCGGGGGTTCGAATCCCTCTCCCTCCGTCTGGTCGTGCTCCCGTCTCGAGTCTCGCGTCTGGAGAGGTGACCGAGTGGCCGAAGGTGCACGACTGGAAATCGTGTGTGTCCCAAAAGGGCACCGTGGGTTCGAATCCCACCCTCTCCGCTTCGAGCTCAGGCTCGACGGCAGCAGCCAGGCGATGTGACGTACGACCACAAACCCCGCCAGGTCCGGGAGGAAGCAACGGTGCGTGGTACGACGGGTACGTCGCCTGGCTGCTGCCGGTTTTCCCCTGCTCGATGCCCTCGCTCGAAAGCGAGGGTGCCCCAATCCTCTCGCGAGGACATACCGGCCACCACACCAGCGCAGAGCCGCTCGACTCAGTCCAGCGCCTCCACCTCCATCACATCATCTGCACGCAAGCAGCGAAGCCGCACCCGCTGCAGCGTGTTGCGAAGTTCTTGGACATTGGGCACTTGGCCTGTTTTCCCAAGTTCTTGGACATTGGGCACTTGGCCTGTTTTCCCAAGTTCTGCCGAGATGCCACCCTCGACACGAATGAAGTTCCCCGTGTAGCCACCCCAGCGTGGCACTTTCGACGCACGTCGGCTCTCCCACAAGACCTCGTGCACCGTGCCGAGCTGCGAACCCAGCCAGCGCCGCTTCAGCTCTCTCCCCAGCGCCGCAGCCTCTGCACAACGTGCTCGCTTGGTCTCCTCGGCGACCTGCTCAGGCAAACGCGCCGCCACCGTGCCCTGACGTGGCGAATACGAAAAGAGGTGCAGGTCCGAGAAGGCCATCTGCTCCAAATTGCGTAGGTTCTCCTCCCAATGCGCGGCACTCTCAGCAGGGTAGCCAACGAGCACGTCGGTGCTCACACTCAAGCCCGCAATCTGCGCCCGCGCCATGTCCAGAACCGCGCGATACGCGCTCAAGCTATCCCGCCGCCCCATCGCCTCACGCAGCTGTGCCGAGGCGCTCTGTACAGGAAGATGAAGATGAGGACACAAGCGCGCATCCTTCCAGCGCGCAAAGAAACGCGCGCTGCCGCTGAGCTCGATCGCCCAAGACTCCACCGAACTCAAACGCAATCGGGCAATACCTGTCTCAGCCAGAATCATCCCAAGCAACTCAGCCAGGTCCGTTTTCCCATCGCGATACGCCCCAAGCTGCACCCCTGTCAGCACCACCTCCTTGAGCCCATCTCGCTCCAAAGCCTGAATCTGTTCCAGCACCTGGCGCGCAGGAATGCTTCGCTCAGGACCGCGCAGCTTGGGAACGATGCAGTAGTGGCAGCCTCCACGACAGCCATCCTGAACCTTCACGAAGGCACGCGTTCGACCCAGCACGAAGCCACCAGCCGCGTTTGCTTGCACCGCCCCATCAGCAGCCCCCCAAGCGCGCAGATACTCGACGAGCTCTCCTTTGCGCGCATTCGGAAGTGCCAACACCGTCCCAATTGCCGAGCGCAACGCATCAGCCCCAGACGCCTCCCCAAGCATCGCCTCAAAGTCCACGGCACAACCGCAGAGTACATGCTGTGCCTCTGGCGCCCGCCGCTGCAAGCGGCGCAACAACGCCTTCGTCTTGCCATAGGCCACCTCGGTCACCGCACACGAGTGGAGCACCACCACCTCGGCTTGCTCAGGACTCGCACACAGCTCCCAGCCCTCCGACTGCAACGCTCGGGCCCACCGCGTCGACTCTGCCTCATTGAGACGACACCCCAAGGTGCGGATGTGCACACGCTTCGACATCAGGGTCCCCATTGTGTTGCGCCAGCAGCATTCACTTCTTGTCGATTGGGCACTTGGTCAGTTCCCCACAACTTCTTGTCGATTGGGCACTTGGCCAGTTCCCCACAACTTCTTGTCGATTGGGCACTTGGCCAGTTCCCCAAGTTCTTGTCGATTGGGCACTTGGCCAGTTCCTCTTGAGCTCGGTGGCCAGTTCCCCCAAGTTCTCTGAGGAATTGCTGCTGTCGAGCGCCGCGCCCGGGAGCTGGCCCTAATGATGCGGAATGGCAAAGGGGTCCTTGGGGCGAGAAACGTGCTTCTTGCGTTTGAGCTTCCCTTGGGCACCTGCGGCGCTCAGACACACTCCCAAGAACATGCGCTCGCCCCACTCACCAACCTGTTCACGGCTGAAAGCGGGCTGAGCGGGCAACTCGAGCTCGGGTTCCTGCGCATCTGGCTCCACCTTCACTGGCAAAGGCGGCTGTTCCAGCTGTGAAGCCGCGCTTTCCGAATCGTGACGTGGCTCTGCCTGCTCGGAGGAAGCTCCCACCTTCATCAGGACGAACACAGCACCCAACACCAAGACCAACGCCACGACACCAAGCCAAAGGTAGAAGCGCCTCGAGATGTGGCGCGAGCCCGTCGAAGAGTGAAGCTCTAAATCTGCATCCTCCCACTCCGCGATCTGCTCACCGACCCCGGCAGAAGGCACTGTAGGCACGGATTGAGAAAAAGAGGTCTCAGACTCGGCCAACGAAGGCTCAGCAAGTGCAGACTTCTTGTCGATTGGGCGCTCGGCCTGTTCCTCCAACTTCTTGTCGATTGAGCGCTCGGCCTGTTCCCCCAACTTCTTGTCGATTGGGCGCTCGGCCTGTTCCCCTAAGTTGTTGGCTGAGGGCGCGGGCTTGCCTGGAGGCTCGAACTTGTTGGCTGCAGGCTTGGCTGGAGGCGCGGGCTTGTTGGCTGAGGGCGCGGGCTTGGCTGGCGGAGACGCGAGACGATGGGGTGTTGGTGTGGTGAGGCCCTGGCCAAATGCGCTCAGTTTCGGCAACGATCCGGTCGCCCCCAAGCTCCCCCCAGCTTTGCTGGCTCCAGCAATCCGAGATGAGCTCACGGCTTCTGGAAGTGGGACAAAGAGGTCGACGGCTGCCGCCTCCATGTCGCTGAGGACATAGCGCGCGTCGCTGAAGTCGATCTGAACGAAGTCATCGTGAAACGCGAGCGCATGCGGATAGCGCTGCCGCCATTCCTTCTCGCTGGCTTTTGCAAGGACTTTGAGCAGCGGGGTGCCTTTCCATTTGGGGGGAACACGAATCGGCTCTGCGATCTGCTTGACGAGAACCTCATAGGTCGTGCTGCCCTGCACTGCAGCTTGCCCAATCAGCATTTCATAGAGAATCAAGGCTGAGGCGTAGACATCAGTGTGCGCGCCAGTCTCAGAGTTTTTGAGCTGCTCCGGCGCCATGTAGCGCGGCGTTCCGAAGGTTCCTCCGGTGTCGGTGGTCAGGTTGTGCTCAACAGCGCAATCATTCTCACCGAGGGCCTTGCCAACTCCGAAGTCGAGCAGCTTCACCAGATCTCGCTCAGCACCGCGGCGCGTGAGCATGATGTTGCCAGGCTTGAGATCACGGTGAATCAGACGCAGCTCATGAGCCTCACTGAGCGCCGACAAGACCTGGCGGGTAATGTGCGCGGCGCGCTGCGGTGCAAGTCGCCCATCTGCGCTGAGCAACTCCCCAAGCTCCTGACCCCGCACCAACTCCATCGCCATCCAGAGCAAGCCGTTTTCCGCCTGCCCAAAATCATACAAACGAATGACGTTGGGGTGTTCGAGGCGTTTGACCACGTCGATTTCGCGCAGGAAGCGTTGAGCCAAATCGGGCAGCTTCAGCACCGCGTTGGGCATGAGGACCTTGACCGCAACTTCACGATCGAGGCGCTCCTGCCGCGCCAGGTAGACCATGGCGAAGCCCCCCCTGCCGAGGGTGCTGAGCAACTCGAATTCGCCCAGACATTCACCTGGCTTGGGCAGCTCCGGCTGATGATCGACAGGATTCACTGTTGCGGCGTCCTCCCGTACACCTTTCGGGAGTGTAGGGACTTTCCTATCGAATCGTCAACGCTTTACGGCTCACGAAGCGAGCCGACAAACGCGCAAGCACATCCCTTCGCCGCTCGCTCGTGTTATGCTTGGCACAGCCGCGGATGGTTCGCGGCCCACGGTCGGCGCATGCAAACTCAGCCCAAACCCTCTCCCCATGTTGGAGAGCGCATCTCGGACTATGTGCTCGAAGAGGAGCTCGGGCAGTGGGACGAGTGCTCTTTGTGGCGACTCTCGACGAGTGAGGCAAACACCCCACTGCTGGGTTGTTTTGTACCCATGCCCAGCGTTGCTCTCTTCGCTGCCCGTTGGAATCCAGGACATCCCGAGCGCTGGGTGCACCCACACCTTCTCCCGCTCAGGGACATCCTGAGCAGCCATGATCGTCTCTTCGTCGTGCAGGAAACAGGCGAAGATGAGCGTCTTTCGCGGTGGCTCGAAGAACATGATCGCGTGTCGGAATCGCAAGCCACGCTCTGGCTCGAACAGTTGCTCTCTGCGCTCGCCTTCGTGCACCGCAAGGGCTTTTCCCCTGTTGGATTGGACCCGGCCTGGATTGTGGTCCTCCCTGCAGCATCGCAGACCCTCCACAGAAAGAGCAGAGCCTCTCTTCTGCACCGAAAGAGCCCGCCCCCGGAGAAGCGCTCCCACCCAGACCTGCTCGCCCAGCACGAGCGACAGACCAAGCAACACCAAGAGCTACTGCTCGACCCTTTTGCTCGCTTCAAGCTGGCAGCAGGCAGCCCCATCTTTCTCGCTCCAGAACAGCTCGACACCGAACTGCCCAGCGACCATCGCACTGATATCTACGCTTGCGGCGTGCTCTTCTTGCGCCTTCTGCTGGGTCGAGAGGGCCTGCGCCGGGTCTTGCGCCCACATGCCGAAGACGGCAGCATGCTCAACGAGGCTGCGCTGCTCACGGAGCTCCCAACACTCTCACTGCGTGCGCGCTGTGTCATCAAGCGCGCCTTGGCGCTTGACCCCAAACTGCGCTTTGCTTCGGCCGACGCCATGCGCTCTGCCCTGGTGGAGACGGGCATCGTCGCCCCCAACAACTTGGGGGAACAGGCCAAGCGAGCCACCAGCGCGCAGCGCCACAGCCCCTGGTTCGCAGCGCTGCTCTTACTTTTCAGCCTCTACGCCATCTACTCCTGGAGCTGGCCCGAACCGCAGCCTTCACCGCCTCCAGCACAGCCGTCGAATCCCTTCACGCGACTCCAGCCGCACACCGTCCCCAAGCACACCACGAATGAGCTCGAAGCTGCGCTGTCAGCGTTGCCAAGCTTCGGCTCTGAAGGCCCCCTCGTCGATATCCTGGTGGTTTGCGGCTGGGACACGCCTGCCAATGCAGCCCCGCTGCTGCTGCCCTTCGAAGAATGGCTGCAGCGCTATGGCGATAACATCAGAATCCGTTTCGTCTTCGATTCCACAGTGGGCACCGAGGACCTAGTCCAAGCGAGCCTGCAAGCCGCCGCTCAGTCTGCACTTCTGCCGTTCGCTCGAATGGTCTTGACCCAAGCCCCATCTTTCGAGGCAGAGGCCCTGACCAGCCTCAGCGCATCTCTCGGTATCACGAGCAGCAATCCCAACCGGCTTCCCCTTCAAGCCCATGACCGCGTCCTCACGCTGCTCTCTTTGCGCGCAGGGGACCTGCTCATCAACGGCCTGAACGCTCATCGAGGACAATGTGCAACCCCACAAGAGCTCATGGCCGAGATCGATGCAGAGCTCTCGGCCGTAGAGCTTCTTCTCACACAAGGAGTCAGTCCCGCTGACGCGCTCGAGCGCCGCACGCAAGCGGCGCGACAGCTCGGTCTCGAGCGCGGACCCATTCCTATCCGATTCCAGCAAAGCGTCGAGTCGAACGCCGAGCGTCGCTTCGGGCCTTCGCCTTCGAAGGCAGTGCCCAATCGACAAGAACGAGACGAGCTCATCATCTTCGCGGATCTGGCCAACCCCAAGAGTCGGCGCGATTGCGGATATCTCGTCCGATGGTTCCGCAGCCAAACTGACTACAGCATCAAGTTGCGACCGATTACCGGGCCCCAAGCAGACCTCTCCATCCTCTGGGGGCAAGCCCTGCTTGCCACCGAAGACGACGCCCAAGCCGATGCCCTGCTCAGTGAGCACACCCAGCTGCCACGCCTAGCGTCGCGACACGCACAAGCAAGAGCTCGGGAGATTTGGCAGCAGACTTGGAACCTGGCGACACAATGGAGACAAACGCAGCGCGGAAAGCAAGAACACGCGTTGTACCTACTGATGAACGAAGAGCTCATCAGCAGTTCCGAGCCCGATGCCATCCTCGACTTTGCCAACAATCAGCTCTGCACCTTGCAGACCTTGCAAGCCATGGGTCTCACTCGCGAACGACAGACGATGCTTCTGGACAACAGTCGAAGCCCCATCCCAGAGACCAGCCCCTACGCCTTCCGAGGCATCGACTCGCTCTCCTGGGAAGACTGGCCGCGCCTTGGCCGCTCGGATGCCCCTCTTGTCTTGGCCTGGACACTGGATCCAAGCTGGGAACAGAATGTTCGCCTCTTCGTGACCGTGCAACAGCTCGAGGAGCGCTTCGGCCCTCTGCTCCAGACCGTCATCGTCCCCACCTCAGCCTTCTCCGACGCAGACCAGCGCTTCGCGCGGTGGCAAGAGGCAAGCCCCGAACAGCTCCGCCTCGAGCTCCAATACCTCTTCGCCCCTCGCCCTCCGTTGCGTGCCATCGGCCCGCTCATCTGGCATGTTCGGGGAACAGGCCAAGCGCCAAATCAACAAGAACTTGGGGGAACAGGCCAAGCGCCAAATCAACAAGAACTTGGGGGAACAGGCCAAGCGCCAAATCAACAAGAACTTGGGGGAACAGGCCAAGCGCCAAATCAACAAGAACTTGGGGGAACAGGCCAGGCGCCAAATCAACAAGAACTTGGGGGAACAGGCCAAGCGCCAAATCAACAAGAACTTGGGGGAACAGGCCAAGCGCCAAATCAACAAGAAATGTGGCGAAGCGGCTCCAGACCCAGCCCAGCCACGCTTGACGGAGGGCTTTTCATCGCTCGACACGGCGAGCGGGGGCTCTTCGGCTGGGCAGCGCCCGCAAGCTACCCAAGCATCGCGCTCATCGAAGCCGGTGAGCTGCTCTTGCTGGATGAAGAACACTGACCCTCGATGACGCCAAGAGCTGAACTGCCCCTCGCTCGCTTTGGAGTGCTCTGTCTTGGTGGGGTGCTCACTGAGCACGCGCATGGCTTTGGGCGAGCGCCAACAGGGCCTCGTCATCAGCCTCGATGCTCAGGAAGTGCTCCTCTGCCTCGTCGATCCCCTTCAACGATGGTGGCAAGGCGAGCTGCGGACCGGTCTCATCCCCAAACGCCATACGGATCGCCTCTGGGAACTTCGCGGGGTGAGCGGTCTCGAGCACGATCCTCGGAACCTGAGGCGACGCATCCAGCTCTCGACAAGCATACGCCACAGCACCATGTGGCTCCAACAGCAGCGACCTCTCTCGCCACGCGTCCCGTATGCTCGCCAAGGTTTGCTCATCCGTGACAGACTTGACCGAGAGGCAAGCCCGCAGCGCCTGAAGGTCCGCTTGCGAGAGGAGACGGCCCGCCGCATCCATCGTACCTCCGAAGAGGGCGACGAGCCGCGCCAGATTCGAGGGATGCCCAACGTTCATGGCGTTGGAGAGGCAGGCGCGAGACGGTGCGATGGGCTGGTAGCGCCCCTCACGCAAATAGGGGACGAGCTCATCGTTGGCGTTGGTCGCGGCGATGAAACGTCGCACCGGTAGGCCTGATTGGGCCGCGAAGAGCCCTGCCACCAGGTTGCCCAAATTGCCGCAGGGGACCACGAAATCACACTTGGCTGCGCCGCTTCGCGTCAGGGCGTGCTGTGCAGAGGCCACGTAATACACCATCTGCGGCAGCAGCCTGCCGATGTTGATGGAGTTGGCCGAGGACAAACAGTATTGCGCCAAACGGGGCTCACGAAAGGCGCGCTTCACCAGCGCTTGACACTGATCGAAGGTGCCGTTCACCGAGACCGCAAGCACGTTGTCGCCGAGAGAGGTCATCTGCTTGCGCTGACGCTCCGAGATCTCCTTGGCCGGAAAGAGCACGAGCACGCGAACCTGTTCGAGGCGATGAAATGCGCTGGCAACCGCCGAGCCGGTGTCGCCCGAAGTGGCCGTGAGCACAAGCAGCTTTCCCCCGCGACGACGAAGCAACGCGGCCGTGGCCAAAGCCAGGAAGCGCGCTCCAAAGTCCTTGAAGGAAGCCGTGGGTCCGGTATCGAGCCGCAGCACCACGAGGCGCTCATCCAAGACCTCTTCGAAGGGCTCGAAGTCGTAGGCCTGCTCACAAATGGCGAAGAGCTCGCGTTCAGAGAAAGCGTCTCGAACGAATGGAGTCAAGACGCGGGCAGCCAGTGCAGCGTAGCTCTCGTGCTGAGCAGCGTGGTCCAGAGGCTCGAAACGCGCTGGCATATAGAGACCACCATCTGGCGCTTGACCCGCCAGCATGGCTTCGGAGAAGGACTGGACAGGGCTCTGATGAAGAGTCGAGTAGTAGTGCACGGCTTAGTTTTGAAAACAGATCGACACCGCTGGCAGCGCTTCGACGGGTGCCGCTGAGAAACAGTAGATGTAGAAGTCCTCGGCACGCGCTGGAGGGCAATGGCCATCAACACAGCGCAATGCGCAGAAGCCCTGGCCCGAGAGCAAGCCATCGACCTTCACGCAGGCTGCCCCCGAGGGACACTCATCATTTCTGGAACACGGAGAAGAACAATAACCTCCTTCAATGGGGCGTCCCGAAGCAGAGTTCAGCAAACAGAGACCACCAGCACAGTCGCTATCTACTGAACACACCGAAGCCAACTCGGCCTGACCTTCGAGGGCATAGCAGACCTCGCTCCACGTGCCATCTGCGCGTCTCAGCTCGCGACAGCCGAAACCTTGCCGCAAGCAGCTCGAGCAATCGCGCACACAAAGCTCTTCGCCATCCGAAAGCTGGATGCAGGCCTCTGCTGGCGCGCAGCCATGAAGAGAACACTGCTTGGTGCTGCAATAGCCTGCCTGGAGTGCCCCAGCACAGCCGGTCGCGCAGTGACACAGACCACCTGCGCAGGCCTCGTCATCATTGCAGGTCTCACCGGTCGACAGCCCAAGCCGACACTGGTCGTCCACACAGCGCCCTGGAGCGCAGGACTGAGTCATGAGCGAATAGCCATCGTCAGAACACAGGGCTAGGCTATCGAAGGCGTCGCAGTGTTGGGTCTTGGGCTCACACAGCGGCTCTGGAAGAATGCACTGCTCCGCCTCACAGCGCCGCGGTGCAAGGCACGGACTGGGCTGCCAGTGTCCATCTTCATCGCAGCTCTCGAGCAGGCTGGGGGTGACGCAGCGCTGCGTCGAGGGCTCACAGTCAAGCAGCTCGACCTGGTCCATGCTCTGATCGAGCAGCTCAGCGAGCTCGGTCTCTGGATCTTCGTCCTCTTCGAGTTGCTCCTCCTCCACGTCTGCCGTCAGCTCGGCGTCGACCTCGCCATCGACGCTTTGGGTGCTCTTGGCCTGTGCACAGGCCAGGAGGGTCAGGCTGAGAATGGCGAGCAGAGAAGAGAGGGCAACGTGCATGAACACTCTCAGCAAACAGCATCCCGCTCGGCCACAAGGACCTAGGAATCCCTTTGATTCATAGCCATATAGAGAAGAAGCTCAGCACCTAGTTGATCTGACCATAGATGTCTGGGGGAACCAAAAAGAAGACGTTGCGACCATCGAGCGGAGAGCCATCACCCAAGACGTTGAGGCGCGCCTTGAAGAGCTGTGGCGTCGCGATGGCAGGCACAGTGGTGTTGGAGGCCACGGGGTGAACATCCCAACAAACAGGGGTACCTGGTAGCAAACGGGGGAAGGCATCCGAGCGGCTATCGCCATCGGTGTCGGCGACTGGGTCGACCACCGAGCAGCGCCCGTTGCCAGAGACGTTGACCTCGAGGTAATCGAGGAACTGCAGGGCGTCACCAGCATCGTCCTCGAGATCGATGGCTTCGATGGTGACCGACAGCGGCACGCCGCGGGAGAGCGAGCGCACGGCAAGCACCGTTTTGTTGACCACGTCTGCATCGAGAGCGGGGTAGATGAGGGGATTGCCCCCCTGATCCAGGGTCCCTGAAGCGAGCGCGATGTCCTGGGCAGTTGACTCGGCGGTCCCAACGCCCTCTTCATCGGCGTTCGGACCAAAGCCATAGAGTCCAATGAATTTGATACCTTGCTCCATGAGCTGGGCGCCTGCGTAGGAAGCCGTGAAGGTGGCGCAGCGCTCGCCGAGGCACTGATCGTCAGCGTCGGTGACCTGGATGTAGATGCGGATGGCGTTGCCGCGGAAGCCGACGCAGCCCACGCCGCTGAGCGCGCAGTTCTTGCTCGAATCATTGACGCAGTTGGCGCCATTGGCGACGCAGGCGGGGGCCTGGAAGGGTGCCTCGGCCCAGCCGTAGTAGTCCATACCGGCGAGCCCCGCAGAGGTGACGCTTGGGTTGGGCTGCAAGGACACTCGGTTGACGAAGGAATCGAGCTCTTCCCAGTGACCAAAGCCCGTCCAGAGGTTGGCGATACAGCCCTCGCCCTCGGTCGGGTTCTGGATGCAGAGCTGATTCGGACCGCAAACTTGGGTGCTCAGACAGTCGTCATCGGTACGGCAGAACGTGGACGATTCGGCGCACGAGAGCTGGCTGATGATGGTCGAGAGCTGACCAGAGAGGGCGAGAGATCGGA
>JAVFAO010000175.1:0-13493 GCA_034002465.1 Myxococcota bacterium
CACGTCTTCATCGCCAATGATGAAGACCGTTGGCGAGCTGTGGCTGAGCCCCACATTGGTCTTCCAGGGTCGAAAAGGACCTGACACCCCTTCGGGCGCCTGGCGTGTTGAAACAGCAGACATCCCTGCTGTTGGGCCGTGTGTACGCCTCTCTCTCTGAACGCGCAATCGTCTGCAAGCACATCAAGCGCGCGCAATCAGCGTCAGCATCGGTCGCACATCGACATCCAAGCCTGCTCCCTCTATGCTTCCGATTCAAGGAGGTGAGCCATGACTCATTGCCCGCAATCGTTTGCTATCCTATTGCTCTGCGCCTGCTCTTTGCTCTCTTGTGAGTCGAAGACCCAATCCGAGGCCCTCGACGAAGAGCTCCTGCTCGACGAAGACGGCTCCGCGCCAGAGGTCGACACTGTGGATCTCCTCGATGAACAAGGCGAGGAGCTCGAGCTCGAAGAGGAGCAGAGCGCTCCCCTGGCTTGTGCTGAGCGGCTGACGCTGCACCGCAACTTCGAGCTCGCCGAGGCAGATCCGGACATCCAGATCCACGCCTCGCTTGCCTTCGATGGGGACCTTATTTGGCTTGCCTACAACCTCCCCGACCAAGAGGGTAGCAGCGGCTTTGATACCTACCTTCGCCGTTTGGCCTGTGATGGTAGTCCTGTCGAGGAGGCCCTCGCTGTGCACCCCGTCAGCACTGACAACGAGACCGATCCCTGCGTGGCCGTCGGACCAGAGCAGGCGCTCGTGGTCTGGATGCGTGACAACAAGGCGGCGCCCCGCAACCTTGATATCGTCTATCGCCTCTTCGACCGGGACGCCAAGGCCCTTGGCGAGCCGCGCCGGCTGCCGCTGATGCTCGAAGGCAGCGTTCTGGACGCCAACGCTTGGATGCCGACGTGCGCAGCCCTGCCTGATGGCAGCTTTGCGGTGGCAGGCACGGTCGCGCTCGAAGGCAGCTTCAGAGCGTTTGTGCAACGTCTCGACGCCAACGGGGAGGCTCAGGGAGGGCTGAGTCTGGCCGATGCAGAGGCAGGAGATTTCGACCAGCGCCCCAGCCTGGCCGCCAGTGAGGACGCCTCGTTGGCGCTGGGCTTCGCGCGCGAGCGGGGAGAGTCCCCAAGTCAGCTCTACGTTGCCCAGCTCCCTGCGGGCTCGAGCGCTTCCTCAATCCCGGTAGAGCTGGCCATGCCGGAGCATTTCGGGAACAGCATCGCACTGAGCGATAGCGCGCAGGGGTTGATGATTGGCGTAGGAACCGAGCTAGAGGGGGATTCATCGGTGCTCGTACGGCCACTCGCCAATGCTGAGCTGGTGCAGACGCTGGGGAGAAGTGGCCGCATCGACCACTCGCCAGCGCTGGCGAGTGGTGCTGATCTTCTTGGCGTCTTCTATTACCGCGTTCGCAGTGGTATTCGAAATGACGTTGTTGTTCAGGGGCTTGGATATGACGGGACGGCCTTTCAGGTGCGGCCGGAGTTCGTCGTGCCGACGACCGAGCCGGCGGGACCTTACGGTGCCGCGCTGGTGCACATCAGCGGCCGCGCTTTCTTCGCTGCGTGGTCGGAAGGTGTGAGCCCCAATTTTCGGCTGATGGGGCGATTTGTGGAGCTCTGATAGAAGCTTCTCGAGCCGGAGCTTTCATGAGTCGATGAGGCGCGCTTTGCTCGCCTCAGCCGCGCAAGGCTCATGAGAAGTCGTAGCCAGGAGGCGGAGACTCGCTGCGAAGCAAGCCCGAAGGGTGCGCGCCACGGATGGCGCGCAACAACTTGGGGGAACAGGCCAAGCGCCCAATGGACAAGAAGATTAGAAATCGATGCGCAGGCCGAGGCCGCTGGGAGAGACGACGGGCAGGAGCGAGAGCTTGGAGGGCTCTTCATCATCGGAGAGAAGACTGGCGACCAGGAAGGCGGCTCCAGCAGCGGTCACCACGCCGCCACCGATGAGCAGAATGGTGTTCGTGCTCTGCAGGCTCTCGGCGTCGCTCTTGGCGTCGTCGAAGGCGGTTTTGTTGGCGAAATTGGCGGGGTTTTCGAGGTCGCTGAGCTGTCCCTCGAGGACGGCCAGATCGAGGACGAGGCTGGTTCCGAGCAGTGCGACCCCGGTTCCAAGCAGAGCCCAGCCAGTAATCCCAATCCAGGAAGCACCGTCGTCGGTCACCTGCTTCGGGAGCTCTGTTGCCACGGGTGCAGAGAAGCTGAGCTCGACGGTCTTCTCTGCGACCACCTCGATGCTTTTCGTCTCGCTCCAATCACCCATCGAGGCGATGAGCTCGTGTTGGCCTGGGGCCAAAGACAGGGGCTGCTGGGAGCAGGGGACTGGGGCTGCGCCATCGATGCTGAGCAGCACGCCTTCGGGCACACAACGCAGCTGGAGGCTGCCTTTGGCTTCCTCTGCACCTTCGAAGACCAGGGCAAGCTCCACCGTCTCTCCCGCCTTGAGCTCAACGGATTCGGCGATTTGCTCAGTGCCCAAAATCCCCGCGACGATATGAGTACCAGGCGGCAAGCTGAGTCCGTCCTTGGGGCATGGGACGGGCTCGGCACCGTCGATGCTGACTTTCACCTGGCTGGGCTGGCAACGCAAGTTGAGCTTTCCTGGACAGCTTTTGGATAGCTCTTGCCGATAGACGTCGAGCACCTTGGCGACTTCATCAGCGGAGGGGAGGGCGACCTTTGGGGCAAGCTCAACCTGCTTGTAGGCCTCAATCGCCTCTTCGCAGCGGCCTGCAGCGGCAAGTGCGCGACCGTAGTTGAGATAGAGCACGTTGGCGTCGCCAAGGGTGAGCGCAGTCTTGAACACCCGGATGGCCTTGTCGGGCTCGCCATCGAGGATGGCTTGCACGCCCTGCTCGTTGAGCTGCTTCTGGGAGTCGCTGAGCTCCACCTCCTGAGCCTGCAGCGTGGAGGTCCACCCAACAAGGAGAAGGAGCGAGCTCAGC
This sequence comes from Myxococcota bacterium, assembly GCA_034002465.1. Lineage (GTDB taxonomy): Bacteria > Myxococcota_A > Bradymonadia > UBA4248 > JAVFAO01 > JAVFAO01. The sequence goes on from JAVFAO010000175.1 coordinate 2,939, forward strand.
AGTGCACTTGACCGCATGTGGGCCTCCCTGACTAAAACTTGAATTCGAGGGCAACCGAAAAATCAGCCAACACGGAGAACTCTGAATACACGCCGAGGTAGTTGTCCAAGCCCACTGAGAGCGCCATGATATCGGCGATGGGGACGGCGAGCTTGATGCCCGCGACGACGAAGACAGGCGAGGAGCGAAAAACGCCAGTGCCGCCGACGTCGAGAAAGACGGGGTGCACAATCTCGCCACCGCCAGCGCCCCCTGAGAACTGCAGACCGAGGCTGTCGGAGAGCCACATGGTATAGCGGAAAAGGGCGTATCCAAGCACGCCCAAGCCTCGGTCCACGCGCAAACGGGCCAAGATCGCCATGCTGGGATCGATGGCGTAGCCAAGCGTGAGCAGACCGGCAAACGACCCGTAGGTTGGTCCCGCGGTGTCCTCTCCAGTGTGCTCGCCTGCTTCTTCGAGCTCACCAGAGGCGTATCCAAAGCCGGAGCTAATGGCGAGTCCGACGACGAAGCCGGAGTCCTTGGTGACAGAGGCTGGCCCGGTAAACCCCACATCGAGCAGGGTCGTCTCGGTGAGCTGTTGGCCACGCACCTGGAGCACGATGGGTTCATCGAGACCTTCATAAACGATCGAATACTCGCCAACATCGAGCTCCCCCTGCCACGGGCAGTTCAACGGCGTCGTGCCAGTGGCGCCGCTCAGCTCGAAGGCGCTCACGCCTTCTTCGCAGAGGACGCTCAGCGTTCCGACGCTGTCGAGGGAGCGCAGAAAGGGGACGGTCAAAGAGACCTGTTCCTCCGGGTTGAGGAAGAAGCTGCTTTCATAGCTAAAGTAGCCGCTGCGCTCGGCCTTGAGAGAATACTCGCCGAGCTCGAGGCGCCCAGCGAAAGGGCAGCCCACGCCCCGCACTTCGCCGAGCTGCAGGCTCACCCCGTCATCTTCACAGCTGATTCGGACGATGGCGGTGCTCTCCCCACAGGCCTTGCGCAGCTCGGACTGGTAGCCTTGAATTTTCTTCTTGGTCTTTCGGTCGAGCTCTCGCTCAAGCAGCTCATCGTAGAGGAAGAGCGCCATCCCACATTCTTCGGCTTGGTGGTAGGCGCGAGCGAGATTGTACGCGACCTGCCAGTCATCGGCACAAATGGACCGAGCTTTGACGCCGTTGGCGATGGAGCTCGCGTAGTCCTCGTTTCCGTAGTCCTCGGCAGCCTTGAGCACGAGATCGAAATACACTTGTGCTTTGGTGTCAGGTAGATTCCCGCAAGGAACCTCCTCAGCGTGCGATGCAGCGGTCGACACAAGAACGCAGAGGACTGCGCTGAGTGCAGCCACATGCTGCGGCACTCTTGCGTGGGCCCAGGTTAAGCCGCTGCGCGGAGCGCGTTTCGAAGCTTGAGACAGAGTGTGCTTAGCTTGTCCGAGCATCACGTCCTCATCAGTCCATTGCCGAACATCCGCAAGGAAAACATCGCGGCGGCTCGTGTCACCTCAGCGATAACACAAGCCTGCCGATTCGACAATGTGGGGGCTGAGATGGCTGCTCGAACGGGCGCTGACCACGGCCAGAGCGGCCATGACCAAGACAGCAGTCAATCTAGAGCAAGAGCTGATAGGCAGCGATGAGGCCCTCGGCGGTGCTCGCGCTCGTTGGGACGTCCTTCATACTGGCTTGCACCAGCGCCAGCCAACGCTCTTCCGACTCGTAGGCGTCGATGGCATCCATGGCGACATCGTAGAACGCATCAGGGTCGAAGCCCTCGAAGAGGAAGGCGTTGCCCTCGTTGCCTTGGATGGGGCGCAAGCTGTCGGCGTAGGAGGAAATCCGCCGGGCCACGGGGATGGCACCGAAGCGGCGCGCGATGAGGTGATGCTGATCGAAGGGGAGCTGCGCGGCAGGCAGGAGCAGCATATCGGCAGCAGCCAGGAATCGGCGTCGGGTGAGGGCGTCGTCCTCGGCGTGGATGGCGATGTTCTTGGGGAACTCGTCTTTCCAGGTGCGAACGGCGCGTTCGTAATGGGGCTCTCCCGTGCCGAGGAAGACGAGCTGCACCTCACGATCCATCAGGTCGTCGAGAATGTCGGAGACGAGGTCCAAACCTCTCGCTTCGCTGAGCGGCCCCAAGAAGAGCAGCAGCGGCTTCTTCGGACGCAAAGGCAGGCCGAGCTCTTTCTGAATTGCTGCCTTGCACTGCTGCTTCGGGTTGAGCTTGTCGGCACTGAAGTTGGCGACCAGGGCCGGCTCGGTTTGCGGATCGTTCTCGCGTTCGTTGATTCCCAGGACCACCGACTGGAGATCCTCGGCACGTTTGCGCAGAACGCCGTCGAGGCGCTGACCCGCTTCGGCCGTGAGGATTGCCTCCTGATAGTGAGGGCTGAGCGTTCCGAGTAAATCCGAATACAGTATCGACGCTTTCAGGAAGCTGAGCTGCCCGTAGAACTCGAGATCGTCTGGATGGTTGAGGGACTCTCGCAATCCGAGGCGAGGCAGCAGCGAGAGTGGAAAGTTCCCCTGGTCTGCAATGTCAGCAATCGTGCTGAATACGGTCACGGAGGCCAGTTTGGTCGAGTCTGCGTAGCGCTCTTCGAGGTAGACCGGCACCAGACCGGTCTGCCAGCCGATGGTGTGAATGATGTCGACGGCGATGGCCATTTTGTCGACGAAGGCGCAGATGGCCTGTGAAAAGAGGCCTGCGCGCAAGGCAGGGTCATAGTGACCAGTGGGGGAGAGCAGCTCATCGTTGCGCAGAAAGAAGATGCGCACACCTTCGGAGGTGCGCCCTTCGAGCACCTTGAGCTCGACGTGCCGACCATCGAAATCCAGCTCCAGGACGGTAAGACGTTCGGCCAGCCGATGGTCCGTGGGGTTGATACGAGGATCGTATGGGGTCACGATCGAGACCTTCGCCCCTTGACGACGCAGCTCGGCTGGAAGCTGACGACTCAGCTCAGCCAGGGGGCTGTGAAAGAATGGCGCCACTTCGGGGCTTGCAAACAGAATATGAAGCCCCTCATTGCTCTTCGCGGATGAACCCATCGAGTTCCCTCTCCTTGCAACCGCTCGCGTCAAATGGACGTGGCAGGCCGATGCTCTCGACAATCTCGCGCGCCGACTTGGCGCGAACGGCGTGGAACGTAGCGAGAAGCGGTCCCACTGTCAATGTGCCGCAATGAGGATGATCGCGTTGCGCCCGGCGACGGGATACCACGGTCAGACCACCCGGGTCGCGCCGACATCGTCATCATCATTCTCATCATCGCTCTCATCGTCGGGGGAGGGCTCGCCTCGGGCCTCGAAAGACCATCCAGCGACCTCGGAGACCTGCTCTGCGAGGATCTCGGCGAAGGCGTCGACCCAGGCTGAGACACAGGCAGGCCTCTCCTCAGGGGACTTGGCCAAGGCCAGCGCGAAGACTTGGTCGATCAGTGGATCCAGGCGCGGACGGTGCGCCGTTGGGGGGAGCGCTTGCTCCTCGATCACTTCCATGATGATCGCGAACAGGTCTTTGGCGCGGATGGGGCGCACGCCGCAGAGGCTTTCGTAGATGACCGACGCAAAGGAGAAAAGATCGGAGCGTTGATCGATGGCTTGGGTGGCGAGCTGTTCTGGGGACATGTAAAGCGGCGTTCCGACCAAATGACCCGCGTGGGTCAGGGCCGAGTCGGACGAGAGCTCTTTGGCCACTCCGAAGTCCAGCAACTTGACGACGAATTGTGTTCCCGTGGGGGCGTCGCCCTGTGGCAGGAGAAAGATGTTGTCTGGCTTGATGTCGCGATGCACCAAGCCCGCCCGATGGGCTGCGCTCAAGCCGGAGGCGCCTTGTCGGGCGAGTGCGGCGACTTGGGCGGGTGAGCCGCTGCCTTGCTTGCGCAGGAGCGTGCTCAAGGCGACGCCTCGCAGTAATTCCATCACGATGAAGAGCGAGCCATCGGGCAGCTCCCCGGAATCGTAAATGGCGATGACGTTGGGGTGGTCGATCCGCGCCAAGGTTTTGGCTTCATTGGCAAAACGAATCCGAATCGCAGCGTCGTGGAAGTGTTGGCTCTTGATGAGCTTGATGGCGACCGCCCTTTCGAGTCGTTCGTCGAGGGCCTCGAAGACCATGCCCATTCCGCCTTCACCCAGGACGCGCTGAAGACGATAGCGCGCAGCGAGCCGCAGCGGCAGTTTTCGGAGCGCCTCGAGCTCGCACTGGTGTTCGTCGCAGTGCAGCTGAGTCGAGGGGAAGCAGCGTTCACATTCAGGACAAATCGAGACGAATTCGATGTTGTCGTCGGACTCTTCCTGCTGCAGTCTGGCTTGGGCGACTTGGCCCAGCTCCCGGCGCAGGCGGCGCATCTCGATGCTGCTGGCCAGTTGGCGCGAGACGCTGCTGAGCAGATGTTGCTCTTCCGTGCTCCAGCGTTTGGCGTCATCGTCGCGCAGCACGGCGATCCGGCCGAAGCGCTCACCCTCTGCATTCGAGATCGGAAAGAGGAAGCGGCCTGCTTTGTCGCGGGCACCTGCAACCAAGTCAGCGAGCTCCTTGGCGCTGGGCGGGGCGCTGGGGGAGCCTGCAAGTTGCTGCAGGTGCTCGGGTTCGCCCGCCCAGATCTCAACATCTCTGGCGCCCAGCGCCAAGGAGATGTCCTGACTCATCTTCGAGGACCAGAGATTGGGCTGCAGCTCGTCACCCATTTGCGACACCTGCTGTTGCAGTTGCAGCATCTGCTCGTGCAGTCGCAGCACCGAGTCGCGGTTGCGCTTGAGGGAGAGTTGGGTGTGGACGCGCGCCAGGACCACTTCGAAATCGAGGGGCTTGGTGACGTAGTCGTTGGCCCCTAGGCGCAGCGCCCGTACCACATCCTCGCTCTCGTTGCAGGCGGTCGCCATGATGATGGGCAGCTCTGCTGGGCTTTTGCTTCTGCGCACGATGGTGAGGACCTCGAGGCCGTTGATGTCGGGCATCAGGACATCGAGCAGGACGAGCTCGAAGCTCAGTTTCTCGAGCAGCCCCAGCGCCTCACGTCCTCCGCTCGCGCAGCTCACCTGCAGTCCACGCAGCTCGAGTCGGCGAGCCAACATGTCGAGATTCATGGGGTTATCGTCAACCACCAGGACCGTTGAGCGACGTTCTGCTTTGCTGGGGCTTTGACTTTGTGTTCGAACACCTTGGAAGAGCTGGCCAGAATCCAAGTCAAGAGAGAGCAGCTCTTCCTGCAGGATGGTGGCACTGGAGGGGGCTTCTTCTTCGAGGCGAGGCAGCGTTTGGCGGGTGGCCTCGTCCTCGCTTCGGGCCTCGTCTCCGCTTGCCGTGAGCTCGAGTTGGCGTTCCGGATCCTGGGTGTCGAGCGCTTCGAGGCGTTGCTCCATCTGTGCGGAGCGCGCGGGGCTCAGGCTCAGTTTGTCGATGAAGCGTAGGAGTCGCCAAGCGGCGCTCTCGATCTTGCGAAGATCCGAAACGAAAGACTCGAGCTGAGCGTCCTCGGCCTCTTCACGCAGCATTTCTGCGTAGCCGATGATCTGGTTCAGCGGCGTGCGGAGCTCATGACGAAGCTCTCGCGCCGATTGTTCGGCTTCTTCTGTCCTGCTTGGACCACTCGTCATGGGGCTTGTGTTGCTCACTCGAAAGAGACATCGCTTCAGAGCTATCCAAAGCTTCTCGACTATAGCGGTCTGTTGCGCCGCTGACAATCAGCGCGCGTCGATAGGATACACAGAATGCTGGAACTTTTCGTTGTGCTGTGGCACAGATGTGGTCAGCCGTGGTTCGCCAGCGGCGAATCATGGGGTTTGGCTTGCGCTAGGCTTGAGGATGGGAAGCGAACCTGCGCGTTGCTCTCGTTGGGGGCAGTCGAGCGCAGCTTGTCTGTTCGGCGCTGAGGAGTTGAAGCTGTGAAGATACTGCTGGTCGAAGACGACGAGATGAATCGTGACATGCTCAGTCGCCGCTTGCAGCGTAAGGGCCACGAGGTGGTCTTGGCCACGGACGGGGAGCAGGCCGTGCTCCAGGCCGGTGCGGTGATGCCGCAGGTGATCTTGATGGACATGAGCCTGCCATTGCTCGACGGCTGGGAGGCGACGCGTCAAATCAAGGCACAGCCGAGCACTGCCGCGATTCCCATCATCGCGCTCACGGCGCATGCCATGTCGGGAGACCGGGAGAAGGCCTTGGCGGCAGGTTGCGATGACTACGACACCAAGCCCATCGATCTCAATCGCTTGCTGGGCAAGCTCGATGCTTTGTTGCGCTGAGCTCGGCGCTCGCTGCACTTCCCTAGGTCGGGCGGGGTCGTGTTGACTTCCTCAGTCGTTGCCTTCGGGCGTTGCTCTGGTGACGAGACGTCTGATTTCGGCCAAGAGATCCGAGCGTTGGTAGTCGCCTTTCTGGATGATTTGGTCGACCTGTGAGCGGAGTTGGTGGCGTTCGGCGGCGCTCAGATCCTTCGCTGTCACCACCACGACCGGGATCCCGCGCCATTCTTCACGCGCGCGCAGGGCCTCGATGAAGGCGAAGCCATCCATCTCGGGCATCATCAGGTCGAGGAAGATGATGCTGGGCAGTCCCTGTTCGAGGCGGCTCAAGCCGACGCGCCCGTTTTCGGCTTCGCGCACCGTCCATCCTTCGCGTATGAGGGTGCGCCGCATGGTCTCTCTGGTGGCAGGATCGTCCTCGACGATGAGGGCGACTTGGCTGCACTTGTTCGAGCAGTGCCGCTGGATGACGCTCAGTAGGCGCTCTTTCTCCAGAGGTTTGGTCAAATAGTCGGTGGCCCCCAAGGCCAGCCCCATTCCCCGATCATCATGTATGGTGGCGAGGATGACCGGGATGTCTCGCGTCGTTTCATTCGATTTGAGGGCTCCCAAGACGGCCCAACCATCCATGACAGGCATGACCACGTCGAGCACGATGACATCGGGTGTCAGCTCTTGGGCGAGTTTGAGCCCGGCCTCGCCGTCGCTCGCGGTGAGCACTTGGAAGTGAGGTGATTTCAAGCTGCGACGGATCCAGTCAAGAGAGCTGGTGTCATCGTCAATGGCGAGTACTCGAACACAGCCTTCTGGGAGGTTTTCGAACGACTCCGGACTTGTTTTCAGTGTCTCGGTCCGCATCTGCGGGAGTGCCGAGGATGGCAGTGAGATCTGAAAAGATGAGCCTTCTCCGTATACGCTCTCGACGCTGATGCTACCGCCCATCAGCTCGCAGAAACGCTTGGTGATGGTCAGTCCCAGGCCTGTGCCGCCGTACTTCCGCGTGGACGAAGCATCGGCTTGAGTGAAGGGTTGGAAGAGCTTCGCGAGCTGCTCGGGGGTCATCCCGATTCCGCTGTCTTTGACCTTGAAGTGCAGCCATTGGACGGCCTCCTCTTCGTCGCGCCAGACCCTGACGCTGATGACTCCCTCTTGGGTGAACTTGCTGGCGTTCGAGAGCAGGTTGAAGAGGCACTGGCGGAGGCGAATCAGGTCTGCCTCCATGTGCCCGAGATCATCGGAGAACTCGAGTTCGAGGGTGTTCGCGTTCTTTTCGATCAAGGGCTGGATGGTGCTCGCGACGTCGAGGACGGCGGCGCGTACGTCGATGCGCTCGGGGCTGAGCTCGAACTTGCCTGCCTCGATCTTCGACAGATCCAAGATGTCGTTGATCAGGGCCAAGAGGTGTTTGCCTGCCGCGTTTATCTTGCGCAGATCCGGGACCAAAACCTCTTCGAGGCCCTGATCACAGGCCTCCTCTTCGAGGAGCTCACTGTATCCGATGATGGCGTTGAGCGGGGTGCGCAGTTCATGGCTCATGTTCGCCAAGAAGGTGCTCTTGGTGCGGTTGGCTGCGTCAGCGGCCTGGCGCGCTTGTTCCAGTTCGATCTCGCGGATTTCCGCTTCGCGCAGCTTCTCCGCCAAATTGCGCTGCAGGTTCTGCTCGGTGTGCACCTTCTCCTGCAGTTTCTGATGGATTTCCTCCATTTTCTTGAACTGCTCGACCACCAACTCGGCGGTGATCTCCGAGGAGCGCCGCGCGACCCTCACCTCGTTGTGCAGCAGCTCGTTTTCGGCCAACAACGCATCGAAGCTCTCACGAACCGATCGCGATTTCATGCCGACTCCAAGGCTTTGTCGACGCGCGTGCGCGTCGGTGAACAGAGCGTTCGAAGAAAATCTGCAGCGAGGGAGATGCTTTGCGTGGTCCACGGATACTCCAGCCCCAAGACCCAAATCTGCGGCAGTGGCTTCACCACCAACTCGGCCACGCGCAACAAGTAGGGCAGCCCGGCTTGATGCCCGTCCTCAGGGGTGGCGAGAGCAGCCACCTCGGCCCCACTCAGCAGGAGCTGGGAAGCGGGTGCTCCGAAGCCCTGCGTCGCATCCACGAAGACCAGCTTCGCGCAGCCTTCGAAGAGAGGGAGGAGGGCGAGTCCACCAAGACCCCCATCGAGCAGCTCGACGCCGGGCGGGAGCGCCTGCTGCCCCAGTTCCTCGTAGACCAGGAATGCGGCGCAGTCACTTACCTCGAAGCGCGAGCCGATGCACACGATCCGCCAGTCCAGCTCCATCGCTCAGCCTATCCGCACCCGCCCCAGCACCTGATTGCGCCGGAGCGTATGGACCGTGCATACCAGACAAGGATCGAAGGAGCGGGCGATGACCCCAAGCTCAACGGGATCACTGGCATCCTCGACTCTGGTCCCAATCAGCGCCTGCTCCATGGCACCGGCTTGTCCCTCGTTGTCACGTGGTGAAGCGTTCCATGCCGTGGGCGTGATGATCTGATAGTGCGCGATGCGTCGATCCTCGAGGCGAAGCCAGTGTCCCAGGGCGCCTCGAGCGGCGTGGGTCAAGCCAAAACCAACACCGGAGGTGAAATCGGGTGGCTTGACATAGTAGACATCCTTGTGCTTGCCCGCTTCTGAGAGCCACATCTCCATGGCAGGGATCATGTCCACGGTTCGTACCAAGCGGGAGAGCACCCGCAACAAGACGCTGGGGCCTTCGCGATCCAAGAGGTCGACGATCAAGGGCGACTGCGCCACCACGGCCTCTGCCAAGGGCCCCGTCTCCACCACCTTGCCGGCATATCGCGGCGCTTTGGCCCAGGAATACTTCTCTCCCTCTTCTCCGCTAGCGTAGGGGCGAGTTTCGCCGACAGAAGGGTGTTGCCGCTCGTTTTCACCGAGCCAGGAGTAGCGCAGGTCCTCGGTCACCTTTGCGACCTCGAAGGGTTGCACGGCGCTACCCTCGGCCATGCCCGAGAGAATCAGCTGTCGCGCGCCCATGGGGACCCGGAGCTTGGTGTCGATGGGCAGGTCCAGAGCTCCAAAACTGAGGAAGCGGCCGCTGCCGCGACCCCAGCTCTCCAGCTCGAGCTTGCGCGCATAGCGCCACAAGAAGCCCAGCTCACTGTCGCGTTGCTGCGACCGCTCTTCGAGCCAGGCGGACAACTCTCCGTGGCTGCGCACGCTCTGCCAGCGCTCCAGCGAGCAGCCCAGCACCACGCGCTCGAACCATTGCCGGTAACAGCGAAGCAGGTGCTTGCACTGCTGCAGCGCAGCGCTGCTCGGCACCGAGGCGATGCCACCGGGAACGATGAACGAGGTGTGCGGCCACTGGCCGCCCACGATCGCGACGATCTCCAGGAGCTTCTTGCTCTGCTCGAGGACCTCCACCGCCGTCGTGCCACGCAGCGGGGCCCAGCGCCCTACCGCCTCCTCCCACATTGGATGCTGGCGAAAGCGAGGGTTGATGAGGTCCACCGCAAACATCAAAAAAGTGTGCCGCAGATCGCTTTGCAGCAGCTCTGCCATCAGTGCAAGGTTACGCACCCGCACCGCATCCGGAGGCACGAGGGCGCCTGCGATGTGGTCCAAAGCCAGCGCTGCGGCGGTGAGGTGGGCAGTCGAACAAATCCCACAGATGCGCGGTGTCAGCACCAAGCCATCGAGGGCACCTCGACCCAGCATGATGCGTTCGAAGCCGCGGTACATCGTGCCTGCGCACCAGGCCTGCGTGACCACATTGTCTTCGAGCTCGACCTTGATCTCGAGGTCGCCTTCGACCCGGTTCATCGGTACTTGAATCGTTTGCCGCATGGGTCGTGATCCTTTGCCGAGTCGAGCTCAGCCGCTCACAAGGCTCTACGCAAAGAGGAAGGGACGAAAACGGCCCTCGGACGAAGCGGAGGGCTTCTCTCTGGCTTGCTCAGACCAAGGTTTGCCGCTTCTTCAAGCGCTCTGGCGCAGCGGCGGCGGCCATCGATTTGTAGGCCAAGTAGTGCGCCCGATCCACGCCCGATGGCAGCTCGAGCGGCACATCGGCGATCGATGGTGTCTCGAAGAACGGATGGGGCTGAGGAAAATCGGGCTGCGTACACCCCAGGCAGGGGACGCCGACTCGGGTCTTCGAGCTGCGACGGTTCCACAAGACCTTGTTGCAGGGTCCGTAGGCAATGGGACCACGGCAGTCCAAATAGAAGAACAGGCAACCTCGCTCGCCAAACTGCCGTTCCTCGACACGATACTCATGGTACTCGTTGCGCACGCAGCCTTGGTGCACCAACAGACCATACCATTCGAGGGGCGACTGATACT
>JAVFAO010000176.1:0-13487 GCA_034002465.1 Myxococcota bacterium
GCTCTTCCGATCTGCTACTTTGTATTCGTTCGCTCTCGCGAGCCCCTCGCAGCGCTGCGCAGGCGCATCGGATGCGCCCGCGACAGACGCTGACTCGTGCCTCGCTTCGCTCACTTCTTGGTATTCGTTCGCTCTCGCGAGCCCCTCGCAGCGCTGCGCAGGCGCATCGGATGCGCCCGCGACAGACGCTGACTCGTGCCTCGCTTCGCTCACTTCTTGATTGGGGTTGCAGTAGAGGGTCATCTCGACGGGGGTACGCGGGAAGTAGGCGTCTGGGTTGTCGAGGTAGCTTTCACCGCGTGCGCGGGAGCTGTCGACTGGGCTGCGAAGCGCCTGTTGACTCAGGATGGCGCGGAGTTGTTCTTTGTGGGTGCAGACTTGGGCGGTGCAATTGGGTTGCAGGGTCTGCAGCACGGCGTCGAGGAATTGATGGAAGGGTTGCCTGGAGAGGGTGGCCTCTTGGGCAAAGAGCTGTTGGAGGGTTTTGGGGTCTGAGGGCAGCAGCTGGTTGTAGAGCCAGCGTTGGGAGAGGTCGAAGAGAGCTTGTCTTTGGGCGAGGCTGGAGATGAACATGCTGTACTCTCGCGGCTGCTGGCGCGGTTCGCGCGTCTGTCGATGAGATGATAGCAGAGCTGACGTCACAAGGGGACGAGAGGCGACGTTTCTTTGCGGCGAGCGCGCTGATTGCTCTGTCTGCAGCAGTTCGCGATGGCTTGACGCGAGGTGTATGAGGTACTAGCTTAGCCGGACCTCTGGCTTTGGCGAGGGGTTTTCATTTCAGGGGGCGACACGGTTTCGACGGGGATACGGAGGTTCGTGCTGCGTGTCGGGGGTTCCTGTAACCTCGTAAAAATGCGGGAAAAACACAGACGCCAACAATGACGTCGAAGTCGCTCTCGCTGCGTAAGTAGCGACGAGGGACAAAAGGGCGCAAGCCCCGTCGGCTCGGGTTTTGCTCATGGGTTCGAGTCGACGTCAATTAATGAGCTGGTCGGTACGGAGCTGAGTTCAGGGCGCCGTGGCGACGAGATCAAACCTGCGCAACCCGGAAAGGACCTGTCCGTTGGGTGCTCACGGGTTATGAACACGGACTACACACGTAGATGCGCGCGCTGAAGGTTTTCGGACGCGGGTTCGACTCCCGCCGCCTCCATGAGGACTACAGTCAATTGACTGAAAACAAAGGGTACATCCTTCTTTGGGTGTGCCCTTTGGACACTCTGCGGACACGGCTTCGTTGTCGTGCCGCATCCAGGCTGACGACGTTTCTCTGGTGGGGCATCGGCGGGATGAGATTCACCGCTTCCCGCGGTTCGACTACCGTCAGCTTGCCTCTGGCGTCGATTCCAGGGCTTGTTTCTTTCCCCGCTGCATGCTACGGCGGTGGGGTGCATGTCGGGTCTATTCGCCTGCCCAAGCGTTGACCTGGGAGCGTTTCTCCGAATGCGTGAAGGTGCCGATGGCTCGCTTTCTCCGCCACGGGTTCAGCCTCGTCTTGCTCACCTCGTTCGTCCTCTCCTGCAGTGGTCCGCGGACCAAGCACACCCCGCAGGAGGAGCCTTCGATTGCCACGTGGAAGGATGCAAGCACTGGGCTGGAGTGGCAGCTCGAGCCCACGGGTGGGCGGATGGAGTGGATGGCGGCCCTGAACCACTGCAAGAGCCTGGGCAAGGGCTGGCACCTGCCCGACATCAGCGAGCTGCGCTCGTTGATTCGGGGCTGCCCGATGACCGAGCTCGGGGGCAGCTGTGGCTTGAACAGCTATGGCTTTCAATGGCAAAACGGGGTTCGTAGGCCTGGGTGCTTGAGCTGGTCTTGTCGGAGCGTTGTGTGCGATGGCTGCGACCCGGCTCCAGGGTGTTACTGGCCAGCCGAACTGCAGGGGAAGTGTGACTGGTATTGGTCGTCCTCGCCCGACCGGGACTACGGCGGCGCATGGTTCGTCGAATTCAGCCGCGGCTTCGTCGCCAGCAGCGATGGCGGGAGTGTATTGCTCGTGCGCTGCGTGCGCTACTGAAATCAATGGCGCCGCCCAGACCGCTGCCCAGACCGAGGCCGTTGCCCAGACCGAGGCCGCTGCCCAGACCGAGGCAGCCGCCCAGGCACTTGATCCCATTGTCGCCTCGGCCAATGCAGAGCCCGATCTCCCTCTTGGTCAGCGCAAAGCTGCACACAACGAGCACATCCTTCATTGGGTGTGCCCTTTGGACACTCAGCTCTATGCGCTTCACCAAAGCAACGGCGCTCGACACTTTGGCGCGGTTTCACCGCAAGCGCTGAAACAAACATGACAGACTGAGGAACGTTCACTCCAGGTGAAGTCTGCGATCAACGCCAGTTCGGCGAAGGGGTCTCTGATCAATGCGCGCCCTGTGGCGTCCTCGATGACGAAGGGACTCACGGCCTCGTCGCGAAACCATTCTGCCCACGAGCTGTCGGAATACTGGGATACGATCACCTTCCACGCCGCACAGGGTCGTTTGCTGAGCGGTGCAATCAGCGCTTTCTCGGCGAAATCCAGCAGACCAGCGACCTTGACGAGCTGCCCCTGCTGCACCTCGGCGATGGGCACAATGGGCTGTTGTCTCAGGGCACGCTTCGCCTTCTCCTCTGGTCTGCTGCGCTTGAGCAGCGTACCGAGCAAGAGCGTCACCCCGAACACGGCGAAAATGATCAACCATTCCATTGTCGAATGCTCCTGCGTCTGGTTTCTTTTCGTTGCTCCACCACCACACCCCGTTGACGCCTTGGCGATTATCGCTTGCTGTCCTCGGCGGGCTGAGGATTCCGCTGAAAGCGCTGTTGGGCGCTGATGCCGGTGCTCATCACACAGTCGTTCTGCGGGTCGAGGTAGGACAAGGCGAGCCGATAGAGTTGCGCCGAGTCCTTGTCCAGCGGGGGGCTGATGCGCAGCTCGAGCACGAACTCTCGTCGTTCGCTCGCACGCATTTGGCCGAGCTGGGCCTCGAAACCTCGTCGGGTCTGGGTGACGCCTCCGTCGTCGAGCGTCGTCAGCTCCACGAAATCAGCAAGAAAAACCTGAAGATGCGCGTTCGTGCCGAGCAGCGCCATGGGCTCCTGGGGGCTAGCCTCGCCGATCACGCTGAGCTTCAGCGTGACGTCGACGGGTTCGCCCTTGCGGAATACGACGCCGCGCGTCAACTCAGCCTCGAGCTTCAGTTTTGGTGGGCGCTCGCAGTCTTCGCGCCGAGGTGGGGCAAGCCCCGTCGGTGTGGCCATCGCCGCGTCGGACGCAGTCGGAACAATCGGGGCGGGCTCTGCCTCCACAGCTTCAGCCGCTGATGGCGGAGCTTCGCCGGGCTCGGTTGCAACCGTCTCGAGCAGCCGCTGGACCGCGAGTGCATTGGGGGCGAGCTGGCTGGGAGTGGCGCAGGCATCGTTGGAGCTGTGGCCGGGCTCGCATTCGACGGACTTGCTCGTCTCTGGTGTCCTGTACAACGGGCCATCCTGTTGCGTGGGGGCGCAGGCCGAACCGCTCACAGCGATGAGAAAGAGAGCACATAGAATACGTTTTGAGGTCATCCGAAGCTCCTCACGCTGCGTCGTGACTCTGTTGAACACAGCTAACTCTGTTTAGAGCACCAAGACGCCCCACTGGACGGCGGTGAACCCGCGCCGTTCGAAAGCTTGGATGAGCGGGCTTGGCAGCGCTTCGCTGCGCGGCAACGGCCAGAGCCATCATGAGATTTGAAAGTGAGCGAGGGGCACGCATCCTCTCGACCTTCCGAAGGAATTCCTGCTGTCGAGAGGTCGGTGGCTTTGAGCGAACGAATGCAATTCGACGCATAGCTGCTTCTCCTCGAGCGTGGAGTGGATCGACGCGAGCAGAGGGAGCATCTTCTTGCGATGATAAGGCTCCCTTTGCCCAAGCGTTTGGAGCATGGCGCACAACGAGCGGCGATTCAAGATGCACCGCGCAGGGCGCGGCTTCTTCTTTGTCGAGCAGTTGTCGTCAGGCGCTTGCCTCGAGCAGTAGGGTCATCGTGCTCCATGCCTGCGACGAAGGGCGAAGACGACGAGCGCCAGCCAGCCCCAAGCAGGGAGCCGCTGTGATGTTGGGCGGTGCAGACTGCAAGCGCAGGCAATGTCAGCGCTCTGGTCGTTGCCAGGGCCGACTTCGGGCGACTCGACCGTGTCGGCGAGTTCTGGGGTGGGCTCTGAGCGCTCGGGCTCCGACCAGGGTTCCGTTGCATCCACGGTATCGGACTGGTCGGGGGGCCAAGGCTCATCTACTTCGTCAGGCAGCAGCTCTGGCTCCGGCTCTGGGGCGAGCTCGGGCTCGGGTTCGGGCTGCAGTTCTGGCTCTGCTTCGGGGTCGGGATCGGGCTGAGGCTCGGACCACGGTGTGAGCCGCAGCGCATCGGCCATGATGTGCTGGTCGGGCCCCACGGTGCCACTGTAGTTGTCGAAGACATTGACGTTTTGCTCACCGCCTGCGGCAAAGTCGAAGACCCCCAGCTCTTGCCAACCACTCAGAGATTGATTGATGATCACCAGGTCCTCGCCGCTGGCGTGTCGTATGCTGTAGCGGGTATGAGGCCACACACCGTAGGGTGCACCCGTGTTGACCTCGAGTGTGTAGCGTCCTGCCGCCTCGAGATGCAGGTTCCATCGCCCCCAACAGCTGGGTTCGGCAGAAACGAAGGCGTTGGTCCACATCAGGCCACCTTCGTTGCCCTCTCCAGTCACTTGGCGCCAGTACTGGCTGGGGCCAAGAGCCTGGAAGCAGGGTCCGCCATCGTCGAGCACCCCACCGCTTGGCGGGATGACTGCACAGGGCTGGCCAGTGCAGGGACCTCCGCCGGGACCACCTCCCCACCATTCCCAGTGCCAGTCCTCGCTGGGGACGGTGCGGGAGAAGCCGAAGGCGGCGCCGTTGTTGTTGAGCCAGGTCAATACCCCTGCACCTGTGCTGGTGTTCAAATCCAGCGCGTGTCCACTCTGGTGATTACTGTAACCTGGGGCCGCGGCGAGGTTACAGTTGTTGCAGTTGCAATTGATGTAGCAATTGTAGAGATACTCTTGCTCGGCATAGGTCCGGAAGCCGCTGACGATACGAATCGAGACACCGTCTCGTGCAGCGGCTTGCTGCATGACCCAGTAGGCATTGGCCGTTTCCCGCTCCACCGGCTTGCCGTCGACGCTGACGACCGTGATGGGGTACGGGTTTCCATTGACGTAGCCCGTGTCGGTGCGCTCGGTACAATCGATCAGCGACCGCTCGATGGAGACGTAGCCGAGGGGGTCCGAAGTCTCTTCGGCACAGCCCAGCAGCAAACCCAACACCGCAACGGACACAGGAGCAAACCTTCGCATGACGATTCCTCGCGTCGAAGCCCTGCTCAGAGTAGCGCAGGGATGGGTGCCTCTGCAATCGGCCAATGCGGAGCGCATCGGTACCAAGCGATACGCATCATCGACTTTCGTGCTTCGCTGCTCCAGCGTCGCGACCAAGCCGGCGCAAGCGCGAGGGCCGTTAGGGGTTACAGAGCTGCATCAAGAACGCCATCGGCCATGCCAGCGCTCTGCCAACCGGAACGAAGAGCCGAGGCTGCAGCCCGCCCAGAACTGCGCCGACGAGTCCCGTGACGAGAACGAAGGCCACCCAACGCTCTGCGCCGACGACCCAGAAGAGCAGGTAGCCAAGCAAGGCTCCAAGGAACAAGCCGGCGAGGGCTCCGTAAAAGCGTAGCGTGGTGGGATCGCGTTCCATATCCACAGCTTGTCTCCAGTCCCCAGAGAGCTACGAGTTGCCGAACAGTCAGGTCGTTCAGACCTGGCCGTGGCCCTACGCCAGCGGGCAGCGCAGGACAAAACGTGGGGCCGGCCTCCTGCCCGCCGACCGGGGCTCAGGAGTGGCCTGCGAGCCGATGAGCACAGCGCTTGACGGCCATCATTCGACTGGCATTGGCCATTGCCGTAGCATCCAGTTCCACCGCTCGAACGCAATCGAAAGTGAGCGAAGGGCACGCATCCTCTCGACATTCCGAAGGAATTGCCGCTGTCGAGAGGTCGGTGCCCGAGAGCGAACGAATGCCTAGCGCGAGACTACCGTCACCTTGCGTAGCGCGCAACCTATGGCGCGGTGGTGGCGGTGGTTGTGTATCCCTGGATGCTCAGGTCTGGGGCTTGGGGGGGCAGAGCGACCAGGAGCCCGAGATGCCATTCCAGCGCTTTGCCTGCTCGCTCGAACGAGCTGTAGCGGCTCGACCGTGTCAGAGTGGCCAAGCTGATGCATAGTAGTCGAAGAAACTCAGATTCCTCGCACACTTCGGCGACAGGTAGCTGGGCCTAACCTGATGGCTCAGCTCGGGGCCACACTCGTCTAACGTGATGCGACCATTCTCCAAGCCTTCTGCGGTCTTTTCCATCAGCTCCCGCCAGCTCTCGCAGAGGAACACGAGCTCGCAGTCGAAGCGGACGATAATCTGCCCAGCCTTTCCCAGGGGTGCCGGGTCGAAGTCGAAGAGCAAGCGGTCATAGTCCCAGAAGCTGCTGCCCGCAAAGGAGATGTGCTGGGGGTGGGCGTGGACCTGACGCACCCGCTGGCTGTGGTCGAGCCACGCGAAACACTCCCTGTCCTCAGCCTCGAAGAAGCGTCGATCTTCTTGCCAACACCGGACCATCGACTCCAATGATCCCAGCTTGTGAACACCCGGAAGCCAGAGCAGCTCAGGTTCGCCGTCCTGTCCATCGTGCACCCGGAGAGATTCGCGAAAGTCCTCGGGAAAGCGGACGCCGAGCTGGGATTCGGCCTCCTCGACTTGGCGAGCACTGGCTGGCGGCCGCAACTCGAGACGTTTGTTGGGCCAACGTTGCTCCAAAACGCGTTCGATTCGTTGCCAGAGCGCTCGCATGGCTCTCCTTGGCGTGGCCTGAGTTGGGGCCGGGAAGAAAGGCTGTCGAACACTCAGCGGCGACGCCGCAGCAGGAACACTCCGAAGACCACCAGCACCGCCACCCCCGGAGCTGGGCTCGGCGTATCCGTGGACAGGGCGCAGGAGCAATCGTCGTTTGCGGCTTGGGTGGGGGACGGCTCAAGGGTGCTCTCAGCCACCTCGTCCTCGCGCTCGAACGTGTCCAGCTCTGCGCTCAGCTCCTCCGATTCCGCTTGCTCCTCCAGCTCCTCGCTGTCATCGAGCTGCTCCAACTGCTCTGCCAGCTCCAGCTCCTCTGCGGCCTCATCCTCGGGCTGCTCGAGCTGCTCCGGGTCCTCGTCGAGCGGCGGCGTCTGCGCCACCAGCAGCAAGTCCCCAAAGAGTGAGGGGGCCTTGCCCGAGCCAATGCCGCTCGTCCACTCCAGCCAGCCCTCGCGCCCCGCGCCGTCTGCGTCGTTGACCAGCAGCGAGAAGCCGAGGCGCGTGCCCTGCTCTAGCCGAAGCCCCGGCAAGGCGCTGTTCTGGATACGGATTTCATAGCGCGTCGTGCTGCCTTCGCGCCGAATCTGAGCCTCGAAGGCGTCGCTCGCCCCGTTCGGTCCGTGGAAACGGAAGAGCAGGACTGCGCCATTGCTGAGCCCAAAGTTGAGCTCGTGGTCGTTGAGCGTGTCGTAGGCGAAGCCACCCTCGTTGCCAACATCGAAGGCAAGCTGCACGCTGTCGGCCATCCACAGCTCCGAGGCGGGTCGCGTGTTCTCATGCAGCTCGTCGTCCACCTCTACCGCCAGATAGAGCGCGCTCGCCGACCAGCGCGCCGCGAAGCGCGCCGAGCTGTCCGCGCTATCGGTGACCGGACTCAGACCGCGCCACGCTTCGGTTGGCAGTAGCTCCACCCAGGCCTCGTCGCCAAAGTCGTCGAGGCTGCCGTCGAGCACCAGGGTTGTTGCGGGCATGGCAAAGAGCGTGGGAGGCGCTGCTTCGTCGCTCTCGTCGTCATCGCCGACGGAGCTGCAGCCCAGATCGTTCATGTCGATGGCGTGGTCGCCGTCGTTGTCGAGGCCATCGTTGCAGGCTGAGCTGGGCGGCAGCGCCGAGAACTCGGGGTGCTCCGCGATGTAGCGTTTCAGGGCATCGAAGGCCGGTTTGAGGCGAAAGTCTTGGGGAAAGCGGCGGCTGATGGGCGAACCTGCGGTGGCGCGCATCAGCCCGAAGCCATCGATGGTACATGCCGCCTCGTCGACCCCGCAGTCGTGAATCTCGTAGAAGAAGGTGTTGGTCACCCAGTCGCGTTTGAGCTGTTCACCGAGGGCGAGGGTGACGTAGGTGGCTTGGGTCTGCTCATCGTTGTTGTCGTTGACTTTGGCTTTGTAGCCGGTCTCGGTGATCCAGACCTCGCCGGTCCAGCCGGCATCATCGAGGAGCTGGCGCAGCGAGCGTCGGGTAAAGCCTGGAAAACGTTGAGAATCGAGCACGTTGAAGTAACGGTCGCCGTCGAAGACCGAGGTGCCCGTCTCTGGGAAGCCTTGGTAGATGTGGTGCGCCACGATGTCGAAGGTGTCGAGGGGCAAGGCGTCGAAGACCGCCTCGAGGTAGTCGTCGGCGTCGCCGACGTTGGCCAGGTCGGGGCCCAGGACCTTGCAGTCCGCGCAGGCCGCGCGCACCGCAGCGGCCCCTGGAATGGCGATGAGCTGCGCGTACTGGCTGACGCTGCCTTCGAAGAACTGCTTCAGGTTGGGCTCATTCCACATCCCGAAGTGGGTCACCCCCATGGCCCGGTAGTGGGTGACGGCAGCGCTGACGAAGGCGGTCCATTGGGCAGTGTTGGTGGGCACGTCGTTGAGGAACTGGCCGTCGGTGTCGCCCGAGCGCGCCGCCCACTGGGGGGTATAGGCCAAGGTGATGAAGACCTTGAGCCCGGCTGCGTTGGCGCGGTTCACCGCGTCGTCGAGGAACCAGTTGTAGCTGTTGCTGCTGGGCTGCATTTGAAACCAGTTGCCGTCGAGCCTGTCCCAGTCCACACCCAGCTCGACACAGGCGTCGACGAAGGCTTGGCGTCCATCGTGGATGTTCATCCCCACGTCGTTCTCCCCGAGGGCCGCGAAGGCGACGTTGCTCGAGAGGGGGCAGCTCACGAGCAGGAGTATCGTGCTCAGAAGCGCGAACGAATGCCAACAAGTCGCAGCCAGGAGGCGGAGACTCGCTGCGAAGGCAGCCCGAAGGGTGCGTGCCATGGATGGCAGGCAACAACTTGGGGGAACAGGCCAAGCGCCCAATCGACAAGAATTTCTCTGTGACATGGCTTGCTCCTGCTTCGAAAGCGATGGAGGTCCAGTGTTTCGAGCGCCTTCGTGGGAGCCGGCGCCGGGTACCAGGACCGTTGCCCTTCGAGTGTAACCAGAGCGACGCACGAGGGCTACAGTCACGGCTTCTTTGACGGTGTATCTTGGGCCGCGCCGAGGGGAGAGCGAGGCCCCGGCAACGAGAGCAGGATCAGTGCGATGATGAGAGCGGGAGCAGGACGGGGCCCTCGACTGGGAGGCCATCGCTGGTGAACAGACCGCGTGAGAGTCCTTTGGCGAGCATGCTGTAGGGGACATAGGCGGCGAAGTAGCCCAGGGCCAAGCCCCAGACTCCCAATCTCCAGCGTCGTCCTCTGTCCGCGTGAACCGTCCTGTCAGGCATCTCGGTGCCTCACCAGGCCCGCCACCACCGCCCAGATGGGGACAGGCAGCTCGCCGTCGGCCACCCAGCCCTCACCCAGACCTTTGGTGTAGGGCCACATCTCCTTGCCGACGATCTCGATGCCCTCGTGCAGCCCTCCCCCCCAGGGGGACAACGCGTGGCCATCCCACTCCCAGTTGCGCAGGTCGGTCCTGAATCGAGGCCGCAGCGTTCTGCCGTCGAAGTCCCAGGTGTCGATTCCACCGCCCCAGGGCCGTAGCACGTTGCCGTCGAACTCCCAGCCCTGAGAGACGGGGCCCGTCCATGGCCTGAGCAGCATGCCATCCCACTCCCATTCCAGGCTTCCTGCGAAGCGTCTGATGCTGATCATGTCATCTCCTGCTCCGTTCTTCACAGAAACGAGACCGCTTTGACCAGCCTCGAGGTGCCCGAGAGCGAACGAATGCAATCGCGCGCTTGCGCGCTCGAACGCGTCCACACTATCTGTCGGAAACAGCTCAAGAACAATGCGAAAAGCGATCCTTTGCCAAGAAGAAGAAGGCCATCCCTTGCCAAAGCCCCTCTCTCACAGCACTTTGTCAGCCCCGGGCCTGACCCGGCCGACGTGAGGGAGACTGATGTCCGTGTTTCGAAACGACGCCGTCGCCAAAGTCTGCGGCGCGGCCAAATATGCCGATGACTACACCTTTCCTGGCATGCTGCACGCCGCCCCCGTCTACGGCGACGAGGTGCATGCGCGCATCCTTCAGCTCGACACCAGCCGCGCCGCCGCCGCCCCGGGCGTCGTGCGCGTGCTCACCGCCGCTGACGTCCCAGGACACAGCCACTGGGGACAGCTCGAACACGATCTGCCCATCTTCGCCAGCACTCACCTGCGCTCCCACGGCGATGTCGTCGCCCTCGTCGTCGCCACGAGCCGCGAACAGGCCATCGCCGCCGCCGAGCTCGTCGAGCTGCGCTGCGAGCCCCTGCCCGCCGTCACAGACCTGCGCCAGGCCTTCGAATCCAACCAAGGATGCGCTGGAACTGATGGAAACAGCGCGAGAACACTGGGAAAACATCAGTCCCACCAGCAAAAACTCGTCTACCCCGAGAAGGGCAGCAACATCGCCAACCACCACAAGCTGCGCCACGGCGACGTCGACGCCGCCTTCGCGCACTGTACACACCGCCTCCAACGCTCCTTCTCCACACAGGCCATCGAACACGCCTACATGGAGCCCGAAGCCGCTGTCGTCGTCCC
Source organism: Myxococcota bacterium (assembly GCA_034002465.1). GTDB lineage: Bacteria > Myxococcota_A > Bradymonadia > UBA4248 > JAVFAO01 > JAVFAO01. The sequence continues at coordinate 10,825 of JAVFAO010000176.1, forward strand.
CCGCTCCGACGGCGTCCTCGAAATCTTCGGCTCCATGCAGCACCCCTTCAGCACCCGACAGTTCACCGCCGCGCTGCTCGCCGTCCCCCTGAGCGAAATCGAGGTCTACACCATCCCCGTTGGCGGTGGATTCGGCGGCAAAGACGACACCGCCGCCGTCGTCTGCGCGCGGGCTGCACTCGCCGCCAAGCTCCTCCAAAGACCCGTCAAGCTCACCTACCTGCGCGAATGGTCCATGCGCGAGAGCTACAAACGACACCCCTACCTGCTCGACTACGAGCTCGGGCTCTCCAGCGACGGCAGAATACTCGCCGCTCGTATTCGAATGCTGGCTGATAGTGGGCCTTATCTCTCGGTGACGCCCTTCGTGACCTGGCGATCGATCGTCCACTGCTGCGGCCCATACGTCGTCCCCAATGTGCACTGTGACGTCTATGGTGTATACACAAATAACATCTTCTCCGGGGCGATGCGAGGCTTTGGCTCGCCGCAGGTCAACTTCGCCATCGAGCAGCTCATCGAAATCGCCGCGCAAGAACTGGATATCGAGCCCCTCGAGCTGCGACGTCGCAACATGGTCCATCAGGACTGCATCACCGTCACCGGACAGCGCCTCAGCGGACACACCGTGAGCCTGAGCCAGGCCCTCGACAGCGTGCTCGAGCGCATCGGCTACCACGAGAAGCGTGCCCGCTGCAGCTACGGCGAGGGCGATGAGCTCTACGGTATCGGGCTCGCCATGTGTTATCGCGGCATGAGCCTCGGCTCTGAGGGCACCGACATGTGCTCGGCCATCATCAACGGGCAGTTCGATGGCTCCATCCTCCTCGAGACGGGCATCCACGAAAACGGTCAAGGCTCCGAAAGTGCCATGATACTCGCCCTTTCTGAGGCGCTTGGGGTGCGACGTGAGCGCATTCGATACCGCCGCGGTAGCACTTCCTCCATCCCCGACAGCGCCACCACGGTCGCCTCGCGCGGCACGCTGATGGGCACCTCCGCCGTGGTCTGCGCTGCTGAAAAGCTCAAGTCCCAGATGGCCAAGACGCTGGCCGAGCTGCTGCGCTGTGAGCCGGAGCAGGTAGAGTTTCGCGACGACGCGCTCTGGGGTGGGGCCACTGAAGAAGGACAGGCCCGCTCGAAACTCAGCTGGGACGAGGCGGTCTGGCAGCTCTACCTGCGCCAGCAAACCCCCTTCGCCTACGCGAACTTCCAAGCCCCCGCCATCGACTGGGACGAGGAGCATGGCCAAGGCAACGCCTACTTCACTTGGGTCTATGGATGCCAAGCCGCCGAGGTCCTCGTCGACAAGCGCACGGGCAAGGTCCGAGTCACCAACATGGTCGCCGCGCACGACGTGGGCAAGGCCTACAACCCGCCCATGGTGCTCGGCCAGATCTACGGCGGCATCACCCAAGCCCTAGGCTACGCCTTGAGCGAAGATTTCCTCATGAAGGACGGGCGAGTGCAGAGCGACAACTTTCACAAGTACCGTATTCCCAAGGCAACTGACGTGCCTGAGCTGACGGCCATCATCCTCGAAAACCCCGATCCGGCCTCGGCCTCTCACGCCAAGGGCATCGGTGAGCCGGCACTGGAGCTCGGCGCGGCCGCCATCGCCAATGCCCTCCATGCAGCCACAGGCCAGCGCTTCTTCTCCCTCCCCATGAAGCCTGCGCCAACCCCCTCCGAGCGGAGCCAGGCATGAGCCTTCGAATCAACCAAAGAGAGGTCCAGCCCACCGAGGAGCAAGCCAGCAAGAGCTTGCTCGACTATCTGCGCGACGAGCTCGGACTCACCGGCACCAAGATCGGCTGCCGCAAAGGCATCTGCGGCTCCTGTGTGGTGCTCGTCGACGAGAAGGCGGTGCGCGCCTGCCGCACGCCCCTGCGCAAGCTCCTGGACGCCGAAGGCGACACCCAGGTCCGCACCATCGAAGCGCTACGGGCTCCAGACGGGGCCTTGCATCCCATCCAGCAGGCCTTCATCGACGCGGGTGCCATCCAATGTGGCTACTGCACGCCCGGCATGGTCATGAGCTCGGTCGCGCTGCTCCACCGCAACCCCAAGCCCACCCGCGAGCAGATCCGCCAAGGGCTCGCGGGGAACCTCTGTCGATGTACTGGCTACCAGCAAATCATCGACGCCGTCGCGCTCGCCAGCGAACGGATGGAGAGCGCAGACGAGGGCGAGTGACGTGGGGCGCTGCCCCACACCTCGCCAAAGCCCAGGTGATGCGCATCATATGTAAGCAGCTGAAAGTCATGCGCAATATTGACGATCAGGGGCGCGCTTGCGTGTGCGCTCTCCCGGGGTTCTGCATACACTCGGGACAGTATGTTGCGCCGTCCATGGCGTCTCTCCCTCATCTCTGACTGCGTCTCTGCGTCTCTGCGTGAGACTCCAAGGCCATCGTCAACAGACAGCCCCGCTCTCGGCAGGTGCACTTCGCGCTGCAATGTCTCCTAAGATTCATGAACTTGCTGGTGATGCGCATCACCTGGGCAAAGGGCTTAGCCCTGTTGAATCCCGTTGAGCTCCCCAGCATTGTCGACGACTTCGACATTGCTCGCGCTCTGCGAGCGGCTCGGGCATTCCTGTGTCGGCTCTTTGTGGGGCGCTGCCCCACACCCCGCCAAATGGCGTAGCCCGTTGGTATCCCT
>JAVFAO010000177.1:0-13463 GCA_034002465.1 Myxococcota bacterium
CGATCAAGAGCCACGCCGAGTCCACCCCCTCGGCGTTGGCCACCGAGGCGGCCGCTCAGCTGGGCAAGGGCTGGGACTTTCTGCTCGAAACCTACGCCCACTACGATTCGTTTTCGGTGGATGCGCAAGCAGATTGGGCCAAGTCCTTGGGACTGGATGTGAGCAAATTCAATGCCTTGGTCGAGGACCCCAAGACCCGTGCCGCGGTGGTGGCCTCGAAGAAAGAAGGCCTGACCAACGGCGTCGAGTCCACGCCGACCTTCTTCATCAACGGGCGCATGCTCCGCGGCGCCTTCGATGCGGCGAGCATGGTGGACATGCTGGAAGAAGAGCTGGGGAATCAGAAATAGGCTGGACGCACCACAGCCGAGTCGCGCCATGAATGAAGGGCGTCTTCTCATGAATGTGCATTCATCCTTTTGAAAATCCAAGAAAATTTGTGCAGAGTCGTCGCGGGTGCTCGCAAGCGCTGTCTGCCCTTCCCCGGAAGCGCGGTTTGGCTGCTCACTTCTTGTTCATTGGGCGCTTGGCCTGTTTTCCCCACTTCTTCCGATTGGAGAGCGGCTGCGGCCTTGGGGGCGTGTTCGGAGTTGCGATCCTGCCGCACTGATGCCGAGGCCGTCTCGTGTGGGGTGTCGAGCTGAGACGGTGGTGCAAGTTTGTCCGAGCCCCCACGTTGCACGCATGGCTTCGAGCGCTGCTCATGCTCTTTGGAGGTCGCAGCAGAAGTGCGAGCATCGGTGGAGCATGTGGCTTGCGAGTGCTGTGGCTTCAGCATACTGTGTTTGGGCGCTTCGTCTCGCCAAAACCTGGATACGATGGCAGAGCGAAGTCTACCGTTCGTGCTTCTTCGAATGGAGAAAGGTATGTATCGATTCAATGTGAACGGCTTGGTGGTGCTCTTGGCGCTGGGGATGGGGGCCTGTGGTCCGCAGTCTTCCTCACCGCCAGAATCGAGCTCGCCCCTCGCAGGACAAAGCGAACAGCCTCAGCTCGAGCTCAAAGCAGAGGTCAAGGCGCGCTTGGTCGATGCTCCCGAGGAGCCGTATCTGGGCCACGTCGATGAGGAAGGCTTGAGCTTTCGCATCAGCGACGCGGAGCCTGCTCAGACGCCGCGGGATCCGCGGGCGGTAGCCAAGGCCGAAGAGCTGTCGAACGAGGAGGCCGATGCGCTGCTGGCTCGACTGCCTGAGATGGAGCCAGCCAGCACGGCGAGCTTCGCGATGCGTGAGGGCTCTCTGAAGCCTCCTTTGTCGGGCTCCGATACGTTGACCCCCTTCCCTCCGGCGGAGCAACTCCCGCCGCCGAAGTTGGACGACCCGAAATCGCGTCCGCTGCGGGTGCTTCGCTACCGTCCCGAGGGCTCGGTCGACCTGGCACCCAAGATGAGCATCACCTTCTCCGAGCCGATGGTGGCGTTGAGCTCAATCGATACGGTTGCACGGGAGCAGATTCCTGTTCAGCTCGAGCCGCGGATAGAGGGCGAGTGGCGTTGGTTGGACACGCGCACCTTGCAGTTCGTGCCGAAGGTCCGTTTGCCCATGGCGACGGAGTATACGGCCACCGTGAAGAAAGGGGTCAAGTCCGCGAATGGCAACGTGCTCGAGGATGCGGTCTCTTGGCGTTTCGACACCCCTCCTCTGCGAATCACCTCGTACGTTCCCTCGCACGAAGCGGTGAATACGGATCCAGTGCTCTTCTTTGCGTTCAATCAACGTATCGACCCCGCAGCAGTGCTCGCGAAGATGAGCATCGAGGGTGACGGCAAGCCCTACGCTCTGCGCTTGACCACCGCCAACGATGTGCTCGGTGACGATGTCGAGCACTACATCAAGAATAGCCTCGAAGGAACCTGGCTGACGGCGAAATTTACCGCTCCCATTCCCAAGGACACCCGCTTTGGCGGTGTCTTGGAGGTGGGTGCACCGTCGGCTGAAGGACCGCGCCTGACGACGGAAGCGCAGATCTTTCGGTTCAAGACCTATGGCCCGCTGCGCGTCCAGGATGCCCGTTGTTCGAACTGGCAGTGTGTTGCTGGTGAATACAGCGGTTTCCATTTCTACATGACCAACCCGCTCGACCAGACTAAGTTCGATGCCAAGATGGTGACGGTTGAGCCTGCGCTGGAGAATCAGTACATCGAGGCTAACGGGCAATATCTGACGATTGGAGGAACGAGCAAGCCGAATACACAGTACGTGGTCACCCTTAGCTCCGCCCTGACAGACATCTACCAGCAGCAGCTGGAGGGGAAGAAGGAGTTTCGCTTCAACATGATCGAGGCGGAGCCGTACCCCTACCTGCAGCCCAGCTATGACCAGCTCGTGGTGCTCGAGCCGAACGCTGAGCGCAGCTATTCCTTCATGACCGTGGCCTTCAGCTCGCTGGAAGTGAAGATGTACCGCATGAAGGCTGAGGACTATCTGAATTATCAGCTCGATTTTGTTGAGAAATTCTATTCCTATGATCAGGATGTGCGCAAGCTCGCTCGAGTTCCAGGTGAGCTGGTGGAGACCAAGAGCATTCCCATCGCGGATCGCCGAAAGCCGACCCTGAGCAGTATCGACCTCTCCCCTGCCCTGAGCGAGGGCATTGGTCACGTGGTGCTGGTGGTGACGCCGCACCCACAGCCTGCGGACCAGTACTACATCCAGGCCGCCAGCGTTTGGATTCAGGCCTCGCGCCTCGGTTTGACCGTGGCTGCGGACCGCTCGGACCTGGTGGCATGGGTCAGCGATCTCGCAACCGGTCAGTCGATGAAGGACGTCGATGTGGAGGTCGCTGCGCAGAAGCTACGCACAGGAGAGGATGGACTTGGTCGAGGGGAGTATCGGGGGAGCGACCTGGCGATCGCCAGAAAGGGCACTGACTCGGTGTTCTTGCCCCCAGGCGCCTGGCAGCTCTGGGCGGGCCACGAGGACTACCAGCACCTCTGGTACGTGATGGATGATCGCCACCTCTACAAACCCAAGGAGACGGTCAACATCAAGGGCTTCGTGCGCTCGATGAACCTGAAGAAGGGCGGTGACTTGGAGCTGTTGACGTTGCCCCAGAAGAGCGTCTCCTACATCGTCCGCGATCCTCAATGGAACGAGCTGCACAAGGGCACTGCCCGCTTGAGCGAGCTCGGTGGCTTCGACTTCAAGTTCACCTTGCCCGACAACGCCAACCTCGGCTGGGCCAACGTGGAGTTGGTTCTCGACGAAATCGTGTACAGCGGGAGATACAATCACAGCTTCCGCATCGAGGAGTTCCGGCGCCCCGAGTTCGAGGTCCAGCTCGCACCAGACGACGCCGTCGCCATGGTGGGCGAGCACAAGACCGTGGGCATGTCCGCCTCCTATTTCGCCGGAGGACCCCTGCCCGACGCCGAGACCAGCTGGATTGCCACGGCAATGCCGGCCTTCTACACCCCACCTAACCGTTCCGATTACGTCTTCGGCGAGATGATGCCGTGGTGGTACTACCGTTACTACTATCAACCCTCGTCCTACACGCATCACCAGGCGCGCACCGATGTCAAGGGCATGCATCGGGTTCGACTCGACTTCGACCAGGTCAAGCCGCGCCGTCCGATGAGCCTGACCTTGGAGGCCAACGTCAGCGACGTCAACCGCCAGACTTGGGCGAGCTCGACCTCCATGATCGTGCACCCCTCCTCACTGTACCTGGGCTTGCGGGCCGAGCGCAGCTTCGTCGAGAAGGGCGAGGTCTTCGACGTCGACGTCATCGTCACCGAGGTGGATGGCAAGCTCGTGGTTGGCAAACAGATGGAGGTCTCGGCGATTCGTTTGGAATGGCGTCGTGTCGATGGCTCCTGGACAGAGATGGTGGTGGAACGTCAGCTCTGCACTGCGGCTTCGGCTGAGGGGCGCACCCGCTGTCGCTTCGAGGCGCGCGAGGGTGGCACCTACCTCATCGAAGGCAAGGTCGAGGACGACAAGGGACGCGGCAACCGCAGCGCCATCGCCGTTTGGGTCTCGGGCGGGGACGCGATGCCAGATCGCTCGGTCAGTAAGGACACGGTCCTGCTCATCCCCGACAAGAACACCTATGCACCTGGTGAGACCGCTGAGGTGCTGGTCCAAGCACCTTGGTACCCTGCCGAGGGTATGCTGACGGTTCGGCGCTCCGGCATGGTCAAGAGCGAGCGCTTCAGCATGAGCAGCGCGAGCCACACCCTTCGGATTCCCATCGAAGACGAACACGTTCCAGGCTTGAACATTCAGGTCAACCTGGTGGGTGCCGCTCAACGCCGCAATGAGCAGGGGGAGATTGACACCAGCTTGCCGCCTCGCCCGGCCTACGCGAGCGGCTGGCAGAGTCTGTCCATTCCCCCGCGGACGCGGTCGCTGCAGGTGCTGCTGACGCCGCGTGAGACGGTGCTTCCTCCCGGTTCGGAGAGCGCTGTCGATGTCGAGATCTTCGACGCGGCAGGCAAACCTGTGAGTGGTGCAGAGGTGGTGCTGGTTGCCGTGGACGAGGCGGTGTTGTCGCTGGCTGGCTATCAGTTGCTCGATCCTCTGGCTTCCTTCTATCCCTCTCGCTCGGACGACACGACGGTGGGAGAGCTGAGGGCCTACTTGATGCTGGGGGATCCCGCCGCGTTGATCGATGCGCCCGGCATGGGCTATGACCAATACGCCTTCGAAGAAGCAGAGATGAGCGCAGACTTTGCTCCTCCCGCAGAAGCGCAGATGAGGTCCGCACCGAGTCCCGTGGCCACCGCTGGGCGCGGCGGTGGCATGAAGAGAGAGGTTGCCAGCAAGTCTGCAGAAGTCAGTGGCGGTGAGCGCTCCGAGGGCGGCGACGGGGCAGAGATTGCCTTGCGCCAGAATTTCGACGCGCTCGCCTTCTTCGTGCCGAACAGCAGAACCGACGCGAACGGCCGGGTCGAGGTGGCTTTCAAACTGCCGGACAACCTGACGCGCTATCGCATCATGGCGGTGGCCGCTGCCGGGGCCAAGCAGTTTGGCAAGGGAGAGTCTTCGCTCACCGCGCGTCTAGACCTCATGGCTCGCCCTTCCGCACCGCGATTCCTCAATTTTGGCGATGAGTTCGAGCTACCCATCGTGATCCAGAACCTCAGTGACGTCGAGAAGCAGGTTCAGGTCGCGTTGCGGGCGAGCAACGCCGAGCTGCCTGGGGCCAGAGGCTTGCAGGTGAAGGTCGCCGCGAACGATCGCGTGGAGCTGCGCTTCCCCGCGAAGGCTGCGCTGCCAGGCACGGCCCGCTTCCAAGTGGCGACCGTGTCGGGCTCCCTCGCCGATGCGGCGGACATTACGTTGCCAGTGTGGACACCCGCGACGAGCGAGGCCTTTGCGATCTACGGGGAGATAGACGACGGGGCGATTGTGCAGCCGGTAAAGGCGCCCAAGGACGTCGTCCCCGAGTTTGGTGGACTGGAGGTGAGCACCAGCTCGACCGCGGTCGCGGCCCTCACCGACGCGGTTTTGTACCTGCACAACTACCCCTTCGACTGCACCGAACAGATTGCTTCGAAGGTGCTCGGCATCGTCTCCCTGCGGGATGTCTTGGCTGCCTTCGAGGCGGAGGGCTTGCCCTCGGCGAGTGAGCTCGAGGCATCGATTTCAGAGGATCTCCGGATGCTCAAGAGCCGCCAACACTGGACGGGTGGCTTTGCGTATTGGGGCGGCGAGCCGGTCCCCTATGTGTCGATCCACGCTGCCCACGCCATCGTTCGTGCGAAGCTCAAGGGCTACGAGCCTCCCGGTGAGCTGTGGCAGAACGCGAAGGCGTACCTGGACAACATCGAGCAGCGCATCGCGGACTACGAGTCCCGCTTGGGATATCGTTTGAGCGAGGCTGCGCGGGCTTCGCTGAAGGCCTACGCCTACTACGTGTTAGCGGCGAGTGGTGAATACAGCGCGGAGCGCGCTGCCGAGCTGCTGAAGTCCCCTGGCATCAAGAAGCTCTCGCTCGAGACCCTGGGCTGGATGCTGTATGCCATGGCAAAGGGCGGCGGCCATGAAGACGAACGCGTCCAGATCCTCAAGCACTTCGCCAACCGTGTGGAGGAGACGGCTGCGGCTGCTACTTTCGTTGGCTCTTATGGCGAAGATGAGAACTGGGTCTTGCTGTATTCTGATCGGCGATCTGATGCAGTTGTTCTGGAGTCGCTGATCGAGGCGGCTCCAAAGGACGAAATCATTGCCAAGGTCGTCCGTGGGCTCTTGGCTCATCGGCGCAAGGGGCATTGGGGGAACACGCAGGAGAACTCTCTGATACTGGTGGCTTTGGAGCGCTACTTTGCCACGTACGAGTCTGTGACACCGGACTTCGTTGCGCGGGTATGGTTGGGCGAAGGCTACGCGGGTGAGCAGGAATACCGAGGGCGCAGCACTGAGCGACAGCACCTGAACATCCCCATGGCCACGGTTCTGGAGGGCCCCTCCGAGAAGAACCTGGTGCTGCAGAAAGGGGGGGCCGGGCGTCTGTATTACCGCATCGGTATGCGCTATGCGCCGAAGGATTTGCAGCTCGAGGCGTTGGATCGCGGCTTCATCGTGGACCGGGTCTACGAGGCTGTCGATGAGCCTACGGACGTGAGCCGGGATGCAGACGGCGTCTGGCGGATCAAGCTGGGGGCGACGGTTCGGGTGAAGCTCAGCATGGTGAACACTGCGCGGCGCTATCACGTGGCCTTGGTCGATCCGCTGCCCGCTGGTTTGGAGGCCACCAACCCGGCCCTCGCCATGACGGGTGGTCTGGCCTACAGGTCCTCGATGAAGGATGACAACGACGACCAGTGGTGGCGTTCGTATTGGTACGAGCACCAGAATCTGCGCGACGAACGGGTAGAGGCTTTCACGAGCCTATTGTGGGCCGGTGAATACAGCTACAGCTACCTCGCGAGGGCCACCACGCCGGGCTCCTTCGTGGTACCTCCGACCAAGGCCGAGGAGATGTACTCGCCTGAGACTTTTGGGCGAAATGCCACCGCCCGAGTGATCATCGAGTAGCGTCCGCTGTCTCGTGCTCGTTCTGTGTTGAGTTGACGACGACTGCGGCTCTGGTACACGCCACGTTTCTCCATTGCATTCGTTCGCTCTCGGGCACCGACCTCTGGACAGCGACAAGGTCGAGAGGATGCGTGCCCTCGCTCATCTCCGATTGACTTGCGTTGGCGGCGGCGCTGTCATGCAGGCTGGAGGGAGTGCGTCGGGCATTGAGCCCTTCGTTTCGGAGTGTGTTGGTGCCGCGTTGCGGCGCATTCTGGAGGTGGTCCTGTAATTTTATGAAGACAATCGTATTCATTGATGGCAAGAACTTCTACTCAGGTTGGCGAGATTCTGCATCGGGACAGCGGCTCGACTTCGTGCGGCTGTCGAATTGGTTGGTGAAGCAGGCAGGCGGAAGCGTGCTGGTGGGGGCGCACTACTACACGGGAATCGATATGGGTGAGGAGGGGGCAAACAGTAAGTTGCCGTCTTTTTTGAGCATGTTGGAGCGACAGCGTGGGTTTTTCGTGCATCGCTTCGCGCACAAGGCGGTGACCGAGCGTTGTGAGAGCTGCGGCACGACGCTGCGTTTCAACCGAGAAAAGGAGGTCGATACCACCATGGTGGCGGACATGCTTCGGCTCGCCGCCGTCAACGCGTATGAGATCTTGGTCTTGGTCTCTGGTGATGCCGACCATGCTCCAGCGGTGGAGGGGGCCCGACAGCTCGGGAAGATTGCCCATATCGCGACCTGGGGTGGTTCCGGATTGGCGCCGCGACTGCGCAGAGTGGCCTTCGATCACATTGATTTGCTCGATGGCTTGAGCAGCTTCGTGCAGAAGGAGAGCGAGCCAGCGGAGCGCATCATCGAGCACGATGCCTCGGCACAGGACGCCATCGATCTGGTGTTCATGCGAGAGTTGGCGGAGGCTCAGAGCTACTTTGGCACTGGCTTCGTGGGCTTGAACTACTTCTTGACCCGCTGGAAGGCAGACGGTTTCGACTTTGGCTTCGAGGAGAAGCGGCGGTCTCTGGAGCGCTTAGTCGAGGACGAGGCCGTGGAAATCTATGAGGTTGACGGCAAAGAGGCGCTGCGCGTACGGCCCTGACGGCAGGCTCCGCCGATGGTGCACAGCGTTGGACCTGCTCCTCGCGCCATTCTCGCTATTGTGTCGAAGCTTGCCCGTGCGGCGCCAACGGCTGCGATGCGCTTGCCTCCAACTGCTCCATCTGCCCGTGTTGGAGGCTTTGCGATTGTTCGAGCAGGGAAGCATAGTGCTGTTCCATGGCCAGTGAGCATTCCCGTGCGGAGACAAGGGCGACTCGGAACCCCACGCCTGGAGCCACGAGCTCAGGCCATTCAGCATTGAAGCGGCGCTGGCGCGGTGAGACGAGCAGGCGCTCATTGGCGCTCTCGTCAAAGGCATCTTCACACCATTCTTGTGGGGTGCCCTCCCCTTCGTCCTGCAACGCGTGCTCGAAGACGCGTTGCCAGTGCTGGCGTCGTGGTAGGTCGAGCTCCGCCCAATTGCAGAAGTCGCGGGCAGCGGACCAGGGAACGCTGTGCACGGGGCGGTCGAGCTCACCGGTATCGGGGCGTCCCTGAGGCCAGCCAAACAGGGGGCTGAGCAAGAAGGCAGAGGCCTTTCGAAGCTGGGGTGCCCAGCGAGGCGCGAGCTGCACGAAGCGCCAGAAGAGCCTCTGCGAGACGGGGCCAAGCCCTAGCAGAACCGGCTCTTGGCGAAATGCGGCGCGGCTTGTTTCATCGGTTGATGTCGAACTGAGGCTCGCCTGCCCTTCCTCCTTGAGGAACGGAGCTGCGTCGGGCAGCGCACGCAGCAAGAGACCGGTCTTGAGGTGAAGGTAGTCGCCGTTGGGCAAGGGGTGCACACCAGGCCAACGGTAGCGTCGAGAGTGCTGGCGGACGAAGGCGGCCATCGCCTCGTCCTCGCGCCGCCGAGCTTCGCACATCATCAGCTCGGCAGCACTCTCGTCGCCTTGCAGGAGCAAGACGCGTAGGCGTTCCTCTTGGATCACACGTCAACCCACTCGAGCTGGAGGGGGCCAAGCTGCAGCTCAGTGCCTTCCTCCAGACTGCGTCGTAGCTGGCTGAATTGGAGCTCGTCCAGGGCGCACGCCAGGCAGTCTTCCAAGACAGCGCTTCGTCCGTCGAGCGCGGTGTGCGGGAGGCTGCTGCTGTGCTGCAGGTCGCTACGAAGCAGCACCAGACCCGCAGTCGAGATGGTGCTGTTGGGCTTGAGCGCGTGGCTGTTGGAGAGGACCTGGCTTTGCTGCTGTTCCCAGAGCAGGATGGCGTTGGCGTCCCAGTCGATACCCGTGCGCAGCGCGAAAGCGGGCGCGTCTTGAATGAGTGGCCAAAACGCTTGCCACTGTTCGCGGTGCTCTCTGCGGAGTCGTAGACGGATCGTCCGCGGTGCCTGGGTCGAGCTGGGAAGCTGGGCCAAGTCGCCGTTCTGCGACGCCAGTCTGAGGCTGCAGCGGGCATGGGGAAAGGTCCAGCCGGGGATGGTGGAGAGCAGGCTCGATGACCAGTCGTCTGGCCCGCAGTGCTTGGGGCGCGAGAGCAGGGTCAACGGTGGGTACGGGAGCAGGCCCGCATCCTTGGCGAGGCGTGGAAGCAAGCGGGCGAGGCCTCCGCTTTCGACCATCGCCACCTCGTCGGGGCCAAAGAGTCCGAGCGCTGAGAGTGCGTTCGGGGGGAGTTCGAAGCCAGGGAGCCGTTGCGCCGGCAGGTAGCAGACGCCACTCAGCTCGGTGCCCCGGATCATGGGCGTTTCCCCGAATCGGCTGAGGTCGCCGACGTCGACATAGAGACCCGTACGTGCGGCGTGATAGACCATTTCAAAGAAGGACAAGGGGTCGTCGAACTGCTCTGGCAGCAGGCTGTTCTGGTCGACCGAGAAGACAATCTCCCGTTGCCCCAAGGCGGCGAGTCCTTGGCTGCAGTAGGACACGAGCGCGATTTCTTGATGATTGGGCGCTTGGCCTGTTCCCCCAAGTTCTTGATGATTGGGCGCTTGGCCTGTTCCCCCAAGTTCTTGATGATTGGGCGCTTGGCCTGTTTCCCCCACAGGTCGTTCGACCGCGGTCTCGAAGATGTGTTGCCTGACGCGCACGCGCAGCGTCGGGAGGATGTCGAAGTCTTGGTCTCTGAGCATGGGTGTTCTTTGGTGAAATGTCGGCTCTTGCTGTGTTCCAAATGCCTTGGGGCGTTTCCGCTGACCATTGTGGGCGGGGCCGCGACCCGTGGCGAGTGTAGGAGGGAGGGCGGGGTCAGTGCAAGGCTGCACTTGGACAGGTCGCATCGGGGAGCTCTGCTGGTCGTTCCGCAAATTTCTGTAGTCTTGCTTCGAACCGATCGCGATGATAGGGCGTACTCAGGGTGTGACACTGGCTTGCCTTGAGATCTCAGGGCGTTGCTTTTTTCCTTCGAACCTGCCGACACGGGCACTTCTTGTCGATGGGGTGTTTGCCCCGCCTCCAACTTGCTTTCAGGAGACCATCATGGCCGATCTTTCCACGCAATACCTTGGACTCTCCCTTCGCTCGCCACTTGTCGTGTCGTCCTCGCCGCTGTGCAAGACGGTGGAGAACCTTCGTCTGATGGAGAACGCTGGTGCCGGTGCCGTTGTACTGCACTCGCTCTATGAGGAGCAGATCATCGAGGAAGCCAATGAGCTCGATGAGCGGCTTTCTGCGGGGACAGAGAGCTTCGCCGAGGCGCTGGACTACTTTCCGCCGGCGAGCAGCTACCGCATGACGCCGGAGATTTACCTCGACCACGTGGCCGCTGCGAAGAAGGCGCTGAGCATCCCAGTGATCGCCAGCCTCAATGGCGCGAGCAATGGTGGTTGGGTCCGATATGCCAAGAAGCTCGAGGATGCAGGCGCTGACGCCCTGGAGCTGAATCTCTACTCGATTCCTGCAGATACTGCTGCGACAGCGGCGTCGGTGGAGAAGGCGTATGTCGAGCTCGTGGGCGCGGTCGCTTCGAGTGTGAAGATCCCTGTGGCCATCAAGATTGGACCGTTCTTCACCGCGCTGTTGGATGTCGCGAAGCGCTTCGAGAGCGCCGGGGCGAAGGGCTTGGTGATTTTCAATCGCTTCTACCAGCCTGATCTCGACATCGAGGCGTTGGAGACGAGCCACACCTTGAACTTGAGCAATAGCAACGATTTGCTGCTGCGTTTGCGCTGGGCTGGCATCCTGTTTGGGCGCGTGGGTCTGGACCTGGGAATCACGGGCGGGGTCCACAGTGCGAGCGATGCGGTCAAGAGTGTGATGGCTGGTGCGTCGGTCGCGATGATGACCTCTGCGCTGTTGAGCCGCGGCATCGATCACCTCGCGACGGTGCGGGCGGGCTTCGACAAGTGGGCGGAGAACCACGAGTACGAGAGCGTGGCTCAGATGCGGGGTGCGATGAGCCAGAAGAATGTGGCTGATCCCACTGCTTTCGAGCGCGCGACATACATCAAAGTGCTCAACGCCTTCCGTTGAACCTGCGTGGCTCGCTTCGAAGCCATTCGCTCTGGCGTGCTGAGCTCGCTCGAGGAATGGCGAAGAGGCGCGCCCTTCTCCGCGACGGCATGAGCCATTGACCGACTTGGCCTGAGCGATCTTGATGCAGAGGGCGGGTCGGTTTGGTTCAGCTCACCACACTGTCCTCTGGACTGGCAGCCTGCTGCGCCTTTTCCCGCTGCGTCTTGAGGGCGAGCTGGCGGTGGTAGCAGTAGGGGTTGTCGGTTCGGTCGTTGGTGTGGGCAAAGGTGGTCCAAGAGCAGCCTCCGCGGCAGATCTCAGCGTATTCACAATCGTGACAGAAACCACCGAGCTTGTCGCGCGTGAACTCTCGGTTGTAGGCGAAAGCTCCAGGCTTGTTCCAGATTTCGGCCAGCGTGTTCTCGTTGAGGTTGCCTTCAACGAAGCGATCGACGCCGTTGAGCGCTGAAGGCAGGGACAGGCAGCCCTTTACGTTGCCGTTGCTCTCGATGCCGATGACCTGACAGCCGGCGCGGCAGCCAATCCAGAAGGGCACTGTGGCCTTCTGCTCGCGTAGGTCGACTTCGAGGTCACCGTAGTAGCCGACGTTGTCCCCTGCGAAGACTTTGGGCGGCTTCGTGAGCGACTCTCGCCGCAGACGGGCGATGAGGGGGACGACCTCGAGCACGTCCTCTGGCTCGATGACGAGGTCGCGGTTCTCGGCGCAGAACCCCGTCGGGTTGCCCAGCTGCAGCTGCCACCAGCGGACCCCACGTTTGTGTAGGAGGTCGCGCAGCTCCTCGAGCTCACCCATGTTGCGCTTGAAGACCGTGGTGATGACAGAGAAGGTGAGCTTGTGGCGCCGGCAGATGTCGAAGGCGTTCATGATGCGCTCAAAGTGACCCGGCACCCTGCGCACGTACTCGTGGGTCTCCTGCAGTCCGTCGACACTGAAGCAGACGCTGTAGAGCCCCATGGCCTTGATCTGCTTGGCGAGGTGGTCATCGAAGTTGAGACCGTTGGTGGTCATGTTGACCTGGATCCCGCGGGCGTTGAGCTTGGCCGCGATCATCGGCCAGTTCTTGTAGAGGGTTGGCTCCCCTCCTCCCAAGGTCGCTTTCTTACATCCCAAATCGGCGAGCTCATCGCACAGCCGCATGGCACGCTCGGTCGACATCTCGTCGGGGCGCGCTCGACCGGCACGTGAGCCGCAGTGGCGGCAGTGCAGGTTGCAGGCGAGGGTGAGCTCCCAAACAACGGAGCGGGGGTGAAAACCGAACTGTTGAAGAACGCTGAGCATGGCTGCCTCGAGGAAGGTGGAGGGGCGCTGTGATACCCGACGTGATGATAGGGGTCCTACTGCGTCGGTTCAAGCTTCGTGTTCAAGCTTCGTACTGTCGTATCAGAGTCCTGTTTGCTTGGTCGGCGAACGATGACTGCCTGCGCGCTCAGGTGGCCTCGAGGCAGCGCGGGCAGCTAGAGCAAGACCAGTGCCGAGCTTGCCCTGGGCATCATCACGTTTCGACGAAGAGCCTGGTCGAGCTTGGTCTCGCGGCGAACGATGTCAAAGGGTGCGCCCCAGGCAATGCGTGGAGCGAGCCGAGTGGTCTAGCAGACTGAGACGGCTCAGTTTTCCCACCATCTTTCGGAGCATCGACGACAGGCCACGGATATCGGGCGGGAGTGGCAAGCAAAGCTGACAGTCATGCAGAGGATTCGTCGTCCCAGAAGCTTCTGTCGGAGTAGACGGGATTGCTTCGTTGTAACGACGAAGGAACGGACCTGAGCCGCTACGTAGAGGAGGATTCGCGCTGAATGGCGCCTCGCTGACGAGCTCGAGGCAGCGGCGCAATTCGTAGGATTATCGAGGGGATGCTGCGTCGGTCATCGTTCTCTCGTGTTCGCTTTGGCTGTCCTCCACGCAGCCGGGGCGCGGCTGGCCTGTGAGCATCAGCAGATGAATGGCGCGGTTGGCTTTGTGCGAACAGGTGAATATGGGGT
>JAVFAO010000178.1:0-10478 GCA_034002465.1 Myxococcota bacterium
CTGGCGCACTTCACCATCAACTATTTCAACCTGCACGCGCTCAACAAGCGCGCGGAGTGAGTTCTTGTTGATGGGGCACTTGGCCAGTTCCCCACTTCTTGTTGATGGGGCACTTGGCCAGTTCCCCACTTCTTGTTGATGGGGCACTTCGCCTGTTCTCCCAACTTCTTGTCCATTGGGCGCTTGGCCTGTTTCCCCAACTTCTTGTCCATTGGGCGCTTGGCCTGTTTCCCCAACTTCTTGTCCATTGGGCGCTTGGCCTGTTTCCCCAACTTCTTGTTGATGGGGCACTTTGCCTGTTCCCCACAACTTGTTTCGAGCAGAGCGCATGTCCGCCAAGGAATACTAGTAGGCTCACGACTCCCCCTCTCCATCGAGAGCTCGAAGACACAGACCGCAGGCGCCTCAACCGTTGGGGCGAGCGGCCGCTCGCCCTCCCCGGATTTTGCCTAGAGCTCTGAGACATCCCAGAGCTCGACCAGTGCTTGTGAGGGCTGATGGCGCGCCTCGTCGGAGGTGGCGGGCTGGCGCAGCTCGCTGAGCAGGGGGCTTGGGCGCAGGACCTTCATCCATCCACGGCCGTCGTCGCGGGAGAGGGGGTAGCTGAGGCTGAGTTCTTGTTCGGCGCGGGTGACGGCGACGTAGAAGAGGCGGCGTTCCTCCTGCATGGCGTCTGCGTCGCTTTGGCCCATGGCGGTGGGGAAGCCGCCATCCCAGAGGGAGGTGATGAAGACGACTCTCCACTCGAGCCCTTTGGCTTGGTGGATGGTGGAGAGCACGAGGGCGTCGTCTGCGGGGCGGTCGGCGTTGGCGTCCTCGCCGGTGACCTCGGTGATCAGGGCGAGCTCGGCGAGGAAGCTCTCGATGTCTTCGAACTGCTGGGCGAAGAGGGCGAGTTGTTCGAGGTCTTGGATGCGGTTGTTGGCGTTGGCGAAGCTGGCCCTGACGTAGTCTCCGTATTCACTGTCGAGGACCATGGTGATGGCATCTGGGGCACGGCATTCAGGGCTTCGGAGTCGGTCGAGCAGGCTGGCCATGCGCTGTGTGGAGGCCTTTGCGGTATTTGAGAAGCGTGGCAGAGTCGGGCAGCTCAGGAGCTCGTCGATGGGGTTTGGGGCGTTGCGGATATGGTCCCAGAGGTGTTGGCTGCGGGCGGCGCTGATGTCTGGGTAGAGCCGCGCCATGCGGAAGAAGCTGAGCTCGTCGAGGGGATTGCGGGCGAAGCGGAGCTGAGCGAGCACATCCTTGATGTGAGCTTGCTCGAAGAAGCGTTCACCGCTTCGGATTTCGTAGGGAATTTGGGCTCTGCTCAGCGCGCTCTGCAGCTCCATCGATTGGTAGTGTGCGCGGTAGAGCACGGCCATGGTCTTGAGGGGGATGCCCGATTCGTTGAGCTCGAGCACGCGGGAGACGACGAAGTCGGCTTGTTGTTGCAGGTCACGCAGCGGCACGAGGGCAGGCAGAGGGCCGTCGTGGCGGTGTGGGCGCAGGGTTTTCTCGAAGCGTCTTGGGTTGTGGGCGATGGAGGCGTTGGCGAGGGCGAGGATTTGGGGGGTGGAGCGGTAGTTGGTTTCGAGGAGGTAGCGTTTGGCGTCTGGATATCGGTCGGGGAAGCCGAGGATGTTCTCGGGGTCGGCCCCTCTGAACGAGTAGATGGCCTGGCTATCATCGCCAACCACCATGAGATTGCGGTGGCGCATGGCGGTGAGGTCGACGAGCTCGGCTTGCAGGCTGTTGGTGTCTTGGTACTCGTCGACGAGGATGTATTCGAAGCGCTGTTGGATGGCCTCGGCAGCAGCGCCTCGCTCGCGCAGCAGTCGCCGCCAGCCGAGGAGCAGGTCGTCGTAGTCGAGGAGTCCCATCTCCCGCTTTCGCTCGGTGTATGCGTGAAACAACTCGTGGATGGGCGCGGCGAGCTGCCGCCACTGGCGGAAGCGTTGTTCGAGGACCTCGTCGAGCCCCTGTTGTGTATTCGTAGCGAAGCTGAAGACCGCCAGCAGGTCTGGTCCAGGGAAGCGTTTGTCTTTTTGCAGTTTGCGTTGATGGACGAGGCGGCTGAGGAGGGTCTTGGCGTCTGAAGGGGCGAGGATATCGATGTTTTGTGGGTATCCGAGCTCACTGGCGAAGGGGCGGACGAGGCGCCAGGCGATGTGGTGAAAGGTGCCCCCCCAGACTTGGCTTGCGTTGGCGCTGAGGTTGGCGACGCGGCGCAGCATTTCTCGGGCGGCGCGGCGGGTGAAGGTGAGCAGCAGGATGCGTTCGGCGGGGATGCCTTGTTGGATGAGGTGGGCGACGCGGTGGGTGAGGGTGAGTGTTTTGCCGCTGCCTGCTCCGGCGATGACGAGCATGGGGCCGGGTGGGGCAGTGACGACGGCGCGTTGTTGAGGGTTGAGGCCGTCGTTGGTGGGGCTTGGTGCGGTGGGTTTTCGCAGGGTGTAGCGTTTGCCAGGGACGGGGATGCCCAGGCTTTGGCATGCGATGGCGATGGCTTGCTGGTCGTTGCGTCGGCTGGCCTCGGCGAAGAGCTGGGACGCGGCTTCGCGGTCGCCGTTGCTGCAGAGTTGGAGCAAGCGTTCGTAGTCGTGATCGTGCATGCTTGTCTCGAGGTGCGCGGCAGCAGCCGTGTTCAGAGACCGCGGTACTTCAGCTCGAGGCTGTGGGACCCTGGGCTGACGGAGACGATGAGGAGGATGCCATCGGCGGTGTGGACGAGCTTCTTGTCGTCGAGTTTGATGCCGTCCAGCAAGACGCTCTCGACGCCACCCCCTTCGAACGAAGCGGGCACAGCCACACCAGGCGAAGGGAGGGGAAGGCCACGAGGCGACATCAGCGACGGCAAACGCAGCTCGACGCTGAGGGTGCGTGTGTTGCGGTCGAAACTCGAGACCATCTCTGCACTTCGTCTGCTGTCATAGAACAACACGTATTCTACAACCTGAGTAATCCAAAGCTTCTGTTCACTGGCAAGGGCGATGGCGGCGAGGTAGGATTCCAGGGTGTCACTGCGGGGTTGTCGCGCCATGCTGTCGGCGTCGACGGAGGCGGTCACGAGCTGATGGAAGCCAGCTTTGGATTCACGCAGGAGTTTGGCGAGCACATCGACATCATCGACGCGCAGTCGGCTCTCGTCGCTGGCGAGGAAGGGCAACTCGTAGAGTGGTAGAGGTAGTCCATTGCGGTCGATGACGTAGAAGGGGAGTCCGGTGCCGAAGAGGTATCCCCAGTAGTTTTCGCTGCTTGGGCCGTAGCTGCTGTCGACGTAGACGCCGCCACCGGCGAGCTTTCTGAAGTTACTGAAGTAATCTCGATCCCAGACGCCATCATGGACTCTGGCGGAGACGATGCGTCTTGCGGCCCAGCCTTGGAGCAGGTCACGTTGTTCGGTGAGGCTGAGGGCAATCTGGTAGGGGGTGAAGCGGCCGACGCCTTTGGACTGGTAGATGGGATCGGGGCTGCTTCGGTGCCAGGCGAGTCCAATCTCGATGCCCAGGGCGCTGAGGGCGTCGAGACCGTCGTTGGTGACCTCGCGTGTGCTGACGAAGTAGGTGCTGCTCGCCTGGTGGGCGGCTTCGTATTCAGCAAAGAAGGCGGAGCGGTCGCCAAAGCTATGTTCGTCGTGGGTGAGGCAGAGGGCACCGAGGGCGTCGTTGGCGAAGTGCCACAGTCGCGGCGCAGGTCGATAGCGCAGAGTGGCGTAGATGACGTGTCGTTCGAGCAGGTCGGCGTAGGGTACGCCGGCGTTACGCATTTTGGCGTGGGCCATGAGGGCCTCACTGCTGGTGAATTCCGTTTGCTCTTCGGCATTGTCGACAACGCTGAAGTCGTCTTCTGGCAGCCCCTGCTGCAACGCAGTGATGACGCGTCCAAAGTCGAAGCCCAAGACGAAGACATGTCCAAGGCCGACGTTTCGGTGGAAGTGAGCGGGGATACCGTCGACCTCGAGCAGTGGATCGCCATGTGCGATGGCGGAAATGTCGAGCAGATCGAGGCGCATGAGGGGCCCGCTGATGGGCGTATCGAGCAGATGGAGGCGAAAGTCGCCTTGGAGGCTGCTGCCCACCGCCGCGGTGAGCTGCTTCATGCTCTTGGCGTAGCCTGGATTCTCTTGAATTCCGGTTAGTTTTACCCAAGAAGGTGAGGGCATCTCCACAATCAGCGAGCCACCCTTCTCGACGAAGTCCAAGAGCAGCGCGATGCTCGCTGCATCCAGGCTATGCGCCACCCGCGCGGGCACCACGACGAGCTGCAATTGCTGCAGATCCGCGCGTGCCAGAGCGCTCCCCAGTTGTATTCGGAAGGGACCGACTTCCTGGGCCAGCGTGTTGTACCAAGCGAAGGAGAAGTCAAGCTCGCCGAAGGTCTCTGCCACGGAGTCGGAAGCGGGCAGCAGCAGGAGGGTGTCACCGCGGCCCACCTGAGGGGGCAAAGCACCATCGATTTCAATATCTTCAGCGTCGAACTGAAAGGGGTGTGCGTTCAGCAGCACACCTCCGAGAAGCAAGGCGAGCAGCGTGAGCAGCCCCAGGTCGTACTTGAATCTCGAAAGAAATCCGTGGTCTTTGCGTAAAGTGCTCAAGTCGTTCTTCGAAACCGTTATTCAAAGATGATGTCAATCGAGTTGAAACCCTTGGTGAGCGGCAGCAGCACCCGTTCGTAGCCCATCACCATGATGTCTCGGGAAATGAGTTTGTCGGCCGGCGTCTTGTCGCCCTGAACGCGCTGCAGACCGCGTCGTGCTTCTGAAAAGGTGCGGGTCCCAATGCGGCGTGGAACGCAGAGGCTCATGCCTGATTCGAGGGCGAGGGTCTCGACGCGGAGCAGCGTGACGCTGCGACCGCTGAGCACGGTTTCACTACGGTTGGCGCGGATTTCGCTGTTGTGTCGCCCTCGGCTGAAGCGGTAGAAGTTGCGAACGCTGGTGATCCAATGGTTCTTCTCGGCTGCCATGCGATAGGAGTCACGCCAGTTGAGGTACCATTGTATCGAGGGAGCGTCGGCGAACTCTGCAGGGGAGAAGGCGACACTGAGCAGTTGGTGGTCGCGTACTTGGCTATCAGAGAGCGCGCGTGAGAGCTCGTCGCGCTCGGTGAGCGAGCCGTCGGCCACCAGGCTCACGGGAAACTCGAGCATTGGAAAGGCTAGACCCTCGCGGCTCAGGGGCATGAAGGGAAGCCCTGTACCAAAGGCGTAGGCAAGTCGCCCTCGCGGTGCCGCGTAGCTGCTGTCGGCGCGAAACCCCGCGGCGGTCATCGCAGCAAAGGGTTCTTCCCACTGACGCGACCACAGAAAGTCGCGGTGGCGCACGCTGATGACGCTCGGCAGGTTCGCCGCGGTGTCGTCGAGCCCTGCGAGCTGTTCACTCAGGCTCATGGCCCGCTGTACTGGCTCCACACCGAAGAGCCCAAAGCCCTCATAGGCGCCGTCGTTTTCGCTGCCGCGATTCCACTCCATGCCAATGTCGATACCGAGGTTGGTCAGCGCGCCAAGTCCGTCCTCGGTCATCGTTGCAGGCACGCGCACGAAGTAGGTCGAGCTAGCCTTGAAGGGCTTCTCGTGTGCCGCCATCCAGATCGACGCATCACCCATGCTTCGCTCGTCGTGGGTCATGACCAAGGCACCGTCCATCCCATCGAAGAAGGGCCAGAAGCCGATGATCGGTGAGCTGCCGTCAATGACGCCGTAGATCAAGAATCGTTCGAGCACGTCGGCCAAGGGCACGCTGCTTTCGATGAGGGCGTCGGCATAGGCGAGGTCGATGCTCTCGACCTGGTCGTCGCCGCGCACGCTGCGGACGCGAAAGCCTTCGTGCGGTATGCCTTGTTGCAGCGCCGTGAGCAGCCGACCGTAGTCGAAGTCGACGCTGATGACCCAGCCAGCACCCAACTGCTTGCGATAGATGACCGGCACACCGTCGATGGTCATCAGCGTCTCTGCGCCATCCAGAGGCCCTGACGAGCCGACGATTTCCGTGGGTGGGGTAATCTGCTGCAGAGCGAGCTGCAGATCCTCGAGCAGTCCCGCCATGTAGGTGATCTGTTGAGGGCTGCGACGCTCTCCGAGGCCGTCGGCGCTGAAGGACTCCCGCACGGAACCCTGTGGCATCTCGAGCACCAGCGTCCCGCCACGGTCGACATAGCCCTTGAGCTTGGGCAACCAGGCATCTTGCGAGGCGGCCGAGCGGGTGACGACGACCAGCCGGTAGACGCTCAAATCGAGCTGCGCCACCTTTTCGGCATCGGCGATGGCGACGGGGCCCACCTCCTGCTGCAGCGTGTTCAACCAGGCGAGCGAAAAATCTACGTCCTCGAAGCGCTCGGGGTTACTGATCATCGAGCCGTAGTCGACGATCAGCAGCACATCGCTGACGGCATCCAAGGCGAGCACGCTCCCTGGCGCGAGCTCCTCCTCTGCGTCGACGAGGATGGGGTTGGCGTCGAAATAGGCTACACCCACCCCGAGCAGCACCGTCGACCAGAGGACGATGCGCCAGAATGCATCATGGTTTCCTTTGACCCCAGAGGGCAAGATCGACTCCTCCCCGCGCAATCACGCGGAAAGAACAGGCGAGACGCGTTCACCCGAGCACGACGCGAGCGTCCATGCTCGCGATGGCTCGTCATAGACCGAGCGTGGCGCGCTGTAAACCCTCCGCGCACCAAGATCGTTGGGGATGAGCCAGCATCGGCGTTCTCCCGCGTACAGCTCAGCCTTGACGCCGAGGACGCAGGGCTGGCACTTTTGGCCCAGAGGTGCACAGCGCAGTCCTGCCTGCTTCGCACACCTTTCTCCCAGGATCTGCCCCATGCAGCTACAGCAGCTCTGTTTGCTCCTTTGCTTCTGCTTCTCCTGTTCGGCGGCACCTGCCAAGGCGCAATCCACCGACGGCGAGCCTTCCCCTGGCGTCGTTTGCGAAGCCCAGGGCAGCGCGCAGCTCGCGCAGATGGTTGCGCCGGGCACGCCCTACGCATCGACGGATCGCGAGAACCCTGATTTTGCTTGGGCGCTCGAGCAGTTCCCCACTCGAGCGGTGCTCGCCCTCACCGAGCTGCCGCTCACGGCCACTGGCCAGGGAGGCGACGAGCAGCAAGCACGACAGGCGGCCATCCAAGCGTGCGCACAGCTCGCGAAGGACAAGGCCAACGCCCTGTCCATGCCCTGGCGCTTCACCCAGGACTGTGCGGTGCAACGGTGCTTCGCTGCTGACGCCGCTCCAGCAGCGACGTCTTGCGCACAGCTTCGGCAGCTCTTCTGTGAGGTCTGTGGGCCGAAGTCCTCGATGTGTGTTGCCGAAGCGTATGCTGAAGCAGACGAGCAACTCTGCGCAACTCTCTTCGAACAGGCGCATCACATGCTCGCCGAGGCGCCTTCGAATCCGTACGCCCGGTCCAACTTTTGTGCCGAGTGAGCGCTGCATTCTCAGCGCTGGCTCGGCGCGCGCCCATGCTCGAGCTGGGGGCGCGGGTCATCTGCCGTGGGGTCGGCCTCAGTGTCTTGTTGCCACTGGTGATTGGGACCGTCCAGGCGTTGATGCCAGACGCGCGTGTCTCCTCGATGACCCAGTGGTGGTGGCGTCTCTTGCCGTTGGCTTTGAGCCTTGGCTGGCTGGATACTTGGAGTGAGTGGCGGCGTCACGGAGAGTCGCTGGCCGCTCAGCTCTTGGGGGTCTCAGTTGTCCGACAGGCACTGTGGGCAGCAGCGCCAGTTCTCTTGCTGTTGCTACTCGCCAGCGCAATGCGAGTGTCCCACTCAGTGCCGCTCGCGCTGCTTCTCGAACCGTGGATGGCGCTGCCGCTCAGCGCGCTGGTTCTGTTGTTTGCGCGCTTCCATCAGCATGGTCGGGCAGCAACCGTACTCTGGACGCTGAGCATTTATGTTGCGCTCTTCGCGGCGCGACTGCTCCTCGCGATCACTTTCGATGCTCCGGCGCTCTTGGTTGGGCTGACGGCACCGTGAGCATCGGTCTGATCCAGAGCATTCACAAAGTTGACCTATCAATATGAAAGGCAAGAGGATTATCGTGTGTCATCCATGGCATTCTTTCGCTCTCGGGCACCGACCTCTCGACAGCAGCAATTCCTTCGGAATGTCGAGAGGATGCGTGCCCTTCGTTCACTTTCGATTGCATGCAGGAGCGGACCTTGCTGTTGGCGTGGCCTTGGAGTCTCACGCAAAAACGCAAAGTCGCAAAGAAGAACTCACAGCGAAGCAAGCCCGAAAGCTCCGCTCCTGCAGCGACCTGTTCTGTGAGTATTGGGGCAGAGCAATCCGAGGCCTATGGGGGTGACAGCGCGCATCGCCCGCTCAGCATACTGCGCTTGGCAACAACCCCTTCTGTACTTAAGCAAAGCCTTGCTCTCGGGCGAAGACCGCGCTCGAAGACGCGCGGGGTGGAGCACCCATCGCAGAGTGTCGTTTTCATCGTTTGTTCATGGCCGCCTGCCTCGAGCAGCCCACTCGGCCCGTGGCGCATCACCAAGGATAGGAAAGTCTCATGGAGTTGTTTCAGACCATTCACGCGCGGCGTTCCATCCGCTCGTTTCTCCCAGAGGAAGTCCCAGTTCAGGTTCTGCGGGCCATGGTGGAGGCGGCCTTTGCAGCCCCGAGCATCAATGATTCCCGCCTACTCAGTGCGGTGGCCGTCACCCGGCGCGAGCTCATTGCGCAGATGGCAGAGGTGGTGCGCAGACGGCTCGGCGAGCTCGAGATCGAGGACAAGCAGGTGCACCGCACCGTCGAGCATTTCTCGACGCTCTTCGAGAACGCCCCGGCGCTCCTGGTGTTCGCTCGGCGCCCCTACGAAGCGCTGATCGACAAGGCCTTGGGTGGCTCACTGAGTCCTGAAGCGGTCAACGCGATGCGCGGCTACCCGGACCTGCTCAGCGTGGGAGCGGCGGTCGAGAACGCGCTGCTTGCCGCCACCGCTCTTGGCTACGATAGCTGTTGGCTGAGTGGACCGCTGCTCGCCGGAGATGCCTTGGCTCCGCTGCTCGACGTCCAGCCGCCAGCGCTCATCGCGAGCTTGATCGCTGTGGGGAAGAGGGCATCGGAGCCGAAAAAACGTGAGCCTGTCGAGCTCGCTCAGCGCTTCACCCTGCTCAGCTAGGGCTTGGCTCCCTTCAACGTTTTCGGGCTGTTGAACCAGCTTCACGCTGCCGAGGGAGAGCTTCGTCTCTGACGCTTGATAGCTTGAAGGCGACGGGCAGCCGTGTCAGTCTGGCTACTGTTGCCCGCGCTGTCGTCGTTGTGGGCAAGCTTCTCCAACCTTCAATCCAGACGGTGAGCCATGGTTCAACGCCGCGACCCGATGTCGATCCTGTTGGAGCTGACCCGACAACTTGCAAGCACCTCCGAACTCGATCCCTGCATGCAGGCGGTCACCGACGCGGCCATGGCGTTGATGACCTGCGACCATTGCTCAATCCGCATCTTCGACGACAACGCAGAGCAGCTCCTCGCCGCTGCGCGCTCCGGTTCCGGCACCACCTTCAAGGCTGTCAATTTTCGTGTGGGTGAGGGCGTCGTAGGATGGGTTGCGGCTGAAAACCGCGCCGTTCGAATCGACGACACCCTGCAGGACGAGCGCTTCAAAAACGTCGGCAACCAG
Organism: Myxococcota bacterium; assembly: GCA_034002465.1. Classification (GTDB taxonomy): domain Bacteria; phylum Myxococcota_A; class Bradymonadia; order UBA4248; family JAVFAO01; genus JAVFAO01. Next base: position 9,605 of record JAVFAO010000178.1, read on the forward strand.
GGCTTCCGCATCCGCTCCTTGCTCGCTGCGCCTCTATCGACAGGGGCGCGCGTCATTGGCGTGCTCTCTGCCACCTCGCCCACCCCAGGGGCCTTCTCCGAGGTCGACGAGCTCTACGCGCAGATGCTCGCCAACATCGCCGTCCCGGTGATTGAGCGCTTTCGTCTCGAGCTCCTGGCCCTCACCGATCCGGTCACCCTCGCCCTCAATCACCGCGCACTGGCGATCAGGCTCGAGGAGGAGCTCGAGCGCGCCAAGCGCTACGGCGTGGCCCTCAGCATCATGGGCCTCGAGCTCTTCGGGCTCGAGCAGCTGTGCAGCGCTCAGGGACAAGAGGCGTGCGATGAGACCTTGCGGAGCATCGCCAAGCGTTTGCAGCAGTCCATTCGCCGGGCTGACGTTCTGCTGCGACGCAGCAGCGCCGAGTTTTTGGTGCTCATGCCTCATACCCATCGGGGCCAAGCCCAGATCGCCGCTGAGAGGCTCGCTCAAGAACTGCGTGAGCTCCTCGCCGCTGCTGAACAAGCAGCTCCGCTCGAGCTCTGCCTGTGTACGCTGCTGGCCACGGCCGAGGACACTCCCGCCACCCTCGAAGCACGATGCGTTGCACTCATGAGCGCTGCAAGGGAAGCTGGCCGGCGCGGCATCCTCTGTGAGCCTGAGGGTTGAGCAGCGGCGACGCACCATAACGTGAGCGGAGGGCACGCATCCTCTCGACATTCCGGAGGAATAGCTGCTGTCGAGAGCTCGGTGCCCGAGAGCGAACGAATGCGATGAAAGTGAGCGGAGGGCACGCATCCTCTCGACATTCCGGAGGAATGGCTGCTGTCGAGAGCTCGGTGCCCGAGAGCGAACGAATGCGAGGCTGGTGTTC
>JAVFAO010000178.1:10578-13377 GCA_034002465.1 Myxococcota bacterium
TCGGTGCCCGAGAGCGAACGAATGCGATGAAAGTGAGCGGAGGGCACGCATCCTCTCGACATTCCGGAGGAATGGCTGCTGTCGAGAGCTCGGTGCCCGAGAGCGAACGAATGCGAGGCTGGTGTTCAAAGACCTGCGCTGAAGGCATCGCCTTTGCATTATCGAAAGGACACAGGCGCCAACGCCGCGTTTGCGAATTTTCTATGCATCGCTGTTTCGAGTCGCTATGCTGAGCAATGGTGATTCCGTAACCTGAGCGAACACGCTCGGTCACAGCATGAACACATGGTCGCGCGTCGCAGTTGCTCTGACTCGAGCCAAGAAGAGCAAAGCGAGGCTTCAGCATGAGGAGACCAGCCATGAGCTTTGTCGCGCACTCCCTTCCTCGGCCCGCGTCTTCTGGGCCGTTCGCTTCCAGCCCCACACTGTTGATGCTCTGCTTTCTGTTGGCTCTGGGATTCTTTGCTTGCGATGATTCCGGCACCGAGATTCCGGACTCCGGCTCCGACCTGGTTGATGATGGGGGCGAGGACACGGACGGCACACTGCCCGATGGCGAAGTTTTGCCCGACCAGGGCGACCAAGGTGACCAGGGCGATCAAGGCGACGGAAGCTGTGTGACGATGAGCGACCCGCTCGGTGACCTGGATGCGGATGGCATTCCGAACATCAAGGAAGACAAGAACGCCAACTGCGCGTATGATCCAGAGCTCAACGAGACGGACTATGCCAATGACGACACCGATGGTGACGGCCTCAAAGATGGCATCGAGGACGTCAACCAGAATGGTATCTGGGACCCAGACGAGTTCGATCCACGCAAGACCCACACCCGCGACTCGGGACTCGATGACTACGAAGAGTGGTTGATCGAGAGCGCGGTCTGCAATCCAGAGGTCTACACGCTCACTGACGAGCAGTCGGCGCAGTTCGCGCTCTCGACCCTGGCGCTGCCACCGGGCTTCAGCTCTCGACCGCACCAAGCGTCGCGGGCCATGACCTTCACCTCAGCCGAGCGAGGGCTCTACGGCTTGGTCATCGCGACCCCTGCCAGCTCCTCCAACGTGGGGATGGAGAACAGCCTCAACCTGCTCAAGGTCGCTCGCGGGCCGAACAACAACATCGGTGATGCCGACGACGACATTCCGAGCGTCCGCTACTCCTCTGAGTTCCGCTTTCTCGGCAATGGCTGGCTGCCGACGACGCAATACACCTGGAAAACACCCCAGACGGGCGTACGCATTCAGGCCTCCTTCGCCTATGGTCCCTCCGAGCCCAATCCGCAGCACCCCAACCGCAGCCCTGCAGCGCTGCGCGATCAGATTGTTCACGCCATCTCCGGGCAGCCTATCTCCTCTGGAGACGAGGCCGCCGCCTGTACCCACATCTCGACGACCTGGGTCGCCCAGTACCGGAGTGATCCCTGGACCGTGGATAGGCCTGGCGGCACCCCCATCCTGGTCACCACGGTCATCCTCGCCTGTGAGGACCGCCTCAGCGACGAGCAGAACGCTTTCCTCTTCGCCGACATCGGCAGCGGCACCCAAACCGCGCCAGGAGACTTCAGCTCCAGCCAAGCGCGTTCGCACTACGTCTGTCAACGTATGCTCGCCAAAGGTGGCGGAGGAAAGGTCGACTTCCTCTGGGTCATCGACAATTCCGGCTCCATGGCCGATGAGCAGACCAGCGTCGCCAACACCGCTGCCATCTTCATGAACACACTGCAGAATGCAGGCGTCGACTGGCGTATTGGCGTGACCACCACCGAGACCTACATGCTCTGGAAGGACCCGCCCGACCCCCTTGGGCACGACAACATCCTCGACACAGCCAGCGGGCTGCGCGGAGTTGGCTTCGTACGCCACGACGAGAATGACGCGCTGGCTCTCTTCGAGCAGTACGTGCGCTTCGAACAGGGCTGTATCAAGACCGATGGCAGCGCGCCGCCCAACTCCAACGTCTGCGGCTCTGGCCTCGAGGACGGGCTGGCCTCGGGCTACTTGGTGCTCGACGCCCTCAGCAGCGACCTGCGTGACAGCTACCACCTCCGTCCCGACGCCAAGCTCGCCGTGGTCTGGGTCAGCGACGAAGAAATCCAGGCGGTCAAGATGGACGACAACGTGACCCCAATCCCCGAGAGCGACCCGCGTTGGGAGCCCATCATCACGAACTACATTAGCCAATACCAGCGCTTCGAGGCCAAGGGCTTCGCCATCGTCGGCGACGCGCTCAAGGCCAACGGTGGCATCTGCGAGGAGCTCGACACCACCGCCGCTGCTGTCGCGGGCGCACAACACGGGAGAAGCTACATCCAGGTCGCCACGGCGCTGGATGGTGCGCACGGCAGCATCTGCTCTCCTGATCTGCAGCCCACCATCATCAAGATGATTGATGACGTCATCGCCGTTCTCTCTGCATACGAGCTGTCAGGGTTGCCCATCGCCAGCACCATCCGTGTCGCTGTCGATGGGGAGCTCATCCCACGCAGTAAAACGACGGGATGGGACTACGATCCTGGAACCAACAAGATCGTCTTCCTGGGTGTGCGGCTCGAGCAGGGCGCCAACATCGCCGTCAACTACCTGATGTGGGGCGAGCTGCCGCCGAGCTGAGGCGATGGCCCTAGGAGCACGGCTCCACCCAAGTAGGGGCGACCGGCCGGTCGCCCGCGATTGATTCTTGCTGTCGTTTCCTGACTTGCTTGCCCAGTGATGTCGGCCCCCACTGATGTCGCCGCTCGACACCGCATACGGGTGTACGCACAAATCCTCAGCAGTGAGCTTTAGGGGCGTCCGGCCG
>JAVFAO010000179.1:0-13373 GCA_034002465.1 Myxococcota bacterium
ACAGGCCAAGCGCCCACTCAACAAATACTTGGGGATACAGGCCAAGCGCCCACTCAACCAATACTTGGGGATACAGGCCAAGCGCCCAATCAACAAATACTTGGGGATACAGGCCAAGCGCCCACTCAACAAAAACTCGGGGAAACAGGCCAAACGCCCAATCAACAAAAAATATGCTCAAACCCAAACACTACCCCTGGTTCACCGCTGGCGACAGCAACGCCTTCTTCGGGCTGATGCTGGACAACCTCACCGTGCTCGCCATGATGGCGGGCATTCTGGTGGGCGTCTTTGGCTTCCCCGCCGCCTTCGTCTTCAGCCACATGATCCCTGGCACCGCACTCGGCGTGCTCGTCGGCGACCTCGCCTACACCTGGATGGCCTTCAAGCTGGCCGCACGCACCGGCCGAAAGGACATCACTGCCATGCCTCTGGGGCTGGATACCCCCAGCAGCATCGGCATCGCCTTCGCCGTGCTCGGTCCCGTCTGGCTCGAAAGCCAAGATCCCATGGTCACTTGGCAGGTCGGCATGGCCACCATGGTGCTCATGGGCCTGCTCAAGCTCGCTCTGGCCTTCACCGGCGACTGGGTGAGGCGCGTGGTGCCGCAGGCTGGACTGCTGGGCTCCATCGCAGGGATCGCCATCGCTCTGCTGGGGCTGATGCCCCTCATGACCGTCTTCTCGGAACCCCTCGTCGGACTGGTCGCGCTTGGACTCGTGCTGAGCACCATGGTCGCACGCATCGAGCTGCCCTGGCGCTTGCCCGGTGCCGCCGTCGCCGTGCTGCTCGGGACCGCGATCTACTATGTACTCGGACACTTGGGCCTGCTTCACGGCAACTTCAAGCTGCCCGAGCTCGCCCTCACCCTGAGCATGCCACTGCCTAGCCTCGGCTTCGTCGACGGCCTCTCCCGTGCCATCGACTTCCTCCCGGTTGCCATACCCTTTGGCACCCTCACCGTCATCGGCGGGATCAATGTCACGGAGTCGGCCCGTGCTGCCGGAGACGACTACTCCACACGCGACATTCTCCTGGTCGAGGCTTTGGCCACCCTCGTCGCTGGCGTCAGTGGAGGCGTTGCCCAATCCACCCCATACATCGGCCACCCGGCCTACAAAGCCATGGGCGCTCGGGCCGGCTACACCCTGGCGACAGGACTCTTCGTCGGCTTGGGAGGGGCCCTGGGCTATGTCTCTTTCATCGTCGACGCCATCCCAGAAGCGGCGGTCTACCCCATTCTGCTCTTCGTTGGCCTGGAAATCTGCGCCCAGGCCTTCGCGGTCTGTCCCAAGCGACACTTTCCCGCGGTCGCCCTCGCCTTCCTGCCCTCGTTGGCCGATCTGGTCCTCATCATGAGCCTCTCACTCTTTGCTGCGGCAGCAGGCGCAGGACTGCTCAGCCCTGAAATGAAAACCCAGCAGCAAGTGCTCACCGTGCTCAGCAATGGCTTCATCCTCACTGCGATGCTCTGGGGAGGCTTCCTCGCCCACCTCATTGACCGCCGCTTCACCCGCGCCGCCATCTTCCTCGCCATTTGCGCCCTCTTCAGCCTCTTCGGGATCATCCACTCCGTCGATCCCAGTGGCAGGTTGTACTGGCCCAGGGCCATCGAGCAGCGCTGGCCCTGGGAATTCGCCCTCGCCTACGGCGCGCTCGCCATCATGGTCTTGGGGCTCGGCTATCGGAAACCTGCTGAGCAGCCTGACGCAAGCGCCTGAGCCAAGCCCAACAGGCGGCCGTGACGAGCTTTGAACTTGCCGTTCGTCGGTCGCCCCGCGCACGTCCTGGGTGAGTCTCGACGTCCTGGCAAGCCGGCGCTAGACTTCACGGCATCGATGGCCGAGCGAGGAGTCTTGCTCGCTGGGCCGCTCTCTCTTGGAGGAAGCCGATGCGCGCACGACTCTGGACCGCCCTCTGCATGACCGCAGCTTTCTGGGCTTGCGATGACGACCCCGTGGGTCCTATGGATCAATCCAGCGAAACCGATCAGCTCGTGGATCAAAGCCCCGACCTGCTCCCTGACCTCTCCGAGCTCAGCGACCAAGAGGTGAGTGAGAACAACACCCCCTGCGACCCCAATCCCTGCGTCGAGCCCAATCGCAGCATCTGCCGCGATTTGGGCACGATGATCCTTTGCGACTGTGACAACGGCTACCAGCTCGTTGGTGAGAGCTGCGTCCCCATCGATACCGACCCCTGTGAGCCAAACCCTTGTACCGAACCCAATCGCAGCCGTTGTCTATGGCTCGAAGAAGGCTACGACTGCGCCTGCGACGTCGGATATCATGAAGACCAGGGCTTGTGTTGTGCTGAAAACGCTCACGCCCGGGGCGGTACCTGCGTCTGTGACGAAGGTTTCGTCGAGGTGGAAGGCGTTTGTGAAGCAGATCCCAACGATCCCTGCAGCGATGCGCCCTGCGCGGATGCAGGCATTCATCGTTGGACATGTGTACACGATGAATCAGAGGCCGGCTTCCGCTGCGAATGCGACGAGAACTTCGAGGAGCAGAGTGGTGCATGCCTCCCGACTGAGCTCGGGAGTTGCCCTGCCGGGACAGAGTGTGAATACGGATACTGCATTCGGGTCGATTCCCCTGGAGAGCAGTGCCTGCACGATGGCGATTGCCCTGGTGAAATGAGCTATTGTAACCCACAGGTGGGTGGTGGCATCTGTCTCTCCTGCGGCGGCGACAGCGACTGCCCCACCGGCACGGGCTGTACCTCCTTCAACACCTGCGCCATCAGTTGCTCCGACGACAGCGACTGCCCCTGGGGGCGGTGCACCGGCGAGTGGTGCGTGCAGCGGCAGTGTCAAGTCGACGCAGACTGTCCGCAGAGCACCATCTGTGTCGATGAAAACAGCGATGGCAGCGGACTGTGCTGGCGCCGGCCCTGTGAGGACAACAGCTGCTCCCCCAGTAACCCCAATGGCACCTGCTCTCGCATCGATGAGCGCTGCATCTATGGAGCCTGCGTCTCTTCGTGTAACCCCAACCCCTGCACCCAGGAGCCCAACAAGACGGTTTGCGCCTACGAGACGGGAGCGCCGATCTGCCGCTGTGCCGAGGGCTATGAACTCGATGAATCAGGTCAATGCCAATCGACCAGCATCCAGTGTCCGAGCGGATGGACCTGTGACAATGGTTATTGCGCCAAGCGCGACGACCCCTTCTTCGTCTGCCAAGTCAACAGCGACTGTGGCACAGGCCGAAGCTGCAGCCCTACCCTACCCAGCGGCACCTGCTCCGGCTGTGGCGATGATGAGGACTGCCCCCTCGAACATGTGTGCCTGGCCGACTATTGCCTGAGGCCTTGCGCCAGCGACGACGACTGCCACGACGGCATGAGGTGCCGAAATGGTCAGTACTGCGGCCGCATGGAATGCACCCAGCCCAGTGACTGCCCTCAACCCTACGTCTGCAATGTAGGCAGCGACGGCAACGGAACCTGTCAACGTCCTCCGTGCTGAGCGCACCCTAGCGCTGCGCTTCGAGCAAGTAGACCGCCTCTCGACACGAACGCTCGAACGCATGCGCCACGCCCAAGACTCGAGGGGGGCTCTGCGTCAGTCGGTGAGCCGCCGAACGCGGGCGGCTGCGATGGAAGACGCGCTCGCGTTGGCGACCAACTCGAGCAGGAGCACGTCATCGTCGCTGAAGCAGTGAGCGGACTTGGCCGCCACCGAAAGCACGCCAATCACGCGCCCCGCGCTCAGGATCGGTGCCGCCAACATGGAGCCGATGCCAAAGCCTTGCTCGTCCTTCTCGACGAAGCGCGGATCGAGAGCGGTATCATCGACCTTGGTCGGCAAGCCCATCTCCACCACCCAACCCAAGACGCCCTCACCTTTCGAAAAGGGCGCTGGATTGTGCATGATGCCGTCTCCACTTCGCGCAGCCGAGAGCAGGGCCTCCCCACGTGACAGAATGCGCACCGAGCAATGGTCGGCCGCTACCGTCTCCATGCCCGCCTTGACCACGGCCAGCAGTATGGAATCGAGCTTCTCCTCGTCACGAAGACGCCGCGTGAGATTGAGCAATCCATTCAGTTTTCGCTCTGCTGACATGGTGAGCACCTCCTTCCAACCGAGTCGAGGTCAGAGTAGCTCAATCTGCAACGGTCGCCAAGCCTCTGGTCAGCGCCGTCAGCGCCGAGCCTTGCGTCAGTCCCGCCTTTTCTACGATGATGCAGAGGGCAGCGTCGAATCGCTCGCAAGAAGGGCTCAAGCACATGTCCAGCGCATCGCTCACTTCACTGCTCACGGCTTCGATGCTCGCCGCTTCATTGCTTGCGGCTTGTGACCCCACGGCGCATCCCGTGCCGGCCAAGCTCCAGGAGTCGTCACCGAACCAGAACGCAAGCGCCCAGCGTGACGTTCAGGCAGCAGCGACTCCCACTGCGGTCGAGACCGATGATACCCAAGGCTCGCACGCCAGCACAGATGCGCCTGACCCTGAACAGAAGAAGCCAATGGACGAGCTGAACGCGGATCCTGCCTTCAACGTTGCGGCCCCGGCGGAACGCGATTTTCTGGAGCAGAACCCTCCATTCAGCGAGATGGCCATGCGCCTCGCCAAGGATTGTGACGCGAACCGCGCGACGGCCTGCTACCGTTTGGCCAATCTCTATGAAACCGGGCTTGGTGCACCGCTGCGACCGCGCCGCGCCTTGGAGCTCTACCGTTGGGGTTGTGGGAATGGCTCGGGGGAATCCTGTAGGAGGGCGGCCGCCGAGATGCTCCAAGCGCGTCTGAGTCCAAGGGATCCCAAGACCGCGCTGAAGTTCCTGCGATTGGCTTGCTGGATGGGGCACCTCTCGAGCTGCGCCGCTGGGGCAGACCTGGCGCGTCTCGGAGACGGCGTGCCCCAGGATTTGAAGCGCGCCAAGGAACTGCTCGATACCGCCTGTGAACGTGGCTACGCAGGGGCCTGCCATGACAGACGTCGCCACCGTTCCACTTTCGAGCAAGCGGGTTTCGACCTGCCAGAGCTCCAGCCCTTGGGCGGCTTTGCCGCGCCCACCGCCCAGGCAGCCTGTCCACCCGCCTTTCATCTGCGCCTGGAAGCCGGCTTGGATGAAGACTTGTCACGGGGGGTCGCTGCGCTCGACGAAGCGAAGCTCGCTGCGGCCCTACCCACTGCGTTTGCGGGCTGGCAAGGCACGCTCAGAGCAGCACCACCCGAGGCTCAAGGCGTCCAGGTGAGAAGAATTGTCGTCGACTACGGCTCGGCAGCGAATCCCGACTGGCTGTTGGAGCTCAGCGTCGCTGATCGGGTGGTGGATTGCACGCTGGAGCCTGGAACTGGCAGCGCCATGTTGAGCGAAAACTGGACCGAGGGAGACAGCACACGAGAATACGAAGAAGGAGCTTTCGGGCGCATCCTCTGGGTCGAGCGAGGGACCGAGCGCCGACTCGAATTGTGGCTCGCTGATCGTTGTTCGCTCAGCTTCCGGGCCCCTAGCGGGGTGCCGCGAGAGCAATTCCGGGCGTTGTTGGCGTCCATCGACATGAACGCATTGAGCCTGGAATGCGCTCGACGCGATTGAGCTTTACCGCGAGCAGCCTGGTCGGAAGCAGCACATGAGCGCAGAGCACAGCGAAGCGAAAGACAGCACGCAGGGTGAGCTGTCAACGCTGGCGGAGCAAGCCGAGCAGCCCTCGAGCGCAGAGCACAGCGAAGCGAGAGACAGCACGCCGAGTGGGCTCTCAGCGCTGGCCGAGCAGCCAACGAGCGACGAGGAGCGGGCAGAGCCGCAGCACGATTCTGTTGGAGCAGTAGACGCGAGGGGGGCTGCGACTGCCGACGAACGCGCTGTGACATCAACCCCGGCTACGCGAGGCGCCTCAGCCCGCACGCGCCGCAGGCATCGCCATGTCGAGCCTGATCTCGACCGCTTCGATGAGCGCCCTTCACGCTTCTTGAGAACGGCATTGCTGAGTCTGCTCTTGCTTGCGGCAACAGCGATGGGCGGTGTGCAGTTCAATGTAGCCCTGGTGCTGAGTATCGTGGCGTTGCTCTTGGCGATCGCGACACTGCGTCGGGAGTGGCATCACGGCGCTGCGCACGAAGGCGGCAGAATTACGTTGTTTTCTTGGTTCGGCATGGGGCTGCTGGCCTGGTGTGGACTCACCCTTCTGCAGGCCTTGCCGCTACCGATTGGACTGGTGGAGTGGGTCTCGCCGGACGCTGCAGCGGTCCATCGCGAAGCGGCCGCCTTGGTGGGTGAAACGGCGCAGCGGGCGAGTTTCAGCCTCGCACCCTCGCGGAGCGCGGCTGCGGTCTGGCCGCTGATCGGTGCAAGCTCCTGTTTTCTCGTCGCATTTTCTCTCTTTCGACGACAGCGGGCGTTTCAGTGGGTCTTTCCCCGCCTCGTCCTGGTTGGTCTGGCCTTCTTTGGGCTCTCGTTGTTGCAGACGGGCTTCTTTAGCGACACCGTCTTGGGCATCTTCGAGGTTTCCTTCGTTCCGCCCACCCCCCTTCGCACCCCCCTACTCAACGCCAACAATGCGGCCGCATTCTTCGGCGTGTTTGCGCTCCTGTGCTTGGGGCTGGGGTTCAGCGGCAAGGATCGCTCGCGCCGCGGTGTGTTCTTCTTTGGCTATGGCGTTTTTTCCGTTGCGATCCTGATGACCTTGAGCCGAGGCAGTATCCTCGCCTGGGGCATCGCCCACCTCGGCTTCGTCTTGGTGATGTTGCTCGCACGCGTGAAGCTTCGGGCCTGGCAATTGCTCTTGGTTTTGCTCGCCTTCTTTTCGGTCATCGGCGCCGGTTTGTATACAGCAGAGAAGCAGCTTGCAGGCACCTTCGACGAGATGCGCGAAGCCATCGACCTCGTTCCGGAGGATCTGCGAAACGAGATGCTGGTGCTTCCCGAAGGCCTCGATGCGCCAGAGTTGATCGTTCAGGAGAGCATTCAACGCATCGAGGACCATCGCGAGCACGAAAAGCTCATCATCTACAGAGATTTGTACCCACTCGTCGAACACTATCGTTGGATGGGAATTGGTCGTGGCGCCTTCGTCGATGTCTATCCGAGCGTCGCGACACACGGCATGCAAGGTCGCTTTCGCCATGTTGAGAACGAAGCTCTCGAGGTGCTTGTAGAATACGGTGTTCTCTGGGCTTCGCTCGGACTCCTCATGCTCGTTGTGGCGGTGCTCAGCCTTTTTCGCCGGAACGACTGGAAGCGCAGCGACCGCCCCCTGGTCGCTGGCGCGCTGAGCGCCCTGCTCTTTTTGATGCAGCAGAACCTCTTCGACTTTAGCCTCCGCTATCCTGCCGTGTCGTTTCTGTTTTTTTCGCTCTTGGGGATTCTCTGGGGACGCGCACATCGCTACCAAGCGCTGCGGCGCTTTCGGCGCACCGACGCCGGGCAGACGCCGCGCCGACGCGAGCGTCTGGCCTGGCCTGCGTTGCTGCTCTCAGTGTTGCTGTTGTTGGGCTCTGTGCTCTTGCTTCCGCACGCCAAGCGAGCAGCATCAGAGAGTGATTTCGAGGACTTGCAGCAGATGGTCGAGAGCGAGGAGCTCAACCTCGACGCGCTGCTCAGCCAGGCCCGAGGGCTGCTCTCGGCCCATCCCAGCTCGAGCCAGGCGAGGCTGCTGGTGGCGGTGGGGCTCTTTCGTCTGGGAGAAGCAGAGCTGGGCGCGGAGTGGTTGCAGTCGGCGTTGCGCTACAACCCCAGCGATTTTCGGGTTCACCTCTTGCTGGGCCGCTATGCCTGCGCCCAGTCTGAGTTCGAGCAATGTGCCCATTCTCTGCGTCGCGCAGCGAGTCTCCACCGCGGACCGAGCAGCGCGCCAATGCGCACAGCCGCATCTGAGCTGCCCGATATCGACACCCTCAGGCTCAGCCTCTCGGCGGAGCCTGCCGACTGGACGCTGCTCGGCCGAGAGCTACTGCGTGAGGAACGCTTTGCCGAGGCTTTCGAGCTCGCCGATTTCCTGGTCGCAGCACACCCTGAGCAGCTCGAGGGCCTCGATCTGCAGGTCAGCGTCGCCATGGCACTCGACATGCCGGAGGCGGCGATCGAGCCCATGGAACAGATGTTGGCGCGCTTTCCACAGCACCCAAGGGTCTTTCAGCGTCGCTCACAGATCGACCTGGCTCTGGGCGACCTCTCCAGCGCCCATCTGGCGTTGCTCAACGGCCTCGACCGCCACCCCAAAGACGTCAGCCTGCTCTTCGCCCGTGCCGACTTGCTCATTCGGCGGGGAAAGTCTCTCTTCGTGAACGAAGCGGAGTGGAGCTATCAATGCGAGCAGGCACTCGACCAGCTCCGTCCTGCCGCACTCTCGCGACGTCCCACTGCCTATGGCTACCACATCTTGCGCGCACACTTCGCGAACCTTCGCGGAGAGAGCCGACAGGCGCTCAATGAATACAAAGTGGCGCACCGCCTCAACCCCAAGGCCGCCGCTCCGCTACGCGGGGCGGTGCTTGCCGCGGTCGACTTGGGCGCTTTCGAAGAGGCAAATCGGCTGTTGGACGTTTATTCACGGCTTGCAGATGCGCCGGAGCTAGCCAAGCTTGCTCGGATCATCGACGAACGACGAAAGACGGCATTGCAGCCCTAGCTACTGGGTGATGTTTGGGTAAACGGAATACGATGGCGGGGTTCTGCCCCATTGTCGGAGCCAGCGTGGAGGAAGAGCCTTGAGTGGAGCGATGGAGCCGTCGGAGGAGACCTTGGAGCACAGCACCAGCGGCGGCTGGCTGGTGACGATCGCCGCCGCAAGCATTGGGATGCTGCTTGGAATTCTGTATGCGTGGAGTGTGATCAGGTCAGCGATACCGGCCTCCTGGGGGTGGAGCGAAGCCGACAAGGCGCTGCCATACTCGGTCGCGTTCTTCGTGTTTGCGCTCACCATGGTGCCTGCCGGGCGTCTGCAGGATCGACTCGGTCCCCGTCTGGGAAGCTCCTTGAGCGGCGTGATGTGTGGATTGGGCTGCCTGATTTCCGGCCTCAGCGGACCCTGGCTCCCTGGCTTCGTGATGGGCTTCGGAGTACTGACCGGCGCTGGAATCGGCTTTGGTTACGCCGCTGTGACGCCGGCTGCCGTCAAATGGTTCCCGCCGCACCGCACTGGGCTCATCGCTGGCATCGTGGTGGCTGGCTTCGGTCTGGCGCCTGTGCTGATTGCCCCAGTTTCCAGCGCTTTGCTGCATCGTTTTGCGACGACCTCCCCCTCGGGAGTCGTCGAGTTGGGGGTGTCTCAGACCCTGCTCAGCCTCGGTGTCGCAACGATCGTGCTGGTCAGCGCGCTCTCGCTCTTGATTCGCAACCCCGTGCGCAGAGACAGCGCCGTGGTGGCCGGGTCTCTAGCCTCACCCCAAAGCGAGCCCACCGAAGCAGCGCAGCCTCCACGCGGGCTCCTGCGGGATGCTCGCTTTTGGTTGCTTTGGGCCATGTATTTCGCAGGGGGAGCTGCAGGCTTGACCTTCATCAGCGTGGCCCAAGACCTGGGCAAACGCTCACTGGGAGAATGGGCGTTCTTGGCCGTGGTGGTGCTCGGCGTGGGCAACTCAGGTGGACGCATCCTGGGAGGATTGCTCTCTGACCGCTGGGGGCGACATTCCACACTCTTCGCTGCCTTCGTTGCGCAAAGCGCCGTCGTGGGAGCGCTCTTCGTCATGGGACAGTTCAGTGTTGGAGAATGGCCGCTGACTTTGGCCGTTCTCGTGGGTCTCGGGCTGAACTACGGCGCCAATTTGTCCATTTTTCCGGCCATCTGCAAAGATTACTACGGACTCGAGAAATTTGGATTCAACTACGGGATCTTATTCACTTCGTGGGGAAGCGCCGGGCTGTTGATGCCTTGGCTCTACGGGCAGATTGGAGATCGCCTGGGCGGCTATGATTTGGCCTACGCTCTGATCGTTGGCCTCCTGCTCATGGCGGCGGCGCTGACCCTGCTGAGTCGCCGATGGGGAGCTCCCAGCTCTTCCTGACTGGCGCCGTAGAGGAAGAGGTGCAAACTGCCCAGTTCGCGCCCATTCTGCTGTTGCGCAGAGCTGCACAATGCGGTAGGCAAGCCATTCGCGCGAGCTCTTCGCGCCTGGGGGGAACATGAATCTGATCGAACAGAAAATCTCACAGGCCGTCAGAATTCTTCAAGAACATGATATCGACCTGTGGCTGACTTTCGTGCGAGAGAGCGCCACTATCCCCGATCCAGTCATCGACATGGTCATCGGGCAACACTGTACCTGGCAAACGGCGTGGCTCATCTCGAGCACCGGCCAGACCATCGCCATTGCAGGTAGCCTGGATGTTGCCGCCATCAAGGACAAGGGGCACTTCAAGGAAGTGGTCCCCTACGTCCAAGGTATCGGTTCCACCCTGCTCGAGGTTCTCAATCGCCTCGCGCCGCGCAGCATCGCCATCAATTATTCGACCGACTCGGTGATGGCCGATGGGCTCACGCTGGGCATGTACCGACTGCTGAGCCGATACCTAGAAGGTACCCCCTATCTCGACCGGCTGCTCTCATCTCAGGAGATCGTGGCAACCCTGAGAGGGCGGAAAACCCAGGGCGAGATCGATCGCATGCAAAAGGCTGTGGACATCACCCTGGCCATCTATGATGAGCTCGTCAACGTCATCGCGCCGGGCGTCACCGAGAAGCAAATCGCAGACTACATCACCCGGCGCGCCCATGAGTTCGGGGTCGAGCCCGCTTGGGAACGCGATCACTGCCCTGCTGTCTTTACCGGGCCAGCGCACGCGGGTGCACACTTTCGGCCGACTGAACGGTGCGTCGAAGCAGGGCATGTCATCAACACCGATTTTGGTGTAAAAGTCGAGGGATACTGCTCCGATCTTCAACGAACATGGTATGTCCGACGAGCAGGCGAGCGCTGCGCACCTGCAGAGGTCCAGCGGGGCTTCGACGTGCTCATCGATTCCATTCATCGCGCCTATGATGTGCTCCGTCCAGGTGCGCTTTCCTGGGAGGTCGATGCCGCTGCCAGACAGACCATCGTCGACGCGGGCTACCCGGAGTATCCTCACGCCCTCGGCCATCAGGTTGGCCGCGCTGCCCACGACGGCGGCATCGGCTTGTATCCCAAGTGGGAACGCTACGGAGCGCTGCCCTTCGGCAAAGTGGAAGCGGGCCAAGTCTTCACCATTGAGCCGCGTCTCCCTATCGAGAGCTACGGGGTGGCCACGGTCGAAGAGATGGTGTGGGTAACCGACAACGGAAACGTCATGCTCTCCAAACCGCAAACCGAGCTGATTCTGATCTGAACACAACGCTTCTGGTACCACGACCAACAGCAGCAATCTCGCGACCATATCCACGCTTTGCCTCAGCACGCTAAGGCAAAGCGAAAGTCAATGTCCCGCGCCACCAAGTCAGTGGCCCACCATCTTACGGAAAAATCTATGGATTCCAAACTGCTTCAGTCTTTTCTCGCGCTGCTCATGCTCGCCGTGTTTGCGTCGTGTGATGACGACCCTGCGACCACTGAAGATCAGACCGAAACGACGGATCAAAACGACACCCTCGAACAGACCGAGCAAAGCGACCAGGTCAGTGGCGAGCTCCGCACGCCATCCCAGTTCGTCGGCTCTCCTTGCTCCTGTGAAGGCAACACTTGCAAGGCCGCTGGCGTTCCCCAACCACAAAACGGCATCATCCACGGCTGCGACCAGGTCCCCACAGATTGGACCGGTGGTGTGAAGGCATGTCTACAGAGCTACGAGGGTCAGTTCGCCCCGAGCCTCTATTTTGCCAATGGTTACTGCAGCCTCATGGCGACGCGCTGCGAAGGTGAGGAGCTCGTCTGCGGCCCCGCCACCTTCGGTGACTACGATACCTTTACGTCCTGCCCCGATGGGTCTGTGCTCGTCTTGGCCACCAAGCTCGTCGATATCGCAGGAGCGGCCCAGGGAACGGTCTACAACAAATTCTGCTTGGTCAATTGCGAAACCGACGCCGACTGTGGCCCAGATGAAATCGATTCCGAACTCGGCGATACCAAAACCCAGTATGCCTGCGTAGAGAAGTCCGGCGTCAAGTTCTGTGTCGATCCCAGAACACTTGGAGAGGAATACACCGTTCAGCCCTAGCCCTGGTCCCTTTCAGAACTTGGGGAAACAGGCTAAGCGCCCAATCTACAAGAAGTCGACGCCAAGAGGCGGAGACTCGCTGCGAAAGACTGCCTGTCACGGTTGGCTCGCAACATCTCACGCGCAGCAGCGACCCGGACGAGCCATCGTCCATTGCCATTGTGGCCACAGATGAGCACCTTCACCTATATCGTCATCGGCGTCGCCGTCATCGTGCTGATCGCCATGTTCTTCCTGCGCCCCCCCAAACACGAGGCCGCCCTCAAAAAGGCCATCGCCACCCACAACATCGACGCCCTTTACGGACTGCTCCTCGAGGTCCAGGGCGGCGCGCGGCAGAATGCCTTCGAGATCGCCATGCGCAAAATGTGGGATGCCTACGAACGTGAGCTTGCCATCGACCTGCTCAAGAAGATGGTCCCTCACCTCAATGATGCGCCAGTGATGCACACCTGGCTGCGCAATGTCATTGAAATTGAACCGGAATTGGCCCGAAAGAAGTTCGACAAAGCCTGGCTCAAAGCGACCTTCAAGGCCCACCTCGCCGCCAAGCCACCCGCCCCCTCCGCCAAGCGACCGGGCCCGCTCGGTGTCTGAGACCGAGTACCGCTGCTCTCCACCCGGGGTCAGCTTCAGAGCCTGAGCTGCCGACCCGGCAGCTCCTCCGCTTTGTCGAACAAACGCGCGTACATCATCGGCTTTTTCGAGATGCGCCGCTACACCTACATTGCGGTGCTGCACAGCGAACCCCCGCAACCTGCCTCTTTCCGCCGTTGCGCTAAGATGACCTGGTCGAGCGAAGCCAGCGCTTCGTCTGCCGTGAGTCGACCATGTACAGCGCAACACCACATCTCTCTCAGCGCCAACTGCCCCGTAACGCCTATGCCCGCACAAACGACGGCAGCGCCACCTCGCCCGAACACCACACCCTTCCAGGTCATGGCACGCGTCCAGCGTCCTTGAGCGCGCTCTTGCTCGCACTCTTCGGCGTCGCCTGCCTGGCATGGGCGTTCATTCAACGGGGCCAAGCTGAAAGCAGCGCTGCCATGGCAGCGGAAGCCCCCGAGCCGACGCACGCGCAGAGCGAGGAGATGATGCGCTTCGGGGAGGCTGAGCTCCCCGACGCCCCCTTGCCCAAATGGGCGCTCAGCCCAGAAGACGAAGGCTACCCTCACGTTCGCCAGGAAGCCGTCGAATACCGTATTCAGAGCGGGGATACGCTCGGAAGAATCGGCCAACGCTTCGGATGCACTGTCCCCCAGCTCATGCAAGCCAACCAGCTCCGCTCCGAG
>JAVFAO010000180.1:0-13361 GCA_034002465.1 Myxococcota bacterium
GCCCTGTCTGGCGCATTCGCGGAACTGCATGTGGCGTGTTTCTCGGCGAATTCCAGATCGTTGATAGAGGCGCCAAACTCAAAGCGCTGAAAGCGGGATAGACTTGATACTTGGGGGGCCTCTGGCTATCGTGCAATGGAAATGAAGGGCGCGGTCGCCCTGTGTAGAGGAGCTACCAATGGATCCGACCTGGGCAAAGAAGCTCGTGGACAGAGTTTGTGCTGATCTGGCGCTGAAGAAGGCTGCGCGCACCTTGCGTCCTGTGGGCTTGGCCGTTGCGCTGGGCACGGCGTCGATGCTGGCCTGTGAAGAGCCGACCGACGCCTATGGCGCGCCCCCAGGCGACCAAATGGAGGCATCCGATCTCTACGGGGTGAGCGATGACGATATCCCCGAGACCGAGACCTATCCTGATCTCTATGGGGTGTGGGTCGATGAGACGGAGCTGCCGCCCGATCTCTACGGCGTCGCCGATGACGAGACGGAGATGCTGCCCGATCTCTATGGCATCGCAGATGTCGAGGAATGATGACTCGGAGCTGCCCGGCGACGCCGACGAGATCGCCGACCTGAGCGACTAGACGTTGTTCTCCAAAGAGCTGTCGAGTGGGCGTCGAGTCTGGCCGTGCGCTCGATCAATCGTGAGCGGCCTCGTTCTTTGCGCACAACGCCTCGGGGGCGGATGAGCGAGACCACAAAAGTTGGCTAAACAGGCCAAGTGTCCCATCGACAAGATGGCTGACCGAAGCGGACAGTCGTCAAGCCGACATGACAGTGCCGGGTTGCATTGTGGGAGTCAGGTCTCGCCTGCAGCCCCCCAAGGTCGTATTCGGAGGAGTGCAAGTAGCCTGTTTCATGGCGATTTCGAACTGGTCGACAGAGGCGCGAAGCGCAAAACACGATAGACTTGATTCCTGTCCTTCTTCTGGATACCGTGAACCAAGGTGGAAGGGCGCGGTCGCCCTGTGTGGAGGAGTACTTCAATGGATCCGACTTGGGCGAAGAAGCTCGTGGACAGAGTTTGTGCCGATCTGGCGCTGAAGAAGGCTGCGCGGACCCTGCGACCCGTGGGATTGGCGGTTGCGCTGGGCACGGCATCGATGCTTGGCTGTGGGGGCGAGGACCTGTATGGGGTCGTCAATCCTGACGAGGAGCAGTCCGAGGATGTGAACGATCTCGAAGACGGGGAGGATATCCCTGAGCAGTACGACGTCTACGCGGCCCCCGATATCCCCGAAACCGAAACCTACCCCGACCTCTATGGGGTCTGGGTCGACGAGACCGAGCTGCCGCCCGACCTCTATGGGGTTTGGGTCGACGAGACCGAGCTGCCCGATGAGCTTTACGGAATCGTCGACGTAGAGGAAGATGACTCGGAGCTGCCCGTCGATGCCTACGGGATCGCTGACGTGAGCGACTAGCCATCGGCCTCCAAGCTGATTGACGTGCTCGACGTCAAGCTCAGGGGCAGCATCTCCAGCCCGTCAGCAGCGAGCCAAAGGAGTGTGCTATGGACCCCAACTGGGCGAAGGCCTTGGTCGAGTCCGTTCGTCAAGAACTCTCCCTCAAACGTGCAGGTCGCTGGGTTCGTCCCCTCGGCCTGAGCGTCGCGCTCGCCGTCGCGAGCGGCGCTGGTTGCGGTGAGGACGAAGAGAAACCCGAGCAAGATCAGCAGGAAGAGATCCTTCCGCTCTACGGCGTCGACATGGGTGGGGGCGACGATAGCGAGCTCGAGCTGATGCCGGTTTACGGCGATCCTGTCGACCTCGATGCCGCCGACGTGCAGGATGACACCGAGCTGATGCCCGTCTACGGTGACCCTGTTGACGTCGAAGACGACGACAGCGCAACGGCGCTCTACGGCGTCGACATGCTCCCCGAGGATAGTACGGACGCAGGCTGAGCCGATGAGAGCTTCACTTTTCAAGATTTCGCTCGCTCTCGCGAGACCCTCGCACCGCTGCGCCTGCGCATCGGATGCGCACGCGACAGACGCTGACTCGCGCCTCGCTTCACTCGCTTTCATGGTGCTCTTCGCTGTCACTGGGTTGGCGACGGGCTGTTTGACCAGCTATGACACCACCAAGGTTAGCGTGGTCGAGGTCGACAGCGTTGACCAGGAGGCCGAGCAGGACCTCGCGTCGTCAGATGCCGACGCCACCGAGCAGGAGCTTGCTGAGGTCGAGCAGGAGCTCGAGGATTTTCAGGATTTCGAGCAAGACACCCTGCCCGATGACGGCCGCGTGCGTGATGGCTTGCTTGCCCTCTATCGTTTCGACGAAGGGCAAGGGCCAGTGGCGAACAACCAAGTCGCCGAGCTGTCGACCCTGGAGCTGCGTCGCTTCGGGGAGCCCGAGCGGCCGCTCCCCTGGCGCGCTGACGCCTGGGGCTTGCACTTCTCCGAGACCAACGATCGGGTGCAGATGCTCGAGCACGAGGCGCTCATTTCTCGGCTGCAGCAGAGCGGCGCATTGACCATCGAGCTGTGGCTCAGTGTCGATGGTGGCACGGGGCTGCGTGATCGTTGTCGCCTGTTTGGCTACGAGCAGACGACCACCGTCCGCAATTTCGCAGTCCAGTTATTGCCCGATGGCAGGCCCCAGGGTCGCTTGAACGGTGCTGAGTGGAATGCCGATGCGCTCTTGCCTCGCGACCAAGCGACCCACCTGGTTCTCACCGCCGCCAATGGCGAGGCGCGTTGGTATCTGGATGCCACACCCACGGGGAACCGCCAATATGGGGGCGACTTTGGCTCCTGGGCGAGTGAAGGCTACCAGGTGTGTGTGGGCAATATTTGTCAAGCCGATCAAGACAGGCACTTCGAGGGTGACATTTTGCTCGTCGCCGTCTACGAGCGAGCCTTGTCGCCCGAGGACGTCACGCAGAACTTCGAAGCAGGGCCACCCACACCGTGAGCGTTCGCTACGCTCTGCCCGTGCCAGATGGCTCGCGCGTCCCCACATCTCGAGCGAGCGCTTCTGCGGTCATTTCGCCGAGGGCGCGCTCACGGGCGCGATGATGTCGTTGCAGCAGTCGGCGAAGCGCGGGCGTGAGCTCGGCCTTGTCCGGGTGGACCTCGAAGAGCTCGAGCAGCTCGAGCAGCCGAATCTGTTCGAGTGGGCGCGCTGGCATGTAGCCGTCACGCTCGCCGCTGTCGACCTTGATGACGATGCGCTCTCGCTCTAGGCGCCCCATGACCTCGTTGACCACAGTGAGTGCGTAGCCACTCTGGGCGCCAATCAGTTCCAAGGGCACTGGCACCTCACCACGGGCAAAGCCACGCACCACCGCAGCGAAGATCTCGAGGGCGAGCAAGCTGCTGCCAACGTGGCACTCGCGTGTATTCCGTTCGAGCTTTCGCGTCACCTTGTCTTCGACCATGAGCCAGCGCAGATTCTGCAGGCAGTAGGCGAGCTCAGCACCGAAGAGCACGACGAACCAGGAGAGGTAGACCCACAAGAGAAAGACCGGGATCAAGCCGATGGCACCGTAGATCGCCGCATAACCAGGGGCGAAGACGTTAGAGACGTAGAGTTGGAAGGCCCGCTTGGCGAGCTCGAAGAGCGCTGCCGTGGTCAAGCCAGCGGCGAGCGCCGCCTTCCAGGAGACACGGGTATTGGGGAGTAGGGCGAAGCCCAGGGCGAAGAGTGAGGAGCTGACGATGAGCACGACGCTCTGCTCGACCAAAAAACCTGCCACGCCGTATTCGCTCATGGTGGCGGAGAGTCGCGCTGCCTGGAAGATGGAGAAGGACAGCAGGATGGGGCCGATGGTGAGCATGCTGTAAAAGACCAGCACGCGCACCCAGAAGGGGCGTCGCCGCTGCACGCGCCAGATCTCGTTGATCACTCGCTCGATCTGCAGGAAGAGGGCGACCGAGGTGACGATCAGAGCCATAGCGCCAATGGGGCCGAGGCTGGAATCGGCGGCGCGTTGCACCGCCTCGACGATGTAGTCGGTGATCTTGGTGCCAGCCACCGGCATGAGGTATTCCTGGATATCGTCGACGAGGGTGGCCGGGTTGTCGCCGATGATCAGAAAGAGGCTACCCACCACGATGAAGAGCGGGACCAGCGACAGCACCGTGAAGAAGGCCAGTGAGCTGGCGCGGGCGAAGAGGGCGTCCCTGTTGACCTGACGAATGGTCTGAACGAAGGCTCGTATGACGTAGAGGAAGGCCACGTCACGCTTGGCGAGCTCCGTCCAATCGCCAACGCGGAAGCTCTCATTGATCGCGCGAAACGAAGGCCGTGAGGGGCGCTGCGCGTCGTCCTCGGGGAGCATCAGCGGGTGCTGTTCTTCCTTCGGAGAGAATTGATTCCTCCTAGATTCCAGGCTGTTATGGGCAGCGTCGGCGAGCTCGGGGTGGATCGAGTGGGGCGATTCCAGCTCCGGACGAGGCTCGGGGGCGAGCGCAGGGGGCTGCTCGGGAGGGGTGGCCACATCACTCGTATCCGTTCGCTCTCGGGCACCGATCCCGCTCGAGGACTCGGGGGGTGGGAGTACCCTTCGCTCGCTTTCATTGGGATCCGTTCGCTCTCGGGCACCGACCCCGCTCGAGGACTCGCGGGGCTGGAGTGCCCTTCGCTCACTTTCATTGGGATCCGTTCGCTCTCGGGCACCGACCCCGCTCGAGGACTCGCGGGGCTGGAGTGCCCTTCGCTCACTTTCATTGTCGTCGCTTGGCTGCATGTGCGGTGTCGAGGTCAATCCAAACTCCCGCCCCATTCTAGGCCAAGCGCCTGCACTTGGCACATTCTGGGTGCTCGAGGCGAAGGTCGAAGAGCATGCAGGCGAAGGCGTCAACCGACAGAGCCCCACCATCGTATTCAAAGGCTTCAAGACACCGCCCACCAGCGTGAGCAGCTCAGCTCGCCGCGCTCGCGATCATGTGGTGGGTTGGATTTCCAAACGCGGCGCGCCTATACTTGCCTCGGCTCGTTGCTGGGAGTGGCTCATGCGTCGCTTGCTCGCTTCTCTGGTCGCTTTGTTGGCTCTGCTTGTGTCTATCGAGCTCTCTGCGCAGGAAACAGAACCCGTCGAGGCGCTGCCTGCCGTCGAGGATGTGCCGGACGCCGCTGCGCCTGTGGGCGTTGTCCCCGAGGACCTGGCCACAGAGCGCATGGCTCCGCTGGAGGCGCAAGCGCTCGAAGCAGCGCCTGCACCGTTGGAGCCCAGTGCGTCTACGCCTGTCTCCGTTGAGGCAAGAGTGCCACTAGACGCCGACTCTGCGGATATTACGCATACTGTCTTCATGACCGGTCGATTCATACACTTGCCTGGTGGAATCTTGGATTCGTGGTTTTCGAAGCACGCGGGAACCTGGCAAGGACAGGCCAATGTCTCTGCTGGTCTAGAATACGTGTTGCGCTTCGTGGACGTGCTCGATCTACAGTTCGGTGTGTTCTGGACCGACCTGTCTATGCCTGGCGGCTACTGGCTCGAGTCCGGCAAAGACGATTGGGCCGCCGCGGACTACACCGAGGTTGGGCTGTCCACGCTGACCGGAGAGGTGTCCGTCTTTGGTTACTGGGATTTCATTGATGACCTCGGGCTTTTCTTTGGTGGCGGTGTTTGGTTTGGCGCGCTGCTCGGCGATATCAGTAAATCGAACGTGCTCGAGAGCTGCGCGAGCGAAGCGCAGCAGAACGGCGGCTCCCTCTCGGCCTGCCCACACGACCCCGTGGCCTTCGCTGAGCAGAGCTTGCCACCCGTCATCGGCTTCCTCACCGCTTCCATTGGGCTGCGCGCGGCTTTCGATGAGCACGTGGTGGTCAAGCTCGAAGGGGGCTTCCGCGGCTACTTCTTCGGAGGCTTGTCGGTGGGCGCACAGTTCTTCTGAGCTTGGCTCTACTCGCCGATGAGCTTGATCAACGCCCGCTTGCGCCGTCGACCATCGAATTCGCCATAGAAGATCTGCTCCCAGGGCCCCAGGTCGAGCTGTCCTGCAGTGATCGCCACCACCACCTCTCGCCCCATGAGCTGCCTCTTCAAGTGCGCGTCGGCGTTGTCCTCCCCCGTGCGGTTGTGCGCATAGTGCGAGACCGGTTCGTGCGGGGCGAGGGACTCCAGCCAGCGCTCGTAGTCGGCGTGTAGCCCCGCTTCGTCGTCATTGATGAAGACGCTCGCCGTGATGTGCATGGCGTTGACCAGGCACAGCCCCTCTTGGATGCCGCTGCGCGCGAGGGCTTGCTCCACACGTGGGGTGATGTTGACAAAGCCGCGCCTGCTCGGGATGTCGAACCACAGCTCTTCACGATGTGACTTCATTTCCTGCTCCTGAAGTGTTTTCCAACTTGCTGTTTCTGAAACGAAAACAGAGGATTCGATGGGCTGTCTGTGGATTCCCTTGTTCTGCAAGGGCTTTCGTCTGGCAGAACAGTGAGCGCCCCAGTATATTGAACTCTGGCGCAGGTGCGAGCGTTTGGAACGTGATGACTCACTCCGAGACTCTCAACATCGGCTCAGTTTTCGCCGAGCTCTACCGACTCGATAGCGTCCTTGGACAAGGCGCCTTTGGAATCGTTTTCGACGCCTTCGACCTGAGCCTCGAACGGCGCGTCGCCCTCAAGCTCATCCCCTGCAACGATGAACACCCGCAGCTCGAGCAGCGCTTCATGCGCGAGGTTCAACTCGCCAAGCAGATCGAGCACGGCAACGTGGTCCACCTCTACAACTTCGGCCGCGCCGAGAACATGCTCTTCATCGCCATGGAGCTGGTCGATGGCATGGAGCTCGCCCAGCTCATCGAAGCACGAGGTGCCCTGCCCATCGAGCGCGTCCTCGACATTTCCCTGCAGGTGCTCGATGCCCTCGCCGAGGCGCAACGCCTAGGTATCGTCCATCGCGATCTGAAGCCCGAGAACATCCTGCTCACCCGAAAAGGCGTGCGCGACGACGTGGTCAAGCTGCTCGACTTCGGTATCGCCACCACTGGCAGCGACGCCGACATGGCGATCACCGAAACCGGCGCCGTCTGCGGCACCCCCATGTACATGGCGCCCGAGCAGTTCCAGAAAGGAGAACTGGGCCTCTACACCGACATCTATGCGCTCGGCCTCATCATGCTCGAGATGCTCACCGGAGAAGCCGTCATCCAAGCCGAGTCGGTCTTCGAGGTCATCGCAGCGCACATCAAAGATGGCATCACCCTGCCACCCTTCATCGCCCAGAGCTGCCTGGCTCCCGTCCTTGGCCGCGCCATCCACAAGGACCCCAAGCGTCGTTTCGCGAGCGCCCTCGACATGTACACTGCCCTGAGCGCCGTCGCCGAGCGCGCCAAGATTGAGCTCTCATCCAAGAACTTGGGGGAACAGGCCAAGCGCCCAATGGACAAGAAGTCGAAGCCAGGAGGCGGAGACTCGCTGCGAAGGCAGCCCGAAAGGTGCGAGCCAGGGATGGCACGCAACAAGGGCGCTGCCGCACTGGCCCCAGAGGTTGACGATTTCTTCGACACCGATGGCCTCCCCAAAGCACCCGACAGCGCCCCCATCACCATTGACGAACTCGAGAAAGAAGTAAAAAAACAGTCGGATAGCTGGTGGAAGTCGGCCGTCGCCAACGCCCTCGGTGAGCCCCACGACTCGGGGGAACAGGCCAAGCGCCCAATCGACACAAACGTCCAGCAGAACGCTCGCCCTGACTCGGCCGGAATCCAGCCAAGAGCGCTCGAAACACAGCAGTCGCCCCAGCACGGAGCTGAGCAGAGCCCAGCGCTGGCGCCTCCTCCCAGTTCCAAGCCTGAGACGGAGAAGGCTGCCCGAGCCCAAAAAGCCGCCCAAGCACGCTCCGCTTCGCCCCCACCTCCAGAGCTCGCGATCATCCACAACGTGCGTGGACCACAGCCCATCCAGCGGCGGCTTTGGCCCTACTTCGTTTGGCCCCTGGTCCTGGCTGGCTTGGCCTTCGCCCTCTGGTGGTACTGGCCCTGGCTCATGCAGCAATGGCCTCGGCAAGCAGCACCCTCCAGCGCCACGCAGACCTCGGCCGACACAGCTCGCCCCGCCCAAAATCGGCATCCTGCACTCGTCAGCGCGATGCTCCACTCCGCGACCGCATCTTTCGGACACGTGGTCTGGGCGTTCCCGGTCAAGATCAAGTACGTTCCATCCAGCGCTCGGCTCGAGCTCGACGGTGAGCTCGCCTGTCGCAAGAGCCCCTGCCGAATCGACTACCTCATCGGAGCCAGAGGTCTGCTCACCCTCTCCAAGAAGGGCTACAAGACCCGAACGATCGATCTACAGGGCTTCAAACACCCCCTCAGCGAAACGCTAGACGTCGAACTCGACAAAGACTGAGCCACAAGGAAGTTCACCATGAAAGCACTCTCCCTCCTCATGATCCTCTGCCCTGGACTGTTGCTCGTCGCCTGCGGCGATGACGAGGACGCCCCCGATCGCCGGGGAATCTATGCCATCCAGAGCTGGACCCAGAACGCCACCGCCTGTGACAGCGACGGTGAAGAGCAGCCCGATGCAATCACCGAGACGCCCTGGCTGATCATCGATCGGGTCAGCGTTGACCTCTTTGGCTTCACCAGCGTACAAACCGGCGCTGCAACCTGCAAAGACGATCAGGATTGCTTGCAACAGACCGATGGTGAGAACCTTTTCGCACTCTTCACCACCATCATGTTCCCTTCAGGCTCCAGAGGCGGCGTCTACACCGAAGAGAGCTTCAGCGGCGGTATCCAGGATGGCCAATGCAGCGGCACCTATCGCAAGCATCGCCTCTCTTTCCCCGAAGACAAGGTCGCGCTGCTCGAGCGCCTCGACTATGACGTCAGCTTCCCCAGTGTCACCGAAGAAGACTACGAGAGCTGTGAACCCGAAGCCGCCGCCGCTGCCGCCAAGGACGCGCCCTGTAGCGCGAAGCGGCTCATCAAGGCCGCTCTCGACCATGCCGTGCCCAGTCGCTGAGAGACGAGTATGGAGAAAGCCACAACCCCGTTGCCGCAGCTCGGCCATCATGACGTCTACGCTTTCGCCCCCGCGAGTATCGGCAACGTCGGACCCGGCTTCGATGTGCTCGGACTCGCCTTGTCAGCGCCAGGTGATCTCCTCGGTGCCTCCCTTCGCAACAGCCCCGGTCTCAGCCTCATCGTCCACGGCGATGGCGGCAGATTGCCGCGTGAGCTCGAGAACAACAGCGCCTCTCTGGCCGCGCGCTTGGTTCTCGAACGCGCATCGGCAGCCAGCCAAGGGCTCACGCTAGAGCTTCACAAGTGCATGCCCTTCGCCTCCGGCTTGGGGAGCTCCGCTGCCAGCGCGGTGGCCGCCGCCGTGGCCGTCAACCAGCTCTTGGGCAAGCCGCTCAGTGACCGATGCCTGGTCGAAATCTGCTACCAGGTCGAAGGCATGGTCTCAGGCCCCAGCGCCGACAACGCCGCCGCCAGCATCTACGGTGGCATGGTCCTGCTGAGCTCGCTGCAACCGCTGCAGCTCATCTCTTTGCCCGTGCCCGACCGACTCCATGTCGTCGTCGCACACCCCTGCTTCGAGCTCAGTACCCGACAAGCTCGCGCCGTCTTGCCGCCCTCCGTGTCCCTCGCCGAGCGCTCGGCGAACGCCGCGCGGCTCGGTACCTTGCTATCAGCCTTGTATACAGGGAGACTCGGCCGAATCGCCGACGCGCTGCAAGATCCGGTGGTCACGCCCGCCAGGGCTGCCCTCGTACCAGGGGCCGTCGAGGTGATGCGCGCCGCCCGATCAGCGGGAGCACTCGGCTCCTCGATCAGCGGCGCAGGACCGTCTGTTTTTGCCTTCTGTGACGGACCCGAGGGCCTCCCCGTCGTGGGAATCGCCATGCGTGCCGCCTTTGCCACCGCTGGTCTGAATGCTCGGCTGTTTTCTGGCCCGGCACGTGCGCCCGGCGCCCGGTTGGTCTCTGTTTCTGAACTCGCTTCGCTGAAACTGGAATACTATGACAAGCCCTGCTGAGCTCCCCATTCACCAACATCGCCAAGAACTGATCGATGCATTCTCGAAGCATCGCGTCGTCGTCGTCGAAGGCCCAACCGGCTGTGGGAAGACCACTCAGCTGCCACGGATCCTCCTCGATGCAGGGCTCGTCCAGGGCCGCATCGGCGTTACTCAACCGCGCCGCATCGCCGCCGTCAGCGTCGCCCATCGCCTCGCCCAAGAACTCGATTGCACGCTCGGTCAAGAGGTCGGCTACGCCATCCGCTTCGATGACCACTGCAGCTCGCGCACCGTCATCAAAATCATGACGGATGGTATCCTGCTCCAAGAATCGAGGCTCGATCCCAACTTCGAACAGTACGCCGTCGTCGTCGTCGACGAAGCCCACGAGCGCTCCCTCAACATCGACACCACCCTCGGACTCCTGCACCAGGCGCTCGCTCGTCGCCCAGACCTCAAGGTCGTCATCAGCTCCGCCACCCTGCGCGCAGAACACTTCCAACGCTTCTTCCAGCCCGTCGCCGGACGCGTTCCCCTCGTCTCCATCAAAGCCAAGCTCTACCCCGTCGAGCTCGTCTACCGAGCACCCAAACCCCACGACCACGACGCCCTCGTGAACGCCCTCGTCGACGAGGTCCTCGCCATCGACCGCAGCGACGAGCCCGGCCACATCCTCGCTTTCCTCACAGGCGAGGGCATGATCAAAGAATGCAGCCAGCTCATCACGGAAAGACGTCCCCGCAATCTGCAGGTCCTCCCGCTCTACGGTGCGCTCACGCGGGAGGAACAAGAGCGCGTGTTCCAAGAGTTCGGCAAACGCAAGGTCATTCTTGCCACCAACATCGCCGAGACCTCCATTACCATCGCCGACGTTCGCTTCATCATCGACACCGGATTGGCCAAGCTGCCCCGCTTCGACCAGCGAACCGGCATCACCTCACTCCGCGAGGAGCCCATCTCACAAGCGAGTCTCGCCCAGCGCGCCGGGCGGGCCGGACGCACCGCAGCAGGCAAGGCCATCCGCCTCTTCGATGAACGCTACCTGCGCAACCGACCCGACTTCACCGAGGAAGAAATCTTGCGGCTCGAGCTCAGTGAGGTGGTCCTGCGACTCATCGATCTGGGCGTGCGCGATGTCGAACAGTTTCCCTTTCCTACGCCGCCCCCGCGCAGGTCCGTGCGGCGTGCGCTCTGGCAGCTTCATCTGCTCGGTGCCATCGATGAGGCCCAAGAGCTCACCGAGATTGGCCGTCGGATGGTGCCTTTCCCCCTGGGGCCGTCCCTCGCCCGCATGGTCGTTGAGGCAAGCCGACTCAACCCCAGCCTGCTAGATGACGTGATCATCGCAGGGGCCTTCCTCAGCGTGCGTTCACCCTACGTGTATCCTGCGGGGGAGGAGAGCGCTGCGCGGCGCGTGCACCTGGAACTCGCCCAGCGTCTGGGTGACGCGGCGACGGCCATTCACGTATTCAAGCGCTATGAAAAAGCCAAGCAGCCAGAGCTGCTGTGCAAGCAGCTGTTCCTCGAACCGAACACCATGGCCTTCGTGGCCAGTGCGCGTCAACAGCTCGCCGATATTGCCAAGCAGGAGGGAATGTCGGTGCAGACTGGTGCCGACCCCAAGCTCATCAACCGCGCTGTCGCTGCTGGCTTTCCTAACCACTTTCTTCAGCGCAAGGGACACGCGTATCTGACAGCGGCAGGTGATGAGGTCTTCGTGCACCCTTCCTCGTCACTCTACGGCACACGGCATCGTTTTCTGCTCGCTGCAGAGTTGGTGCGATCGCGCCGCACCTACGCTCACCATGTTTGCGTGGTTGAACCCGATTGGATCCGCGAGCTGAATCCAGACCTGGCTCGGCAGTGGGGGCTTGGCGTGGCCAAGGCGCCGACAAGCGGAGCCGGGGTCGAAGCGTCGACGTTGCGCGTGGGTTCACTGAGTTTGCGGGTGCTTTCAAGGGCAGGCCGCAAGAAGGTGATCGTCCCTCGAGATGCGATTCCGGAGCTCATTCGACTTGGGCCGGCTGCGGTGCCCCAGCACGCGCGCTCTTGGGAGGCGTCGCTACGGGATGAGCAGAGCCGGTATCTGAGTGATGTTCCTCTCGGTGTGCTGGTTGCGTTGCTTCCGGTCTTGCCTTTGCCGGAGCAGAACGTCGTCGCTGCGGATGAGGTGCCGCAAGGTGCGCTGCTGGATCCAGAGCGTAACCTGCATACGATTGAGCGATACCTGCATCTGTTGCTCGAGCCGGCGTATCCGTTGCGTGGGCGGCAGCCTGGTTGGCTTTCGTTGGTTTGGAATGGGGCCGAGGGGTTTTGGTTCGAGGCGAGCACCGACTTTGCGGGGGTGGCAGAGAACACGAGCGAAGCACTCGAAGCGCTGCTGGAGACGTACCCGGAAGGGGATGAGATGCGCGAGGCTGTGGTGGAGATGTTGGCTGTGGCGCGAGAGAAGCGTGATGCGGTGCGTGACGCGGCGCGCTGGGCGCGCTGACCGCGCTGCAAGAACCGAAAAATAAAAGGGATTCCAAAGGGCGAGCCCTTTGGCGGGGTGTGGGGCAGCGCCCCACAAGAGACGCGAGTCGTGCGAAGCACGCAAGCGGTGGCGAGCCGCGCGAAGCGCGCAAGCGGTGGCGAGCCGCGCGAAGCGCGCAAGCGGTGGCGAGCCGTGCGAAGCACGCAAGCGGTGGCGAGCCGTGCGTAGCACGCAAGCGGTGGCGAGCCGCGAGCCGTGCGAAGCACGCAAGCCAAGCCGTAGAGCCGCACAAAAAACGGCGAGCCGCGCGGAGGGCGCAAGCCAAGCCTTAGCTCCGCACGAGACAAGCGAGCCGCGCGGAGGGCGCAAGCCAAGCCTTAGCTTCGCACGAGACAAGCGAGCCGCGCGGAGCCCGCAAATGCGTGAACCCAAGGCAATGAAGGTGATAGCGCCCCATCATTCTCGACCCATTCGACATTGCTCGCGCTCTGCGAGCGACTCGAGCAGTCCTTTGTTTTGTCTTGGTGGGGCGCTGCCCCACACCCCGCCAAAGGGCTAGCCCTTTGGAATCCCTTCTCTTTTTCGTATCGATTGGCGAACGCGCTGGGAGCATCGCATCAGTAGGTGCTGACCAGCACCTCCCGAGGCTTGGAGCCATCCGAAGGGCCGACGATACCCTCTTGTTCCATCTTCTCGATCATTCTCGCCGCGCGATTGTATCCGACACGAAGTTTTCTTTGCAGCATCGAGATGGAGGCCTGCTTGGTGCTCGTCACGATTTGAACGGCCTGGTCGTAGAATTCGTCGTATTCTTCGGATTCCTGTCCGCCTTCTTCGTCACTGTCTTCTTCGCGCTCGCTGAGGATCATCTCATTGTACTCAGGCTCGCCTTGCGCGCGCAGGAAGTCGACCACGCTCTGCACCTCTTCGTCAGAGATGAAGGCGCCGTGAACGCGTTCCACCTGGCC
>JAVFAO010000181.1:0-13331 GCA_034002465.1 Myxococcota bacterium
TCCTGAGTCGTTGGCTTCCTTGCCATGATGACCTCCATGGTGTCCATCAACGTTCCACCTGATAGGAAGCGATGGGGAAGCAAATACTATCACCCCTCGGTTGATTTGTCTCCGCATTGATCAGTAGTCAGCGCCACCGCGTTGCCGCGCTGCTTCCCGCCGCCATCATTGGCGGCGCCGCAGGCGGGATGGTGCTGCTGCTCAGCCCCGAATCGGCCTTTCGCGCCCTCGTCCCGTACCTCATCTTGCTGGCCGCGGCCTTGCTCGCCCTCCAAAGTCCCCTCAAACGCTGGCTGGAACGGCGGCATGCAACTCGGACCCGACCGCTACTCTTCGCCACGCTGCCCATTGCTGCAGCATCATTCTACGGCGGCTACTTTGGTGCAGGCATGAGCGTCATCGTGCTCGCCGTGCTCGCCATCGTCATCGACGAAAACCTGACCAAGCTCAACGCACTCAAACAGCTCATCGGTCTGTGTGGCAACACCGCCGCCGCCGTCTACTTCGTCTTCTCCGAGCGTGTCCTCTGGAGTGTTGCAGGCGTCATGGCCATTGCCGCTCTGCTCGGCGGTGTCCTCGGTGGTAGGCTCGCCGCGTGGATTGCACCCCAAACCCTGCGCAGCGTCATTGTTGGGCTGGCCATTTTGCTCGGCATCTTCTATCTCTTCGAGTAGTCGGCGTCACCTCGCGCGCCAGTCCTTAGGTAGACCCATGAACGCAGAAGACAGCCTCGACTCCAAAGCGCCCAAACGACCAGGCTGCCTCGTCATCTTTGGTGGCAGCTTCAACCCTCCTCACCTCGCACACGTCATGAGCGTGGCGCAGGCGTTGAGCTGGCGTCCAGACGCGAAGGTGCTCGTGCTGCCGACCTACGAACATGCCTTCGCGAAGCGCCTGCTGCCCTTCGAGCATCGCTTTGCCATGACCCAGGCTGCTATGAGCATTTTTGGCGGCCGGGTCGAGCTCAGCGCCCTCGAAAAACATCTCGGTTCCCCGAGTTATACCATTAGAATTGTTGATTATTTGCGCGAAGCGCAGGCTGCCGACGAGCTCGCTTTGCTGGTCGGCACCGACATCCTCCTCGAGCTTGACCGCTGGCATCAGAGTGAGCGACTGCGTTCGCTCGTTCGTTTGCTCGTGCTGCCTCGCCCAGGCTATCCGAGCTCGAGCGAACTGTGCTTTGGCGTCGAGATGCCTTCACTTTCGAGCACTGAGCTGAGAGCGGCGCTTGCACGCGGTGACCTCGAGTACGCCCGTCGGCGCGTACCCAACGCAGTGCTCGAGTACATCCGAACGCACCAGCTCTACAGCGAGCTCGAATAGGCAGGAGGCCCCGAGATGGCAGCTTCATTCAGCCTGCTTGGGCTCGGCCGAGTCGGTCTGGCCTTCGGTCGTGCCTTGATGGACGCGGGCTGGCGTCTCGACACCGCCTGGACCCGCAGCGCGCAACGCGCACAGAATGCTACGCGGCTGCTGATACACGAGTGCGAACATGGGCCAACGCCCAGCGTCTGTCCAAACAGCGATTTGCTGCTCTTGGCCGTGTCCGATGCGGGTATTGCCGAGCTCAGCGCTTCCTTGCCGAGCGCTGTTCCGGGACAGGTGCGCTTGCACGCGAGCGGCGCCCTGCCCTTCGCCATACTCGGTACCATGCCAGGACGGGGAAACGTTCATCCGTTGGTCGCTGTGCCTGATGCCTGCGTCGCTGGCACCGAAGCAGCGGTCGCGAGCTTGCGGCGGGCCTTCTTTGCCATCGATGGCGATGAGCAGGGACTGCTGATGGCGCGCCGCATCGCCGTTGCCCTAGGGGGAGCACCGATGCACTTGGAGGCGTCGCAGCGAGGCCTCTATCATGCGGCGGCGGCGCTGCTCGGAAACGGCATGGTCGCGCTCTTTGACGCCGCCCAAGAGCTGCTGCTCAACAGCGGCTTTGACGGCACCCAGAGTCAACGCGCGCTCAACGGGCTGGCGGCGAGTGTGCTCGGCAATCTGGAAGCTCAGAGTCCGCCAATGGCGCTGACCGGGCCAGTCCGGCGTGCTGATGTCGAAACGGTGCTCACCCACATCTCATCTCTGAGGCGCTTCGATCAGGAAGAGCCCGCGGCGCCTGTCTTGCCTCTGTATCAAGCGCTGCTGCCCCGACTCATCGACATTTCGGCGCGGGCAGGCGTGGACGAAGCGAGACTCGAAGCGCTTAAAGGAGCGTGCACATGACGGTGTTCACTGGTTTGGACAGGCTTTTTGGCGAGGAGCGTTGGCTCTCTCGGCTTCGCGGCAAGCGTTTGGCGTTGCTCGTCCATGCGGCGTCGGTCAACAGAGAGATCGTTCACCTCATCGACCTTTGTCGGCAGGAGAAGTTGCTCGTCGGCCGTATCTTCGCGCCAGAGCATGGGCTGTGGGCCGATGCGCAGGACATGGAAGGGGTTGAGGACACGCGCGATCCGATACATGAGCTGCCCATCCGCAGCCTTTATGGAGCGAGTTTCCAGGATCTGCTTCCCAAAGCCAATGATTTCGATGATATCGAGCTGCTCATCATCGACTTGCAGGACATCGGCGCGCGCTACTACACCTTCGTCTATTCGGCGGCCCTCTGCATCGAACAGTGCGCCAAGCTCGGTGTGCCCGTACTGGTTCTCGATCGGCCCAACCCCATTGGCGGACTGCAGCTCGAAGGCAACGTGGTTGAGCCCGAGCTGCGTTCGTTCGTGGGGCTCTATGGCCTGGCGACGCGCCACGGGATGACCATCGGCGAGGCCCTGCGCTTGATCGCGGCGAGTGAAGGATGGCCAGCGCCTGAGCTCGTTTCGATGCAGGGGTGGCAGCGGTCCATGTACTTTGAGGATACCGGCTTGCCCTGGGTTTTGCCGTCTCCAAACATGCCCACGGTCGACACGGCCGTGGTCTATCCCGGCGGTTGTTTGTGGGAGGGTACGCGGCTCTCGGAAGGCCGCGGCAGCACGCGTCCTTTCGAGCTCTTTGGTGCGCCTTGGCTCAACCCAAGTGAAGTGTTGGCGGTGGTGGAGCCGCAGTGTTTGGAGGGTGTCCGCCTGCGAAGACTGGTGTTTCGGCCCACCTTCCACAAATTTGCGGGCCAGTCGTGCAGAGGGTTCCAGCTCCACGTCCATGATCGCGAGCACTTTCGCCCTCTCTTACTGGCGATGGGGCTGTTGCGCGCCATTGGGAAGGTGCATCCCGAGCAGCTCGAGTGGCGCCGAGAACCCTACGAATTCGTTGCGGATAGGCTCGCCATTGACCTGCTGCTGGGTGCGGTGGGGCTTCGAGAGCAGATCCTGGGCACCACACCTTGGTCGCAGATTGAAGAGGAGCTCGCAAACAGCCGACAGGGCTTCGAAGCGCAGCGACGCGAGCATTTGTTGTATTGAAGCTGCCGTCGAGGGGACCGGGCACAGACCTTCGTTGTTGGCATTCGTTCGCTCTCGCGAGACCCTCGCAGCGCTGCGCAGGCGCATCGGATGCGGGCGCGACAGACGCTGACTCGTGCCTCGCTTCGCTCACCTGGTGCGTGCCATCCCTGGCACGCACCCTTCGGGCTGCCTTTGCCTTTGCCTTCGCAGCGAGTCTCCGCCTCCCGGCTTCGACTTCTTTTCGTTAGCTACTGCGTTGGGCCGAGGCAGCGCAGGCTTTGCAGAGCAGCTCGTGGTCGATTTCTCGCTCCAGTCGAGCTGCGTCGATGGCGGCCAAGAGCCCTGCACGCAGGATCTGGTCGGCATCGAGCAAGAAGTCCTCGGCGATGACTTCCCAGTCGATGTCATCGCTGAGGGGGGCTTGGGGGGGCAAAGAGCGGGTCCAGAAAGCGGCGCGCTCTTGCTGGGAGAGTGTGTGGAAGCGCACTCGGAACAGCGCGCGACTCAGGACGCCGCTGTCGAGCTCATCGCCGGAGCTGCAGCTAAGGATCAGTAGTCCCTCAAAGTCTTCGAGGCTTTGCAGGGCAGACTGCACCTGCATGGTCGAGTATCGGTCGACGGAGCGCTTCATGTCGGTGCGCTTTCCGAGCAGGCCCTGGGCCTCATCGATGAACAGGGCGCAGCCACTGCTTCGGGCATGGGCGAAGATCGTGGCGAGGCGCTCCTCTGCTTCACCAATGTAGCGGCTCAGGACCTGAGAGATGTCGATTTCGTAGACAGCCTGTCCCCAGGCGAGCCCCAGCTTCCACAGAGCGCGCCGCTGCAGGATGGAGCGCTCGCCTTCGAGAATAATGATGGAGCGGCTTGGCAACATGCCGCGAGCTCGCTCCCCGCGCCGCGCTTCGCCGCACATTCTGACGACCGTCAACACCTCGCTCATCTGCTCGGCGGTGGCTGCGGGCATGATATCCGGGGCGGCAGGCTCGACGATGCGCTGCAACCCGACCGACTGCATCCGCTGATTGCTGATGTCATCGAGCGCAGCGCGCAGCAGCTCCTTTTGGCGCGGCTGACTGCGTTCGAGCTCCAAGAGCAGCGCGGCGCGGCGCACGGGACGAGAGAGCTGACCGAGTCCTTCGTTCCACAGGGTCGCCAAGCGAGCTTCAATGCCTCCCAGCCGAGCGGCCACTGCGTGACTCCAGAGATCCCCTCCCTCCAGCTCCAGTTGTCGCCAGCCGAGCTCTTCCGCAGGCGTGATGGCGGACTGATGAGGTCGATGTAAGAACACGGGGCCTGGTCCGAGGATGGATTTTCTGAATGCGAATGTGTTGAGCTCGGCGCGACCGGCCTTGAGCAGCAGTGGTCCTGGCCGAAGCTGTCGAGCCATGCTCAACCAAGGGGCTGGCATCGAGCCTTCAGCGTCGAGCTCGATTTGGTAGGCGATTCGGTCCTCCTGTTCGGTACACCACGCGACGCAATGCATGGCCTCTTCTTCGCCACCTACGAGCAGCCATCGTCCACTGCCAAACGACAACGAAGTGTTCGTATCCGTTGGACTTTCCGAAGAAAGAGCCGCTGCCGGATGCTTGGCGCCTGCGGCCAGGGCTGAGGTCTTTTCGAGTTGGGGCCAGATGGCGTGCAACAGTGTGGGGTTGGCGCTTGGTCCCAGAGGCCAGATGCTGACTCCCTTGTCGAGGGCGAGGGGACTGCGCAGCGGGCGCTCGGCGTTCCAGAGTTGTTGCAGGGGCCAGGGTATCTGTACGTAGCCTTCGCGGTCGTCCAAGCCTTCGATGTGTGCGACGAGGCCGAGGCGTGCGAGTCGTTGGAGCCTAGCTGCAGCTTTGGGCCCGAGGGCGGCACGCAGGACTGAGGCAGCGAGGGAGGCCCCCGCGCGCACCCGAGCAGGGCGCAAGCACCCGAGCTCGGCGAGAATGGCGACGAGGTCGGGTCTCTCGCCAGAGGCGGCATGCAACAAGTCGAGCAAGGCGATGTCGATGGCGTCAAGCTGGCGCGAGGATGCCAGCGACGAGCCAAGCAGGGGTGGTGTGGATGGGGTCTGCCCTGTCTCGCCGGGTTGTCGTGCACGCTGGCCAGCATCTTGGATGAGCGCATCGAGCATGGTCTCACAGCGAAGCAAGCTGGCATTGTCGCCGCGGCCTTTGAGCCAGCTGAGCAGCATCGACTCGCGCAGCTCCTGTTCGAGCTTGCACTGAGCTGCGGCGAGCCGCCAAGGTCGCAGTCGCAGCAGATAGCGCAGCAAGAGTGCGCGCGCTGCTTGGTCGCTGACCGACAGGCGCCGCGTCGAGGCGGGGCTGTGGCTGGCTTGCTCGAGCAAGGGTTCGAGCATGGCGACGATGCGTCGTGGCATGATGGTCGTGACTCAGTATGCGCGAACGGGTCTGCGGAGATGCACTTGGTTGCTGCCTGTACGGGTGCGGTCGTTCAGGCGTTGTGGCGACGCTGGATGGGGACGAGTCGCCCAAGTTGACGGTATTCGGCGCGCGCCGAACGCTCGAGATCTTCGGGGCACAGCGGGCGATCTTCGCTGGCGGCATAGAGTGCGGCGCGCAGCACTGCGTTTCGGATTTCGCCACCGCTGAGCTCGAAATGTTCGGCGAGGCGGGCGAGTTGCAGGTCGTCCTCTTGGGGGGCTTGGGTGGAGATCATGCGTTGCCACATGTGCTCGCGCTCAGGGGCCTCGGGCCGGGGGAACTCGATGCGGAAGCGCAGCCGGCGCATGAAGGCTTCGTCGATGCTCTTGGGGAAGTTCGAGGTGAGCAGCACCATCCCGGGGTGTTCTTCGACCTGCTGCAAGAGGAAGTTGACCTCGAGGTTGGCGTAGCGATCGGTCGAGGACTGCACCTCGGTGCGCTTTCCGAAGAGGCTGTCTGCTTCGTCGAAGAGCAGCGCGCATCCCGAGGCCCGCGCCTCGTCGAAGAGCATGGCCAGTTGTTTCTCGGTTTCCCCGATGTATTTCGAGACCATCCGCGAGAGGTCGACGCGGTAGAGATCCATGCCGAGCTCACGGGCGATGAGCCCTGCGACCATGGTCTTGCCCGTTCCGGACGCTCCGCTGAAGAGCGCCGTCAGGCCCTTTCCATAGGAGAGGCTCTTTCCAAAGCCCCAGTCGTCCAGGACCTTTCGCGAGAGTCGCCCATAGGCGATGAGCTCGTCGATCTGCTCTTTCACGCTCTCGGGGACGATCAGGTCCTCCCAGGCATGTTTGCTCTCGACCCGGGTCGCGACTTGCCCGAGGCGGTGACCCAGCAGCGACTGGCAGGCGCGTTTGAGCGCACGCACCTCGATGCCCGTTTCGTCGGGATGATCTTGGAGTGTAAAAACTCGTCCGAGCCTTACGCCGTCTGCGATCTGGTCAGCGCCCAAGGGGAAGGTTCGGACCTCCTCGATGAGGCGCTCGATGTCTTTGGCGCCGAGCTTTGGGTGTCGAAGGTTCACCGCAACGGTGTTGTCTGCTGGAGCGCTGAGCGCCCATCGCCAGAGGGTTTCACGCTGCTCGCGGTCGGGTAGCCCAAGTCGAAGGGTGACGGCGTCGAGGGCGTGCACGAGCTGAAAGACTTGGTCTGAAGAGAGTGACGAGCCCGCGTCGAGCACCATGGGTGTGCTGAGTTGGGCGAGGATGGTGAGGAGGCGCTCGCGCGCGAGCAAGGGCTTCTCGCTCTTGACGAGCGCGTCGATGTTGGTGAAGAGGAGCATGGCGCGCTGCAGAGTGGCTTCTCGCAACACGGCCCGCCATTGAAAGTCTTGGGTGGAGAGCAGCGCCTCGAGGTCGATGGTGGCCAGGCGCAGGCTGTGGATGCCGGCAATGACATGGGCCAAAGTCTGGGCTCCAGAGCCCTTCGGTCCCAGGACCAGGATGCGATTTCGTTTTTGCCGCAAGAGCTTCCGTAGTCTACTCGGGAGCTCCCTGCCCACGGCTGCGATGAGCTCGTCGGGGCGAAGGGCAGCGTCCTCTTCGTCTTCGGCATTGGACCTGAGGCTCTGAGCTTCGCTGATGCGGAGCAAACCGGCCAGGGACTCGTCTTGCTCACCTCGTTGCTGCGAGAGCAAGGCCGCGACGAGGCGAGGGGCAGCGCGAAAGACGTCGGCGCTTGGGGTTGGCTCAATCAGGGCAAGTCGGCGCAGCACTCCGGAGGGTTGCAGCGCCGTCATGAGCGCCTCGTCCGAGGCGAGCTGAGCGGACTGGGCCATCTGCAGGGCCAATCGCAGGGGCAGCGCGCCCATGCTGACGGTGCGACTGAGCGCATCGTAGAGCCATTGGAACTGGGGTTCGAGCGCGGGTGCCAAGAAGAGCCAGAGCAGCTCTTCCTCGAGAGGCGAGAGGGCGAAGAGATAGACGATTTCTTCATAAAATTCGCCCACATCATGACCATAGTCGGGGCGATTCTCGAGCTTCTCTTCGAGCGCGGCGAGGGTGCGTCTGGTCTCTGCCGGGACAGGGGACTCGGAGAGAAACCCGAAGACCCATCGCGCCAAACCGTCCTTCGGGCGTTCGGGATCCCATTCGAGGACGCGATGCTGTGTGGCGTAGTGATAGACGATGGCTCGAACCCGATCGAGCGGCGCTTTCCAGAGCGTTGTGGTGGTGAGCTCGCCTTGGACGAGCTGCTGCGTGTGCGCCTCGAGCTGGCTTCGAAGTTCGTCTGAGAGCTCGGCCACGGTGCACATGGGATCGATGCGCAGCTCGTTGAGCAGCGCGTGGATTTGTGTGGGGCTCAGTACCCCAGCTTCGAGGAGCGCAGCGCGTAGGCCGAGCTCGGGTGGCAATCGATCGAGTAGGCGTGACACGCAAAGCTCCTTGTCCTGTGGCAGCGCGGCGCGTGCCCGAACGCACGGGCTGTGGCGCAGCTTGCGCGACGACCACGCCATGCAGGCTATCACGCTCTGCGGGCGCTGCGAAAGGGAGCGGCTCTCGCTCGATGGACTTGGGCAGGAGCTGCCCTGGTGTTGCCTTCGGCATCACGCACGAGGATGCGCGCCACCCTCTCGTCACTTGAAGACGAGCGGGTAGCTGACGGAGATGGGAGCTGAGAGCAGGCCGAAGTCGAGTTTCTCGATGATGCTTCGCAAGCACTCGAGCAGCTTGGGGTCACCGAGGGTGTCGTTTTCGAAGCTCAGCTTGGCCACCTTGCCGTCGGCACCGATCTCGAGTTTGAGGAGGAGCTTACCAGCGAGCTCAGGCTTCTCCACTTTTCGCTCCTCGTAGCACTTTTGAAAATCGGACATCGATACACGAAGGGTGAGCCGAATCTGGGCGGCGGGCGTGTTCGAGTGTGTTTCATCTTTCTTGGGTTCAGCGCTCGGCGCGGGCTCGGGAGAGACTGTTTCCATTGCTTCGGCTGGACTCGGCAAGGCCTCAGCGCTCTTGTCGTATTTGGCTCCCGAGGGCGCGCGGGCCCTTGTCGGCTTGGCCAGTTGGGCCTGTTGTGGATAAGCCATCGAGGACACGTCTTCTGCGAGGTCAACAGGTTGCACGATGGTCGTGGGCTCGCCTTGACCCACCGTGCGTGAGCGATCGACAGCGATCAGGCTGGTGAAGGCGGTGACGATCCGGTAGTCGAGGCCGAGCTGGGTAATACTGTCTTGGATTTGCTGGTTGTCGCCATCCCAGAGGTCTCGCGAGAGCTCATCGATCTTGGCCCTTGCCCAGAGAACGCCGAGCACTTTGTCCGCTTCCGCAGACGGACCTGGGAGGTCGATGGAGACGGGCAGCTCGAAGCGGCTGTTTTCGCTCTTGCCTGTGACGCGAATGGTGGCCGTTCCGGGCTTGCTGTAGCGACCGTGAATGACCACTGGGCGCGAGGCCAGGAAGTCGGGGAGCACGACCGGGAGGAGCTCGCTGACCTCCAGCCCACCCCAGTCGATGCTCAAGTCAGTGGCGATGGGATGATCGATGATGCTGTAGTAGCGGTGGACGGCGCGGGTGGGATCCTCTCTGTTGGTCGCATAGACCGTGGCCCCATTGCCTTGGGTGCCCATGCCGTCGAGAAGCATACGGTTGACGCTGGAGCCGACACCGAATCCGAATACGCGCTTCTTCCCCTGTGCGTCGGTGGAGGTGAAGGCACTGACCTGGTTGAGGATTTCGGCTTCGTTGCCGACGTAGCCGTCGGTGAGGAAGAAGACGTAGCGGTGTCTACCCTGCTCCACCGGGTTGCTGAGCGCCGCCTGGACTGCGCTTGACATCATGGTTCCGCCGCCGGCCACGAGGCCGTCGATGAAGCTCATGGCGTCTTTGATGTTGGCGTCGTTGGCGGGACGGGGCTCGCTCCAGAGGAGCTTCTCACCGCTGGCGAAGGTGATGATGTTGAAGGTGTCGACGGGCTGCATCATGCGCAGTGCTGTGGTCATGGCGTCCTTGCACATGGCCATGGGCTTGCCCCACATGGAGCCGGAGATGTCGACGACGAAGATGAGCTCTCGCTTTCCCACGAGGGTGTCGAGCTCGAGGGCGGGTGGTTGCAAGATGAGGGTGAAGTAGCCGTCCTTGCCGTCGTGCTCGGCGAGCACCGTGGCGGCGGGTTCGGCTGCGGCGAGCTTGTAGCGCAGGACGAAGTCTCGGTTGGGGATGGAGTCCTTCTCGGCGAGGGCGAGCTGGAAGACGCCGTCTTGGGCTGCTTCGGCGGCGACCTCATGGGTTGGTACGGACCAGTCGATGATGGGGAAGCCCGTGTGGGCTGTGAGCTCGAGGGAGATGTCATGACCGGTGCGCATGCCGCCGCCGACGATGGGCGGGGTGATGCGTGAGCCATCGGGGACTTGGTCGGTGTCGGGCGACCAGCCGCTGCCGGAGGCACCGGTGGGGTTGCCTGGGACGAAGCGAGGACCGACGACCATGGGGAACACCCACTCGTATTCTCCTGCGTCGTAGGTCATGGTCTGGGCGTAGGCGATGACGACCTTGATCTTCTCCCCTGGGGCCACATTGGCCACGGATTGGGTGAAGACGTTGGGGCGTTCTTGCTCGAGCAGCGCAGCGGTGTGTCCCTCTTGCTTGGCGGTCTCGTAGAGCTCTCGCGCCTCTTGTCGCTTCTTGATTTCCGCCTCGATGACGCGCTCACCGATGACGATCTTCATGTCGTTGACGGCGCTGTTTTCCGGGAGGGGGAAGACGTAAATGGTTTCGATGGGGTAGTCGAAGGGGTTGGCGTAGGTCTGGGTGACCTCGACCTGTGAGACATAGCCGACGATGTTCGCCTTGACGTGGGTATGCTCGAGCGGGAGGGGGAAGCGCTTGCCATCGACCTCGAGTGAGAGGCGCGGGATGTCGCCTGGCTCGGTCTTGACCTTCATGGCAGCTTCGAGGGCGCGGGCGTCGTCGAGCGGGCTTCCGAAGTCCTGCGTTTCGCTTGGGTTTCCAAGCTTTTGCAGGGCATCGGCTGCCACCGTCGTGTCATCTGGCGTCGCCTTTGGGGGTGTGGAAGGCGCTTGCTCGGCTTGTGTCGGAGGCACCGCAGCGCTGCTCGCATCTGGTGCTGGATAGGGAGGCGTGGCGATGGGGTCGGCAGGAGGCGTGGGCTGCGCTTGTTCTGTGTTGGGGCTGGCATCCTTGCTTGCAGGCGGCGGTGCTGGTGCCTGGCAGGCGACGGCGAGGGTGAGCAGCGAGACTATCGCGAGGTGTTGGACAGAGAACATGTGGACTCCTTGAACCGAGAGCGGTGATGTTGCGCACATCGGACACGGCACAGCTCAGGACAAGTGCCTGAACCTGGAGGTTTCCGAACGGGCGTTGTGCAAGGACGAGCTGGATGCCATGGCGTTCGAAGACGGGTATCGCTACGCTGGGAGCTCGGGTATCGCTTGCGCGCCGCTGGGGGGCGCAGGCATCGCGCTCCTCACGCAGCGTCGGTTGAAACGAGCGAAACAAGTGCCCCGAACTGTGTTGAAAACCGCTCGATCACAAAGGGAAAAGTGGTATTCTGCCAAGAGCTCGCAGCCAGGAGACGGAGACTCGCTGCGAAGGCAGCCCGAAGGGTGTGGCCCAGGGAAGGCACGCAACAACTTGTCGCGGGGGCGCTTGGCCTGTTCCCCCGAGTTCTTGTCGATTGGGCGCTTGGCCTGTTTCCCCAAGCCTTCGGCAGAAGCCTTTTGTGTCGAAACACCCAGTCCTTGAGCCCAAAACGATTGGGTGCGGCTATTCTGCGACAACATGAAGGCAGGATGATTTTGCTCGCCGAATCTGGGGTATCCCATTTCGAGGGTTCGCTCCCGCGTATTGAGAGAGATGATTCCGTTCATGCTCGCAGGCGAGGTGGAAACGCCAGTATTCATCGAAGTCCCCTGACGAGCGCAGAGCGCGCAGGCGTAGTACGGCTTCAGCTCCATCCAAGCTCCATCGAGCACCGGTGATGTCCATGCGGTCCTTGACGAGGTGGCGACAGGCTCCTTCGATGATTCCTGTTGCGATGGGAAAGCCTGCCGTGAGAGCTTCGTCGTAGCGAAGCAACGCTCGGTTTGCGACCAGGTAGGCCGCACACTTGTCGGCGGCCTGACGCTTGGCCTTGCACAGCTTTCGCAGCGTCGCGCTGCGTGTGATGCCGGCAGCGACCTCACTCGACCTCCCACGCAGTGTCTCGGCCAGGCGCTCCCTCACCCAGGCCTCCGCCTCCTGGCTTGCCTCGGCGTTGAATGAGTAGGCCGCCTTCCACAGGTATTCCGCCACGTGAATGAAGTCCAGCAGTAGCGTTATCTTCACCTTGCGCTCTTTTGCTTGCTTGAGGATCTGCTTGATTTGGTCCTTGTTGCCATCAACGAGAACCACCCAGCGCTGGCGCTGCTCAGGGTCTCGCCGTTGAGCCTCCTCAAACATCTCGGCAATCACCTCTTTGAGACCCGCCCGTACCGAAGCCCAGACGCGCTTCTTTGTCGCTCTCGGCGCCGCACGCCGCACGCGTCTCGATTGCAACTCGCCGAGCACCTCCTCGACTGTACGCTGGTTCGGAGCAACGCTGTACACGGCAGCCACCTCCACCATGCGCTTGCGGTTGCGTTTCTCACCTCGGCTGAGCCGCTTGTTGAGCTTGTGTTTTTGAGACTCCGCCGCTTTCCGTGTCGCCTCTCGCAGGTCCTCGAGCCGTACCACGATGCCCTTGCCGTCGCAGCTCATGACCAAGAGCTCACTCTGCTCCGCTGTCGACTCAGCGGGGCACTGCGACGCGTAGAATGCTTCAAAATCCTGCGCAGCCGCCATGACGAGCAACTCCGTCTGACGCTTTGACACTGTCGCTCCAGTCTCCTTCGCGAGCCTCGAAACGACCTCGTCGAATGATCGCTGAGCGGCATCTTCCGCCACTCGCTTCTGGACCCCGAAAGACTGCCGCTGGTGCGGGAGGTTGAGCTCTGAATCGAGGGGGTGCAAGCTGGCATAACCCTTCGCGCTGGCCTGCAGGCGACCAATGACCACAGGCCCGAATACCGTCATCAGACTTCGCTGGCTCGCGCGCAGGCAACGCCGCTCAACATCATCCGAGCCAATGACTGAAATGCTCGGCTCGCTTAGCTCGCGTAAGTCGAGATGGCTTTGAAACAGCTGCCGCAACAGTTCACATCCGTCCACCT
Organism: Myxococcota bacterium; assembly: GCA_034002465.1. Taxonomy (GTDB): domain Bacteria; phylum Myxococcota_A; class Bradymonadia; order UBA4248; family JAVFAO01; genus JAVFAO01. The sequence continues at coordinate 12,945 of JAVFAO010000181.1, forward strand.
GTAGCTGCTGCTCCAGGGTTGCGTGGTCCGTTTTCAGAGCGGACGCAGAGCGGAGCTTCCAAACCAAGTCTTCAAAGTGAGCACGTGCACTCTCAAACTGGTCTTCTTCCTTGACGATCGAGTATGCTTCCATCGCGAGCTGCCTCCATGGCCGTGAGCTATGAGCCTCGATAACCCATAGCTAACCCAGAAAGGCAGCTCGCGTCTCGGATTATGCGCGTATCGCCTGTCGTAACGGGCGTTTTAAAATAGCCGCACCCATGTCTTTTTCGACGAGCAGGCATGCCAAGATGCGGTGGAGCATGGGCAATTGCTGCTCTCCTGTGGGGCTTGTGACGGCGACGAGCTCGCTTTGATGGAGGAAGTGTTGAGCTTGCTGAAGGCGCA